>NZ_JBKEGK010000067.1:0-11789 GCF_046710025.1 Natronomonas sp. | reverse complement strand
GAGAGCGTGAAACAAGATATGGGGCGCAAGAGACCGAACGCGATTCCGTGCCTCAGAGCACGTGGGCGTGACTGGTCCGTGTGCGAAAGAAGCCGAGTCATGGGCGTTACAGCCCGGGTGCCGCGCCTTGCCGAGCGAGCGCTTGGTTGTCGAATACGATGTTTCGGCCATCCAGCGCTGAGTGTAGCCGTTTGCCCGGTTGAGCGCGTTGTTTAGAGCTGCTTTCGGTGAGGATCCGCGATAGTGAACGAGGTCCTCAACGTCATATGCGGCGATTTCGTACTCGGTATGCCAGCTTTGGAAGCCGTTGTCGGCGGCGGTCGAAGAACGTGCTGTCGAGAGCGGCGTGTCCGGCCTGTGGGTCGTCGCTTCAACCCCACAAGGGCTCGTCTGAAACTATGCCCGATTTTCGGGGCATATGCCTGCTAACGTACGAATATATTAAAGAGCTTCCGTCAACCCTCAATAGGTCGATTTCCTCCGGGGGTCGACGGAACTGAGTATAGAAACCGCCGGTCCTCGGTCGGATCGTCGTCATACACCGTCCGATGTGAAGTACCACGGGTGCGGCGGCCCGTGGCTTCGTCGTGGTCTCTGGCACAAGGCCCGCGGAACGACCGGTGGCGAATTTAAACGTACCCGACCGCCGCGTCGACCCGAAACGGTTCCGGTCGCCGCCGGTTCGGTCTAGTCGAACAGCTCGTTCGCGATCGTGTTCCGCAGCACCTCGCTCGTGCCCTCGTAGATCTCGTTGAGCTTGGCGTCGCGGTAGAAGCGCTCGGCGGGGAAGTCCTTCGTGTAGCCGTAGCCGCCGTGGATCTGGATCCCCTCGTTGGCGACCTCGCGTGAGACCTCCGAGGCGTAGAGCTTGGCCTGGGCGGCCTCCTTGACGAAGTCCTCGCCGTCCATCTTCTTGTCGGCGGCCGAGTGCATGAGCAACCGTGCGGCGCGCGTCTTCGTGTCCATGTCGGCGAGTTTGTGCTGGATCGCCTGGAACTCGGAGATGGGGTTGCCGAACTGCTCGCGCTGTTGGGCGTACTCCGTCGCCTCGTCGAGGGCGGCTTGTGCAATCCCGACCGAGCGGGCCGCGATGGTGATTCGGCCGCCGTTGAGTGTCTTCAGCGCGTGGACGAAGCCGCGTCCCTCCTCACCGAGGCGGCGTGACTCGTCGACGTGGAGGTTTTCGAAGCGTAACTCGGCGGTCGGACAGCCCTTGTCGCCGAGTTTCTCCTCCGTTCCTTCGACCATGAAGCCGTCGTCCTCCTCCGGACGGACGACGAACGAGGAGATCCCCTTGTTGCCGGCCTCCGGGTCGGTCTTCGCGAAGACGACCACGGTGTCGGCGACCGAGCCGTTCGAGATCCAGAGCTTGCCGCCGTTGATGACGTACTCGTCGCCCTCCTTCTCGGCGGTCGTCCCCATCGCCGGGACGTCGCTGCCCGCCCCCGCCTCCGAGAGCGCGAACGCGCCGATGTCCTCACCGAGCGCCAACGGCGTGAGGTACTCCTGTTTTTGTTCCTCGTTGCCGAACGCATAGACCATGTTTCCGGCGAGAGAGACGTGGGCCGCGACGATGGTCCCGAGCCCCCCCGACCCGCGGGAGATCTCCTCGAGCGCCGCCGGGTAGGCGTGATAATCGAGTCCGGCCCCGCCGTACTCCTCGGGGAACGGCATCCCCATGAGGCCCAACTCGGCGAGTTGGCTGATAATGTCGGTCGGAAACTCGTCCGTTTTGTCGATCTCGGCGGCGACGGGGACGATCTCCTCGTCGACGAACTCCGCGACCATGTCGGTGATCTGTTTTTGTTCGGCAGTGTAACTGAAATCCATGTAGGTTTGTCCGACCCTCATCACTTTACAGTTGCTCTCTGCCGGACCGCGAGTGCCGTGTGATTGCCCTCCACCGGATAGCGACACCGACCGAATCGCCGTTCGCGCTTTTATATACCCACCGGAAACAAGGTGCAAAAATGACCGCTTAACTAAGTGCGTGCCGCGGAAGAACGGAATCTATGGTCTCGAGATTCCCCGAAACGCAGGCGGCTGACTCCCCGACCGCCCGCCGCTGTAGCGCGTGTGGGGCGTTCGTCTCGCGTCGGTTCCGACAGGTGTTCGGCGACAACGACGACGAGGTCAACGCGTGTCTCAACTGCACGACTGCTCGGCGGCTGACCGAGGGTGCCTCGGCCGTCACGACCGAGTGACGTGGCCAGCCAGCGGTCACCGCCCCCTCAGCACCTGTCGCGTAGCGATGCCCTCGGTGCAGACGGTGTACGGAGCGACACAACGACCGTGATGCACCACACCCACGAGTGTCGCTGTCCGTCCGACGGTGACCACCGCCGCGGATGCCTCGACAGTGGGCTACGAGACAGATGAGTGCCGTGTCGTTTGCTCACCGATCGGAGTTATACAGAGTGTCCCGAGCGACTGCGGGACTACCCGAACGAGACGGACAATCAGCCTGCCAACGGCCCCGCTTACCGGCCCGCGGGCGGGTTCAGGTCGCGCTGGAACTCGTCGAACTGCTCGAGGTCCTCGGGAAGGTCGTACTCGAGGTGCCGGTCCTCGCGTCCGTCGGGGTGGTCGCCATCGATCGGTTCGGCGACGTCCTCCCACCCCGGTTTAATACGGACGCTCTGTGCGGGTTGGCCCACCACGACGTGGTGGGCGGGCACGTCCGACTGAACGACGCTACGCGCGCCGACGATCGAGTTCTCGCCGATCCGACAGCCGGCACGAACCATCGCGTCGAAGGTGACGCGGGCGTCGTCTCTGATTATCGTGTGGTAGTTGTCGATCTCGGTTTGATCGACGATGTCGTGGTCGTGGCTGTAGAGGTGGACGCCGTCGGAGACGGAGACGCGGTCGCCGATCGTCAACTTCCCGCGGTCGTCGAGGTGGACGTCGTCGTGGACGACGACGTTGTCACCAACGGAGATGTTGTGACCGTAGGTGAACGTGATGCCCTTAAAAAAGCGGCAGCCGTCGCCGCACTCCGCAAAGAGGTGATCGGCGAGCATCCGCCGGAACCGGAGCGCGAACTCGACGTTGTCGGCCATCGGCGTGGCGTCGAACTGCCGCCAGAGCCATTGGAGATGCTTCGAGCGCTCGAAGGTCGCCTCGTCCTTCTCGGCGTAGTACTCGCTTTCGAGCGTCGCGTTACAGGGATCGTAGCCCTGCAGTCGCACCCGTTCGGCCGCGGAGATGTCTTCGCCGGCCTGCCACCGCTCGTACGCTTGCCGGTCCCCGTGGAGATCGACGAGGACGTCCTCGACGACCGCGCAGGTGTCTTCCTCGCCCGAGAGCCGGCGGTCGACCTCCTCAATGAAGGCGCCGAGGCCGTCCTCGGCGTCGGCCGGTAGCGAGACGTGGCGCTTCGTCATATCCGCTTCCACGGCGTCGTGGTTGTTAGGGGTTGCTGTTGTGTGTAGCTCACACGACCGACTGGGAGTGATGTAGCGACATCTTCTCCGGCCCGACAGACCGCATCGCCTCTTCGGTGTTGGAGCGCGTGCCCCGATTTAAACCCGGACGGCGCACGCCCGTCCGGGGCCGTGGGACCGACCGCGGGGGATAAGTGGGTCAAAACACAACGCGTGTGTATGAACTACCGAACGCTCGGGACGTCCGGCGTCGAGGTCTCCGAAATCGGCTTCGGCGCGTGGGTCGTCGGCAGCGACTGGTGGGGCGACCGAAGCGACGAGGAAGCCATCGACATGGTCCGCTACGCCATCGACCAAGGTGTCACCTACTTTGATACCGGCGATGTCTACGGCCACGGCGATTCCGAGGAACTCATCGGCCGGGCCGTCGAGGGCCACCGCGACGACGTCACCGTCGCGACGAAGGTCGGGTACGACTTCTACAACAACCCCCAGGCGGGCCACGGCGAGTTGCCCAAGGAGATGAACCGGGCGTACCTCGAAGACGCCTTCGAGAAGTCGCTTGACCGCCTCGGTCTCGACCGAATCGACGTCCTACAGCTTCACAACGCCAACGTCAGCGAGGTCGACGCCGACGTGCTCGAGTTCCTCGACGAACTGAAAGAGGCGGGCCGCATCGACGCCGTCGGCTGGGCGCTCGGCCCCTCGATCGGCTGGCTCGCCGAGGGCGACATGGCCATCGAGGAGGAGTTCGATTTGGTCCAACTCGTCTGGAACGCCTTTGAACAGGAGGTCGGCAACCACTTCCTCGAGACGATCGACCGCACCGGGTCGACGACGAGTCTCATCCCGCGCGTCCCCCACTCTTCGGGGCTTCTGAACGAGCAGGTCCGCCCGGAGACGGAGCTCGAAGAGGGCGACCATCGCGCGTACCGCCCTGACGAGTGGTACGAGACCGGCTGGGAGAAGATCGAGACGCTGCGCTTTTTGGAACGCGACGGCGAGCGGACGATGTCCCAGGCAGCGCTTCAGTGGCTCCTGTATCACGATTCGGTCGCGACGGTCACCCCCACGTTCCGAACCCGCGAGGACATCGACGAGTGGACCGCCGCGAGCGATGTCCCGGCGCTCTCCGAGGACGAGTACGAGCGCGTCCAGGGACTCTACGCGGAGAACTTCGGCATCGACGGCGACGACGGGATGGACGCGCTGCGGTCGTCGGTCGGCGGCGAGGACATCGACACGGCGGAATTGGACAAGGAATCGGCCGGTAGCTAGACCGAGATAATCGGTCGACGGACGCTGTCACGTTTATAAACTCCCTCGATAAACCTGGCTGCGCCCTCGGACCGTGCGCCCGCCGCGGGCGGTCGAACCACCCTTTTATATGTCCGACCGCAACTAAACCTATGAGTTCCGAATCTCGGACGATCACGGTGTACTCCGATTACGTCTGCCCGTTCTGTTATCTCGGCCGCGAATCGCTCTCGCAGTATCAAACGCGCCGCGATGCCGACCTCGAAATCGAGTGGCATCCGTTCGACCTTCGAAGTCAAAAGCGCAACCCAGACGGGACGATCGACCACTCGGTCGACGACGGGAAAGACGACGAGTACTTCGAGCAGGCAAAGCAGAACGTTCGCCGCCTCCAAGAGCGATACGACGTCGAGATGGACCTCGAGATAGCGACGGACATCGATTCGCTCCCCGCACAGGTCGTCTCGTACTACATCAGCGAACACCACGATTATCAAACGTGGCTCGATTTCGACGAGGCGGTCTTCGATGCGCTCTGGCAGGCGGGTGAGGACATCGGCGATACCGACCTACTGGTCGAACTCGCGGCGGACGCCGGGGTCGGAGCCGACGAGGTGCGCTCGGCGCTGGACGACGACGCGCTCCGAGCGGAGGTCAGAGAGCGCTTCGCCGAGGCGAACCGTGACGGTATCACCGGCGTCCCGACGTTCGTCTACGACGACCACGCCGCCCGTGGAGCCGTCCCGCCGGAGCACCTCGAACGACTCGTCGACGGCGTCTGAGAACTATCCGGGGTCGCCATCGACCAGTTCCGTCGCGAGCGAGACCGCTTCGACGGCCGACTCGCCGAGGACGTACGTGATCGGTTCGATACCGAACGCCCCGGTGTGGTAGACGATTCGCGGGACCGACCCCCGTTTATCAAACGCGGCCGCCAACCGGTCCCGGCGGTTCTCGTAGCCCGCCTCGAACTCTATGGGGTCGATCCCGCGCTCGCGGGCGGCGGCGAGTATCGCGTCGCTTGTCGCGAGGTTGATTGCGCCCCGAACCGACGCGTCGGCGTCCATCGCGGTTAGGATCATCCCGGCGACGTGTTCGGAGGCACCGAGCTCGGGATCTGAGGGGACGTTGATGCGGCCGTGCATGGCGTGTACCCGCCCCGGGATCGCTGCCACGTCGAGTTCGTCCGTCGCGTCCGGACGCGCCGTCGCGATGTTGGTGCCCACGTTGGGAACGTGATCGACGAGTGCCGGGGCGTTCTTCGCCGCCCGCGCCGCCCGGCGGACGGACTCGATCGCCGTCCGTTCGGCCCGCAGGTCCGCATCGCGCCCCCGGATGCAGAGATCACACCCCAGTCCCTGCAGCGCCGGCACCTCCGCCTCGTGGATCGCACAGATCGGGCCTCGATCCTCGAACGCCCGGATCAACTCGAGCAGTTCGGCGATGGCCTCGTACTCGTCCATCGTTCCGTCGACGAACCCCTCGGCGATGCGCTCGACTGTCGTCTCGAAGCGTGGGTCCTCGAGGAACCGCTCCTCGCCCTCGACGGCTCCACCCACGTAGTTGCTGACCGACGCCTGTGTCACCCCGAGGCGGTCGGCGATCTCCTGTTGGGTCATTCCGCGGTCGTCCAGTGCCGCCGCGAGCCGCACCCGGAGCGTCGGCAGGAACCGATCGACGACGATCTCGCTCGGCAACTGCAGGGTCATATCCGCCCTTCGGCCGACCCGCTCTTCAATTGTCTCCTCGGCCTCCAACGCCGGCCGCCCGATCGTATCATGGCCGGCCGATCAGTCCCGCTCGCCGTTCCCGCCGCCGCGCCAGCCGTATAATCAGATAATATTAGTTAGTTATATACCGCCCGACGACAACTATCCGTCACGATGACGCCCGAAACGGACGGGAGCGATGTCGACCGACCCGAGACGAAGCGCTTTAGCGACCACCTCCGGGAGCGTTCCGACCCCGCCTTCTCCGAGGCGGTCGAACACCCCTTCGTCGCCGACCTCGGTGCCGGGACGCTCGATCCGGACGCGTTCGCGGCGTATCTGGTCCAGGATTACGCCTTTCTCGACGCCCTCGTCGGAACGTTCGGGTTCGCCGTCGGGGAGGCCCCCGGAATCGCCGCCAAGCGCCCCCTGATCGAGTTTCTCGACGTCGTGACCGACGCCGAAAACGACTATTTCGAACGCTCCTTCGAGGCGCTGGACGTGCCGGCTGATCGATACGTCGACCCCGAGCGGACCGAAACGACCGAGGCCTTCATCGACCTCCTCGGGCGGGCCGCCCGGGAGGGCGGGTACGCGGAGACGCTCGCCGTGTTGGTGCCCGCCGAGTGGATCTACGAGTCGTGGGCACTCGCGGCCGTCGAGGCCCACGCCGACCCGGGCACCGACCCGCCGAGCGACGGCGCCGGCCTGCCGTTCTACTACGCGGAGTGGATCGACCTCCACGCCACCGACTCCTTCCGTTCGTTCGTGGGGTGGCTCCGGGGACAACTGGACTCGGTCGGGCCGGAGCTATCGCCGCCGCGTCGTCGCCGCGTCGAACGACTCTTTTCTCGCACCGTCGAACTCGAGGTCGAGTTCTTCGACACGCACTACCCGGGTGACCGATCCGGCTCGGGGGGTGTCTGAGATGGTCTCGAGCGCGCTCGTCCTCGGCGTGACGGCTGCAACGGTCGCAGTGTTCACCGCGATCGGCCTCCTCGCTGCGCGTGGGCGTGTCGACTCCGTCGAAGACTTCATTTCGGCGCGGGACTCCGCCGGCCACGGCACGGTGACGGCGACGGTCGTCGCCTCGATGATGGGCGCCTGGATCCTGTTCAGCCCCGCCGAGGCGGGCGCCGCCTTCGGCGGCTTGCCTGCGATCCTGGGCTACGCCATCGGCAGTACGATCCCGCTTCTGTTGTTCATCCCGGTCGGCTCCCGGATCCGGTCGGTAATGCCGTCGGGGCACTCGCTGACGGAGTTCGCCTACGCCCGCTTCGGTCCGGCGATGTACCTCTTCGTGCTCGTCGTCTCGGTGTTCTACATGTTCGTCTTCCTCGCCGCCGAGATGACCGGCATCGCTGGCGCGCTCTCGCTCGTCGCCGGCGTTCCCCAGTGGCAGACGGCGCTTCTCATCGGCGGCTTCGTCCTCATTTACACCGTATACGGCGGCCTCGTCGCCAGCATCGTTACCGACACGATCCAGACGCTCGTCGTCCTCCCGCTGTTGGCGGTCGGGTTCGGCGGCGCGCTCGTCGCCCTCGGCGGGGCAGGCGAAATTCACGCCGCCGCGATCGCTGCCGACACGCCGCTGCTCGATCCCTCCTTTCGCCCCGGTATCGAGTTCGGGATCTACGTCGCCTTCGCCATCCTCGGCGCGAACATGCTGAACCAGGGGATCTGGCAGCGGGTGTACGCCGCCGACGGCGAGGTGGCCCTACGTCGCGGGTTCGGGGCCGCCGCCGTCGTCGTCGTTCCGATGATCCTGCTTGCCGGGCTGTTCGGCGTCGCGGCCACCGCGCTCGGCCTCACCGGCCCCGACACCGCGAGCATCGCCTTCTTTCTCGTCCTTGAGGAGGCGTTCCCGACGTGGGTTACCCTCGTCGTCGTCGTGCTCGTCGTCTTGCTCGTGATGAGTTCGGCCGACACGATGTTTAACGCCATCGCCAGCGTCGTCACCGCCGACCTCGCCAGGCTAGTCGACGCCGACCAGCGGACCCTCTGGCTCGGCGGTCGGGGGCTGACGGTCGCGGTCGCACTCGGGGCGATCATCATCGGTGCCCAGGGGTACAGCGTCCTCCAGTTGTTCTTGACCGCCGACCTGCTGGCCGCCGCGGTGTTCTTCCCGTTTATATCTGGACTGTACACCGAACGCCTCTCCGGCCCCGGGGCGATTCTCGCCGGCGTCTCGGGGATCGCCGCCGGCGTCGCACACTTCCCGCTGTTGCGTGCGGCCCTCGCGACTATCCCGCAAGTCGACGGTATGCTGCCGGAGCCGTCGTTCCTCGTCGCCTTCGCCGGCGCGACAGGCGCTTCCGTCGCCGTCACCCTCGTCGCGACGGCGCTGTCCGATGCCGGAGCCGACCTCGACGCGATCGACGGGCGTGTCCGCGCGCTCGACGACCCGGTCGCCGACGGCGGGGTCGAGCGTCCGTCCACAGCGCGCGAGGAGAGCGGCCAAGACGACCGTCACCCCGCCGAGGATGGGGGTGAGCGCCGATGATCGTCGCCTCGGCCGTCGCACCGACGACCTTTGCAGCCCTCGTGTGGGGCTCGGTTCTCCTCGTCGTGGTCGTGTTCGTGTACATCGCCCGCGCGCTCGTCCTCGACCGTCAGTCGGCCTGAGCGAAGATAGATTCGAGCACCTGGCGCCCCTGACACCGCCGGGCGAACGCGGGGTTTAATCCCCCGACGCGGCTATCGTCGCTACGATGGCCGACGATCCGACGGCTCGGACTCCCCGGACCCTCGCTGATCCCGACGTGTCGGCGGCCGCCTCCTTCGTCGCTGACGCGATCGAACGCAACGCGCTCGCGACGCTTTTCGGCCGCTGTGCCGTCGAGTACGACGGCCGAGCAGCCTCGTCGCTGGCACCGGGGGACCGACACGTGATGTTGAAACCTGACGGGACGGCGCTCGTCCACACCGATGAGGGACAGAAACCCGTGAACTGGCAGCCCCCCGGGTCCGCCCACAACTGCCGGGTCGATGACGGGAAACTCGTGGTCGAGAGCGTCCGTTCCTCGCCCGACGAACGCCTTACAGTCCGGTTTTCCGCAGTCGCTTTCGCGGCCGCGTTCGACCCGACCGACGAGGAATCGATCGACGTCGTCGGAACAGAGGCCGACCTGAAGCGCCGAATCCTGGCGGAACCGGAGTTGGTCGAGGCTGGCTTTCGGCCGCTCGCGACCGAGCGACGAACCCCCGCCGGCGCAGTCGATGTCTACGGCGAGGACGACGACGGACGGACGGTCGTCCTTGAGTTGAAGCGCCGCCGCGTCGGGCCGGACGCAGTCGGACAGTTGCACCGATACGTTGAGGCACTCGAACGCGATCTCCACGCGGGCGCCGAGGTTCGGGGGCTACTCGTTGCGCCCTCCGTGACCGAACGGGCACGGGCGCTGCTCGCCGAGGAGAGTCTTGAGTTCGTTCCGCTGTCGCCGCGTGGCGACGAGCCGTAGGCTATTCGAGCTCGGATTGAAGTTTCGAAAGTAGGTTTAGCGCCTCCAGCGGCGTCGTCTCGGCGAGATCAATCGCTGCCAGTTCCGCGAGCAGGGCCTCGCGACCGCCGTCGGTGCTCGCCGGGTCTGTCCGTGGTCGGGACGGCCGATGTGAGGGGGCTGTCGGGCGCGTCTCTCCGGCGAGCAGCGCCTCGGCCCGCTCGACGACGTTCGCCGGGACGCCGGCCATCTCGGCGACCTCGATACCGTAAGACGCGCCGGCGGGGCAGGTGCGGAGGTCGTGTTCGAATTCGACGCCGTCGTCGCTTCGCTCCGCCGAGAAGTGGTAGTTCCGCGCCCGCGGAAGCCCCTCGACGATGTCCGTTAGCTCGTGATGATGCGTCGCGAAAAGGGTGTACGCACCGACCGAGTCGTGGAGGTACTCCGTCGCCGCCTGCGCGATGGCGTAGCCGTCCCGCGTCGAGGTGCCGCGCCCAACTTCGTCGAGGACGACCAGTGAATCCTCGTCGGCCGCCTCGAGGATGGCGGCGAGTTCGGTCATCTCGACCATGAACGTCGAGCGCCCGCCCGCGATGTCGTCTGAGGCGCCGACACGGGTGAACACCCGCTCGACGATCGGCACCTCGGCGCGCGCCGCCGGGACGAACGACCCCACCTGCGCGAGCAGCGAGATCAGCGCGACCTGGCGCATATAGGTCGACTTGCCCGACATGTTCGGGCCGGTGAGAACCGCTATCGGGCGCTCGCGCGGGAGGTCGGTCGGGTTCGGAACGAACGACGCCTCGCTCCGCTCGACGACCGGGTGCCGACCCTCCTCGATGTCGATCCCGTCGGCCCCCACGTCGGGGCGGCAGTAGCCGTACTCGGCTGCGACGGCCGCGAGCGAGCGGAGCGCGTCGAGGCGGGCGACCGCGTCGGCGGTCCGTTGTAGCCGCTCGGTCGCCTCGGCGACCTCGCTTCTGACCGCTCTGAACAGATCGTACTCCAGTTCATCGGCGCGCTCGCCCGCGCTGATGATCTCGTCTTCGCGTTCTTTCAGCTCAGGCGTGTAGAAGCGCTCAGCGTTCTTCAGCGTCTGCCGACGGTGGTAGTCGTCGGGGACTGCTTCGAGGTTCGGGTTCGTCACCTCGATGTAGTAGCCGTGGACGGCGGTGTGCCCGACTTTCAGCGAGTCGATCCCGGTCCGTTCGCGCTCGTCGGCCTCGAGATCGTCGATCCACGCCTTCCCCTCGCGTTCGGTTTGCCGGAGATCGTCGAGTCGCTCGTCGTACCCCTCGCGAATGACGCCCCCCTCGGTGATCTCGATGGGCGGTGACTCGGCGATCGCCGAGTCGATCAGCCCCCTGACCCCGGGGCAGTCGTCGAGATCGGACTCGATCGACGCCAACAGATCGCTGTCTCCCGCGGCGTCCGACAGGCATGCACGGAGGTCGGGGACGACCGACAGCGTCGATTCGAGCGCTCTGAGGTCGCGGGCGTCGGCGCGGCCGCGGGAGATCCGCGATACGAGCCGTTCGACGTCGTAGACGTCGGCGAGCAACTCCCCTGCGCGCTCGCGGCCACCGACGCGCTCGCGAAGCGCTCCGACCGCGTCGAGACGCCCCCTGATCCGGTCGGGATCGAGCAGCGGCCGGCGGAGCCAGTCCCGGAGCGTCCGTCCCCCGAGCGCGCTCGCGGTCTCATCGATCGTCTCGATCAGGGCCGCCCCCTCGAGTCCATGGACGTGTCGTGGTTCGAACACCTCTAGCGACCGGAGCGCGACCGCGTCGAGGAGCATGTACTCGCGGGGATCATAGCGTGTGAGATGGGTGAGATACTCCAAGCGACCGGTCTCGCCGTCGGTCCGGACGCCACGGGCGTACTCCGCGTAGGCGAGCAACGCCCCGATGGCGCGGGTTTCGGCCTTGCCCGCCAGCGAGTGCTCGCCGAAGTACGACGACGCCTTCGCCGCGGCGGCCTCGAACTCGAACGCCGAG
>NZ_JBKEGK010000066.1:0-11872 GCF_046710025.1 Natronomonas sp. | reverse complement strand
AGAATACACCCTCGACGACGCCGAAACCGCCCGCGATAACGTCGCCGAGGCCGCCCGCCAACACCTCGCACTCGGGATGGTACTGCGGGCCGCCCTCGAAGAGGGCGACTTCGAATAACCGAGCCCCCAGACACACCCCAACAGCGGACACGTAGAACAGCACCGCCGCCCGACCGGTGACCCCCGGCGATCACGACAGTCAGTTCTCAACGACGGACGACCGTCGGCACTCCATTTATATATGGCACACGGGGGATCTTGATCCGTCATAACAGTCGTTGTCGCCAACAGAAATCAACCGCCCTGCTTCCGCTCGGCGCGCGCCTGAATCGTGGGCCGCTCTCACGTGTTGCAGTCGGAAAAGGGACCCTTAAGTAGCTCCGTAGAGAAACAACACTTACTATGGCGAACGGCAAATACGCCGCGCGCAAACTCAAGAAGGACCGCCAGAAACACCGGTGGTCCGACTCCGATTACGCGCGCCGTGCCCGCGGACTTGGAAAGAAGTCCGACCCCCTCGAGGGAGCCCCGCAGGGACGGGGCATCGTCCTCGAGAAGGTCGGAATCGAAGCCAAACAGCCCAACTCGGCAATCCGGAAATGCGTCCGGGTCCAGCTCATCAAGAACGGCAAGCAGGTCACCGCCTTCTGCCCCGGCGACGGAGCGATCTCCTTTATTGACGAGCACGACGAGGTCACGATCGCCGGTATCGGCGGCGCGAAGGGCCGCGCGATGGGCGACCTCTCCGGTGTCAACTACAAGGTCGAGAAGGTCAACGGCGTCTCGATGATCGAACTCGTTCGCGGGAACGCGGAGAAACCGGTACGATGAGCCCCGACGCCCCCGAACCCGATGCCCCAGCGTCGACCGACGACGAGCGCGTCTCGGCGAAACTCTTCGGCGAGTACGAGGTCGACGGCATCGAGTACTCCGACCCCTCGACGCGCCGCTACATCACGGTGAC
Source organism: Natronomonas sp. (assembly GCF_046710025.1). Classification (GTDB taxonomy): domain Archaea; phylum Halobacteriota; class Halobacteria; order Halobacteriales; family Haloarculaceae; genus Natronomonas. Next base: position 10,908 of record NZ_JBKEGK010000066.1, on the reverse strand, counting down.
GCCGATCGCACACACGATGGGCCGACACTCCGAAAAGCAGTTCAAGAAATCCGAGATTTCGATCGTCGAGCGGCTGATCAACCGCCTGATGCAGACTGACGAGAACACGGGCAAAAAACAGCAGGCGACCCGGATCGTCCGCGAGGCCTTCGAAATCGTCGAGGACAGGACCGACGAGAACCCGATTCAGGTGCTCGTGACGGCCGTCGAGAACGCCGGCCCACGCGAGGAGACGGTGCGGCTGAAGTATGGTGGCATCTCGGTGCCGAAAGCCGTCGATGTCGGGCCGCAACGCCGCGTCGACCAGTCTCTGAAGTTCATGGCGCAGGGTACGTACAACAGCGCGTTCAAGACGACGACCTCGGCCGCCGAAGCGCTGGCGAACCAGCTTATCGGCGCGTCGAACTACGACCTGCAGGCCTACCCGGTCAGCCAGAAAGAAGAGCAAGAGCGCGTCGCGGCCGCCGCTCGCTAATCGCCCGTTGGTTTCTTTCCTTTCTGTTCTCCGATGCCACAAGCCACCGCAAACAGTACGTTTTAGCGGACCGAGTTCCACGATTTAGGTATGCCTTCCCGCCTGCCGCGCCGCCGGTTTCTGCTCGCTGTCGGCGTCGGCGCGACCACCGCCGGCTGCCTCGGCGACGGGTCCCCGGCCGCCTCGGGCCCGGACCCGGTCGACTCGGCGTTCGACCTCGGGGTCGACCACGACATCGAATCGTGGGACCGCTACGACCCCGACTGGACGGCTCCCGACACGTCCCCGCTTGCGGCTGCTCTCGAGGTCGAGACGCTCGCCGAGGGAATCGAGATTCCCTGGGGGATGACGTTCGCCCCCGACGGAACGTGTTTTATTTCCGAGCGCGTCGGCCGGATCAACCGCTACGAAGCCGGCTCCCTCGAAACGGTCGTCGAACCTGACGGGGTCATCGAACACGCAAGTTCGGTCGCCCCGGGCGAGGACGGCGACTGGTGGGACGGCGGCGGCGAGGGGGGGTTACTCGGGATCGCGCTTCACCCGAACTACCCTGACGTTCCCGTACTGTACGGATTTTATACGTACGGCTCCGACGACCTCCGAAACAGGCTGTCGTACTTCGATCTGAGCGGCGACGACCCGACGGAAACGGTCGTCATCGACGGGCTTCCCGGAGAGGACTACCACAACGGGGCCCGCCTCGCGTTCGGCCCTCGGAACTACCTCTGGGTCACGACGGGCGACGCCGGGACCGAGGCGTTGAGCGCCGATCCGGACAGCCTCGCCGGGAAGGTGTTGCGATTGAAACCGGACGGCACCGCTCCCGAGGACAACCCCGATGCCGGCGACCCTCGCGTGTACAGTTACGGCCACCGGAACCCGCAGGCGATGGCGTTCCTCCCGGACGGCACGCCGGTGGTCACCGAACACGGCCCGTCCGCCCGCGACGAGGTCGTCGTCGTCGAGCGGGGTCAAGATCACGGCTGGCCGGACGTCCGAAGCGGCGGCGAAGACGACCAGTATCGGCGGTACGGCGACTCGGCGGGCGTCACGAACCCACTCGTGAACACCGGACCGAACGAGACATGGGCTCCGTCGGGGGGCGTCTTCTATACGGGTGCGGCCGTCCCGGCGCTTCGGAATCGTCTCCTCGTCGGCGGCTTGCGCTCGCAGACGCTGGTTTCGATCAGCGTCCACGGTGGGGCTGCCCCCGACATCGGCGGGTCGCGATACGACGACTCGTGGCTTCACCCCGACTACGAGTCGGTCGCCCACAACCTCTTTGCCGACGAACTGGGGCGAATCCGCCACCTTGAGCAAGCCCCCGACGGCCAACTGTACGCGATCACCTCGAACCGTGATGGCCGGGCGAATCAACCGTTTCCCGTCGAGGGCGACGACCGACTCGTCCGGATCGTCCAGCGGGACTAGTCCGCGGCGCGTCTTTCGTCCGAACTGATGTATTCGCGGGTCACCTCGACCAGCGCTTTTCGGTATTCCGACGTGCCAGGGTCATCGCCGAGCGACTGGAAGTGTCGCTTGAATCGCGATAGCGAGACACTGGGGGCGTCGGCTGCGGCCGCGTCCGCGAGATCGTACAGTCGGTGCCCCTCGTCGATGGCGCCGTGTCGCTCAAGAAGTGCAAGCGCGAACGCGGCGTTGACGGCCGTGATCTCCGGGTCGGCCGACTCCGTCTGGCGGGTCCACTCTCCCGGGGCGGGTTGCGGTATCTCCGCCAGTGCGGCCGCGAGCGACGATTCCATGAAGTCGACGAGTTTTCCTGTCGGCCCGATATCGAGGGTGATGTCGTCGGCGTAGATGTCCTTCATATGATTGGCGATCTGATAGCAATGCGAGAGCTTTCGGCGCTCGACGCTCCGGCCGGCAAGTGCTAAGAACAGCGCTTCCTCGGTCGATTGAACGTGGGACGGATGACCCTCCTCGTAGCGCGCCATATGTGCGAACTCGTGAAGCGCGAGTTCGCGGGCCATCGCTGAACTGGCCGCCCGTTGCGAGACGAGCAGCTCGTGGCGATCATCGTAGTGCCCCGCCATCGTTCGCTCGTCGGGGTTTTCGCGTATCTTCACGATCACGGGCAACTCAAGATCGTACTCCGTCGCGAGCAGGTCCCGTGCGGCGAGAAACGGCTCGACAGACCCGCTCCCTCTCACGCGAACATCCATGTCATAAGCTACCACGAGATGTATCCGTTTGACTGTTTCGCCGCCGGTACCGCGCCTCCGGCGCTCCGCGCGTCCATTCAGGATTCTTTTACATACTCCGAGCAACAGTAGGTGCATGGTTCGCACGTTGCAGTCGTCCGTCGGCACCGCAGTCCGTGACACCGTCCCGTTTGTCGTTATTACGGCGATTTGGATCGTCATCATGTCTGCCGTCTACGGCCTGTTCCTCCTCGCGAAGCCAGCCGGAGTTACGTACACCGCGGCGATTCACGGCTCTGTGTTCGTCCCGCCCTTCGTGGGCTTTCTCGGCCACGTTGTCCGCGAACTACTCCGCACCGAGTGACCGGCGAGACCACTCGTTCTATATTTAAACAATCCGACGAGCTTCGGCGCGAGACCGCCGCGCCGAAACGTTCCGAGACCCACAGTTTTGTCTCGTGAGCCTCGTCGTGGGGCAGCCCACGACGAAACACTACTCTTTTCACGCTGCTGGCGAAATTAGACAGTATAATGGGCCGACGCAAGAAGATCGTACAGGAGTGTGAACGGCTGATGGACGCTCCGGAGAACATCCGGAACATCGCCATCGCCGCCCACGTCGACCACGGGAAGACGACGCTCACTGACAACCTGCTGGCCGGTGCCGGGATGATCTCCGACGACACCGCGGGCCAACAACTCGCGATGGATACGGAGGAAGACGAACAGGAACGCGGGATCACCATCGACGCGGCTAACGTTTCGATGACCCACGAGTACGGTGATAAAAACCACCTCATCAACCTCATCGACACGCCGGGCCACGTCGACTTCGGCGGCGACGTGACGCGCGCGATGCGTGCCGTCGACGGCGCGCTAGTGGTTGTCGACGCCGTCGAGGGCGCGATGCCGCAGACCGAGACCGTCCTCCGGCAGGCGCTACGAGAGGGTGTCAAGCCGGCGCTCTTCATCAACAAGGTCGACCGCCTCATCTCGGAGCTTCAGGAAGGCCCCGAGGAGATGCAACAGCGGCTCATGGGCGTTATTTCGGACGTCAACGAGCTCATCCGCGGAATGACCGAAGAAATGGACGACATCGACGACGACTGGACGGTTTCCGTCGAGGGGGGGACTGTCGGCTTCGGCTCCGCGCTGTACAAGTGGGGTGTCTCAATGCCGTCGATGCAGCGCACCGGGATGGACTTCGGCGAGATCATCGACCTAGAGAAGGCTGACAAGCGACAGGAGCTCCACGAGCGGACGCCCCTGTCGGATGTTGTTCTCGATATGGTCTGTGAGCACTTCCCGAACCCGGTCGACGCGCAGCCGCGACGTATCCCGCGGATCTGGCGTGGCGACGCCGACTCCGATCTCGCCGGGACGATGCGTCTCGTCGACGAGGACGGCGAAATCGTGCTGATGGTCACTGACATCGGTGTCGACCCCCACGCCGGCGAAATCGCCGCGGGGCGGGTCTTCTCAGGTACCATCGAGAAGGGTCAAGATCTGTACGTTTCCGGAACGGTCGGCACGAACCGCGTGCAGAGCGTCGGCGTCTACATGGGTGGCGAACGCGAGGAAGTCGATCGCGTCCCGGCCGGCAACATCGCTGCCGTGACGGGGCTAAAGGACGCAATCGCCGGCTCGACGGTCTCGAGCGTCGAAATGACGCCGTTCGAGTCCATCGAGCACATCTCCGAGCCGGTCATCACGAAGTCTGTCGAGGCACGGAGCATGGACGATCTGCCGAAGCTCATCGAGACGCTCCAGCAGGTCGCAAAGGAGGACCCAACGATCCAAATCGAGATCAACGAGGACACCGGCGAGCACCTCATCTCCGGACAGGGTGAACTCCACCTCGAGGTCATCACCCAGCGTATCGAGCGCAACCAGGGAATCCCGGTCAACACCGGCGAACCGATCGTCGTCTATCGCGAGGCCCCCCAGAGCGAGTCCCGCGAGGTCGAGGGGCGGTCGCCGAACAACCACAACCGCTTTTATATCACGGTTGAGCCGCTTGAAGACGATATCGTCGAGGCGATCAAACTCGGCGAGGCGTCGATGGACATGCCCGAACTCGAGCGCCGCGAGGCGCTCATGGACGAAGGCATGGACAAGGATACAGCCCAGAACGTCGAGCACATCTTCAATACGAACGTCTTCATCGACGACACGAAGGGGATCCAACACCTCAACGAGACGATGGAGCTCGTCATCGAGGGCCTCGAAGAGGCTCTGGACGACGGCCCCCTCGCCGCCGAGCCCGTTGAGGGCGCGCTGATCCGGCTGCACGACGCCCGACTCCACGAGGACGCCATTCACCGCGGTCCGGCACAGGTCATCCCCGCGGTCCGCCGCGCGGTTCACAACGCCCTGATCGACGCCGAGATCAAACTGCTCGAGCCGATTCAAGAGGTCCGCATCGATGTACCGAACGAGCACATGGGCGCCGCCTCCGGCGAGATCCAAGGCCGGCGTGGCCGTGTCGACGACATGTATCAAGAGGGCGATCTGATGGTCGTCGAAGGGATCGCCCCCGTCGACGAGATGATCGGCTTCTCCTCGGACATCCGATCCGCGACCGAGGGCCGTGCCTCCTGGAACACCGAGAACGCCGGATTCCGGGTTATGGCAGACAATCTCCAGCCGGAGATCATCGACGAGATCCGCGAGCGGAAGGGAATGAAACTCGAGTTGCCCGAACAGGTCAACTACTTCTAAACGCCCGCGCGTCTCGTCCGTGGCGCCGGTTCACGGGGCTCGATATTCGATTTCGCCCCCGGTTTCGCCTCCAGTCTTGTTCTCGCGACGGCCATCACGCCTCCAACGCCAAACGCATAAGACGCGTCTGATCGGAGAGACGATATGGCCCACCGTCTCGACGAGATCGACCGACGCATCATCCACGCGCTGATGGACGACGCCCGGAACACCTCTGCCCCGATGATCGCGGAGGGGTTGAACGTCTCGGCCGGAACGGTCCGAAACCGGATCGACCGACTTGAGGAAGAAGACGTCATCCAGGGGTACACCGCAACGATCAATTTCGAACAGGCGGGCGGGCGACTGACATCCCTTTATATGTGTACGGTTCCGGCGGCCGACCGGGAGCGCCTGGCACTTGCCGCACAGGCGATCCCTGGCGTCGTAAACGTCCGAATCCTGATGGCCGGGCGACGTGATCTCCACGTCGTTGCCGTAGGCGAGGACACCGAGGATCTGCGGGCGATTGCCCGGTCGCTCTCGGAGTTAGACATACAGATCGAGGACGAGGAACTCGTCCAGACCGAGATTCGAAGCCCCTATGCCCCCTTCAGGCCCGAGGAATCCGAACAGTCCTCCGGCGCAACGGACATCGTTACCCTCGCCGACGGTGCCGATGTCATCGAGGTCGGGGTCGCAGATGGCGCCCCCATCGTCGGCCACTCGGTCCCGAGCGCGAGGGCCGACGGACTGCTCCCGGACGCGCCCGTCGTTGTCTCGATAGAACGGGATGGCACGATAATCCAACCCGACGAGGAGACGACGGTCAGGGCCGACGACGTGGTGACGGTTTTACCCCGAACCGCCTCTAGAGACGAACTCCTGTCAGTCTTCGCCGGCAACGACAGCCGCTGAACCTTCCCGTCTCGGTCGACACGACCCCACGCCTGTCTCCCTTTTTTGACTGGACTGACCGCCCGTTACCCGCCGGGGGACGCGATTCCTCTTTGTTGCTCTACTGGCGGTCCAGAATCGATAGAACCGGTGCAATCGGGTCACTTATTCCCGACAACTACGGGAACGTCGATGACGTGCCAGCGGCGGAAACAGACTGACTGCCCCCGACCCGTTTGCTCGGTCAGTACGTTTTGCTCTGCCTGTTGTTGAGTCAGTAATCGCGGCGTACGACGATGACCGGATCACCGGTCGCGTTCCGGATGCGGTCCGGAAGCGTCCCGAAGATCCGGTCCCCGAGGCGCGATTCAGCCTCGTACATTACGACCGCGTCGTACTCCGAGGCGACACGGATGATCTCGTCGTCGTGGCTTCCGGTATCGCTAACGCGCGTGTCGACCGCATCTGGATCGAATCCCACCTCAAGCAATCCCTCTCGGGTTTCTGTGACGATCTCTTCGCCGCGTTCGTGATCTTCCTCGCCCTCGACGACGTGAAACAGAGTGATCGTGTTCGCCGTGTCCTCACAGAGGACGTCGACAAACCGCGGGAGCCGGTCGAACTCGGCGACGTCCGGCAGCGGGACGAGGATCCGATCGATCCCCTCGGTCGGCGCCGGGTCAAGCTCCGCCGCACACTCCTCTTCGATCGTGACCCGGTCGATTGCGGCTGCCCGGTCCTTTCCGAACACCAGCCGGGTCCGAACGTCCGCTCCAGCCTCGATGAACGGTTCGGCGAGTTCCTCCAAGCGCTCTATCACCTCGTCCTCGAACTCATCGCGTGCGGACTCCTTCGGCGTCTGCTCCGGAACGCCGTAATGACCGAGCAACACGATCTCCAGCGACGAGAGATCCTCGACGAGCACCGGCGAGACCGGTTCCGGGTCGGGGAACTCGAACGGGATCAAGATACTACTGGCCATACGTAATCCTTGGGTCGGCGATGGAAAAATCGGTTGGGGAATCCAACAGCGTCGGTCCCAGCCCCCACCACGCCACCTAGTGTCGGCTTTCTCGGCCCATCAGACCGGCATCGCTGCAGTTAGGCCCTGCCGGTCTCCGTCGATCCAGACAGCGTCGCGGTCACGCTTGCGAATGGCGGCGCTCTTATAACCGGCGGGGCAGAGATACACCTAATGAGCGAACGTACGGAGGTGCGTCGATGAGCGGGACCGATACGAACTCGTACACGGTTCGGCTGGAACTTGTCGACGAACCCGGCGAACTGCTGCGCGCGCTTGAACCCATCGCTGACAACGGGGGAAATCTGCTCTCGATCTTCCACGAACGGGGAAACCTCACGCCGCGGGGACACATCCCCGTCGAAGTCGACCTCGAGGCGACGGAGGCGCGTTTTGATACGATTGTCGACGCGCTCCGGGAAGCGGGAGTTAATGTCATCCAGGCCGGCGCCGAGCGCTACAGCGAGGAACTGACGGTCGTCCTCGTCGGGCATCTCGTCGAGACGGATCTCTCGGACACGCTCCGCCGGTTTGCCGACCGCGGCGGGGTTTCGGTCGCGGACGTCTCGCTGTCTGCCCCTGCTGGGACCGAGGGCCCCTCCAGCGCGCGGCTCCGGCTAGTCGCAACGGAGGGCCAAAGCGACGACGCACTCGAGACGGTCCGGGCGGTCGCCGATGAAAAGGATCTCCGCGTCGTCGAACCACTGACGGAGGGGTCGGCGTGAGACTCGCAATCGTCGGCTCGGGCGCCGTTGGCACGTCGGTGATCGAGTTAGCCGGTGGGTACGGCCACGATGTTGTCGGCGTGGCCGACTCCGCAAGCGGCGCGGTCGGGGCAACCGGCCTTGACACCGAGGCGGTGCTGTCGCGGAAACGCGAGCGGGGCACCGTCGGCGACGGAACGCCCGAGGACGTTCTCGAGGCCGACTACGACGTGTTAGTCGAGGCGACACCGACGACGCTTGGCGACGCCGAACCGGGCTTTTCACACGTCGATCGCGCTCTCGAGCGCGATCGCCACGTCGTGTTGGCGAACAAGGGACCGGTCGCCGAGCGCTACGACGATGTCCGGTCGTTGGAGGCCGACTCCGCGGGGACCGTCCTCTTCGAGGCCGCGGTCGGCGGCGCGATCCCGGTACTGTCGACGATCGACGACCTCAATGGGCAGGTGACCGCCGCCCGCGGCGTCCTCAACGGGACGGCCAACTTCGTCCTTTCGCGGATGGCCGCCGAGGGCCTCGGCTACGAGCACGTTCTAGCCGAAGCGCAGGACCTCGGTGTCGCTGAGGCCGACCCGACCTTCGACGTGGAGGGGATCGACGCGGCCCTGAAATGCGTTATCCTCGCGAACGTCCTCTACGAGGACACCTACACCCTCGAAGACGCCGAGGTCGAGGGAATCGACGACCTGCCGGGGAGCGCCTTAGAGTTGGCTGCCGAGGACGGACGAACGATACGCCTCATCGGCGAGGTCGCGGACGGTGACGTCCGGGTCGGCCCCCGGTTGGTCCCCGAAAACGGGACGCTCGCCGTTTCGGGGACGCTCAACATCGTCCAGTTGGAGACCCACCATGCCGGACGGCTCAACATTTCCGGGCGCGGTGCGGGCGGCCCCGAGACAGCGAGTGCGGTGCTCGCGGATGTCGGCCGGTTGCCCTCCAGGTGACCGTCCCGGCGGACTGATCACTCCGGCTTCGCAAATCGCTCTGACCCCGGCTAGCCGCATCCCGTGGTATCGGGTCGCAAACCGCCCGACACGTCCGGATTCGGCCGAACCCTTTCGAAATCGTTTTACGGGGCACCGACAAAAGATTCCGATACAGCGCATCCGCGCGTGAGACAATAATGAGCGACATACCCCACCAGAATCTGGCCGTCATCGGCCACGTCGACCACGGAAAGAGTACAATGGTCGGGCGGCTCCTCTTCGAGACTGGGAGCGTACCCGAGCACGTAATCGAGCAGTACCGAGAGGAAGCCGAAGAGAAGGGCAAGGGCGGCTTCGAGTTCGCCTACGTCATGGACAACCTCGCCGAGGAGCGAGAGCGCGGTGTCACCATCGACATCGCCCACCAAGAGTTTGACACCGACAAGTACAATTTCACTATTGTCGACTGTCCGGGCCACCGCGACTTCGTGAAGAACATGATCACGGGCGCGAGCCAGGCCGACAACGCGGTCCTCGTCGTCGCGGCGGACGACGGCGTCCAGCCGCAGACACAGGAGCACGTCTTCCTGGCCCGCACCCTTGGCATCGACGAACTCATCGTCGCCGTCAACAAGATGGATCTCGTCGACTACGAGGAGTCCAAGTACAAGACGGTCGTCGAGGAAGTCAAACAGCTCCTCCAGCAGGTTCGCTTCAACGTCGACGACGCGGAGTTCATCCCGACCTCCGCCTTCGAGGGCGACAACGTCTCCGAGGCCTCCGAGAATACGCCGTGGTACGACGGCCCCTCGCTACTTGAGGCGCTCAACAACCTGCCGGAGCCGCAGCCGCCGACGGACGCGCCGCTGCGCCTCCCGATTCAGGACGTTTACACAATCTCCGGCATCGGCACGGTCCCGGTCGGCCGCGTCGAGACGGGCATTCTCAACACCGGCAACAACGTCTCCTTCCAGCCCTCCGACGTGGGCGGGGAAGTCAAGACGGTCGAGATGCACCACGAGGAAGTGCCGAAAGCCGAACCCGGTGACAACGTTGGGTTCAACGTCCGCGGAATCGGCAAGGACGACATCCGCCGTGGCGATGTCTGCGGCCCAGCCGACGAGCCGCCGACGGTCGCCGAGACGTTCCAGGCACAGGTCGTCGTCATGCAGCACCCCTCGGTGATCACGGCCGGCTACACGCCGGTCTTCCACGCCCACACCGCACAGGTCGCTTGCACGGTCGAGTCGATCGACAAGAAGATCGACCCCTCCTCCGGCGAGGTCGCCGAGGAGAACCCGGACTTCATCCAGTCGGGCGACGCGGCCGTCGTGACGGTCCGTCCCCAGAAGCCGCTCAGCATCGAGTCCTCGAACGAGATCCCCGAGCTGGGCAGCTTCGCCATCCGCGATATGGGTCAGACCGTCGCGGCCGGCAAAGTCCTCAGCGTCAACGAGCGATAACGCATGCAGCAGGCACGCGTTCGCCTCGCGGGCACGGCTCCGGAGGACCTCGACAACATCTGCGATGACGTCCGCGAAATCGCGGACAAGACGGGTGTAACCCTGTCGGGCCCGGTCCCGCTCCCGACGAAGACACTCGAAATCCCCGCGCGCAAATCCCCTGACGGTGAGGGGACCGCAACGTGGGAGCACTGGGAGATGCGCGTCCACAAGCGTCTCATCGATATCGACGCTGACGAACGCGCGCTCCGCCAGCTGATGCGGATCCAGGTCCCGAACGACGTCTCCATCGAGATCGTCCTCGAGGACTAGCCGAGGCTCGGACGCCGAGCGGGGTAACGCCCTGCGACTCACGGCCGACGCACTCGCCGTGTCCGCCGCAGCGCTCACGCGCGGTCGCTTTCGGCACCCCGAATCAGAAGGTTCAAACGACGCTCCCGGTAACACACGGTTGCGGGCTCGTAGATCAGCGGCAGATCGCTTCCTTCGCAAGGAAGAGGCCCCGGGTTCAAATCCCGGCGAGTCCACTCGCGCTACGCGCG
>NZ_JBKEGK010000065.1:0-12033 GCF_046710025.1 Natronomonas sp. | reverse complement strand
GGGTAGGGGGTACGACACGTCATCTCGCCGGAGCGCTCCCCGGCGCGCTCGAACCGGTAGTGACCGATCTCACCGCCGCGGTGGTTGCGGCGGTAGGCGTCGTCGATCGATCGAAGGCCACCGGGGACGGAGCCGTGGTCGTCGGGCCACTCGGCGACGCGCGGAAGCTGTTCGCCGAGCCGATCGAGGACGTGGGGCTGGAGCTCCTCGGCGATCGTCTCGAAGGCGTTCAGCCACGCCTGTTGGGGGTACCACTCATCGGGAGCCGGGTCGGTGATCCCCTCCTCGGCCAGCGCCTCGATTGCCCGGTCGCGGTAGGCCTCGGAGAACCGACCCATCGCCGTTTCGACGACTGTGAGCACCGTTCGCCCGTTGACCGCAACGTCCCGGTCGAACGCTTCGTAGGCTGCCATCGTACCGTCGGTAGCGCAAGGGGGAAAATAAAACCGTCAGGTCGGAGGCTGCGTGGTGACGCCAGCCTAGTGGCTCGCGACGCACGCGCACCGGCTGTTCCGGCGCATGCGCTCTCTATCCCGTGGCACAGCGCACACGCTTACTGGCCGTTACTGGCCGTCCCGGTCGAGTCGCTCACCGCGGGTGTACCGACCGGCGAAGGCGAGCAGGTCAAGCCCGATCGCCGCCAACGAGAGGCCGCCGATCCCGGTCAGTATAAAAAGCCACGTCCCGTCGCCGTCGAAGAATCCGAGCGGGAGCGACAGGCCGAGCAGGACGTTTCCGAGGCCGCGCCAGCGGTACCACGCCCAGCGGGCGGTCAGTCTGCCGTCGGTCGCGGCGACGACGTCGGCGACGCCGGCCGCACTCAAAAACGTCACCTGCGCGAGCAGGGCCGGGCTTGCGAGGACAGCCGGCCCGGCAAGCGCGAGCGCGCCCCCGGCAACGATGAGCAAGAAGACTCCGAGGACGCCGCTGAGCCGTCGATTGCGTCGTTCGTTCATTGGCGTCGAAGGGCCGCTGTGCGTCTGTTTCGTTCGTCGGAGGGCATACAGGCTCGGGTTCGGCCGTTCAATATATAAACGCCCGCGGACCGCGCTGAACGCGCGACCGCTTCCCCGAGATCGTATTTAAGGTGTTTTAATCATTTCATGCCACAAGAACTGTTCGAACACGCACCTAATCACCCTGATTATTGGCATATATTCCAAGAAACGCTTTAGTATGTTCTTGGAATTCAAATACATAGGCGAGTCGGGGAGCGATCCGCCGTCGCCCCGGCCTCGCACCCACTACCACCAATGACAGACGAACGATCCGGCGAGGACATCTACGGCGAGGAGTACAAAGAATCGAACGAGCCAATCTTCAGCGGCATCCCGACGTTCCTCAAACTTCCACAGGTCGAACGGGACCAACTGGACGCGGAGGACGTCGACATCGGGATCGTCGGCGCGCCGCTCGATACGGCGACGACGATCCGGCCGGGGACCCGCTACGGCCCGCGCGCGGTACGAGCCGCCTCGACGGTACCCTCACCCCCGTACGAGCACTTCAATATCGAGACAGGTGTCGATCCCTTCGACACGTTCAAAGTTGCGGATACCGGCGACGCAGCGGTCTCTCCGGGCGATACGCGGCAGAGTCAACTCAACATCGAGGACGCGGTCGCCGAGATCAGCGAGCAGGCGACCCCGATCGTCATCGGCGGTGATCACTCGATATCCTACCCCGATATCAAGGGCTGGGCCGAGGCCAACGGCTACGAGGACATCGGGCTCATCCACTTCGATTGTCACGCCGACACGGGCGACGAGGGCCTGACCGGCTTCGAGTACGACCACGGCGCGTGGGTCAAGCGGGTCTACGACGATGACCTGATGGCCGGAGAGAATTACACGCTGATCGGTCCCCGGGGCTTCTGGCCCGGCCCGGACACCTACGAGGAGATGCGCGAAGCCGGCATGAAGTGGTACACCTCGATGGAGGTCGGCGGGATGGACCTCGACGACATCGTCCTCGACGCGGTCCAGCGTGCCACCGACGGCACCGACGCCGTCTGGGTCTCCTTCGATGTCGACGTGATGGAGCCCGCCTACGCACCCGGGACCGGCGAGCCCGAACCGGGCGGACTCGTCCCTCGCGAGGCGATCTACATGGTCCGAGAGGTGGTCAAGGCACTCGATCCGGAGGACTTCGGCTTCGACGTGGTCGAGGTGTCGCCGGCCTACGACACCAGCGATTCGAACTCCTACAACGGCGGTGTCACCAGCGGACTCGCCAACCGCCTCATCATCGAGGTCATGGGAAGCATGGCGCTCGCCCAGAAGGGCCTCGATGAGGGCTCGCCGATCAAGCCGAAGGAGCCGCTCGGCCCAACGGAGCCGGTTCAGCCGACGAACGACTGACCGGATCGCGGCGAGCGCGCGTCGATCCGGCTCGCGCCGGGACCGTTTCGACCGACGGCTTCCAGCTAAGATGCCCCAGCATCCAAGCCCGTCCGGCCCGTACCGTCCATATGGATCGGACCGAACTCCAGGGAGCCTGGGACACCGTTTCGGAGACGTACGCCGAACGGCGCGATCCAGACGGCTCCGACGCGGCGTTGATCGACGACCTCCTCGCGGCGCTGCCCGCCGAGCCGGACATCCTCGACGTTGGCTGTGGCGACGGCGCACGGACGCTTGCGAACCTCCCAGCCGAGAGCGTGGGTTTAGACATCTCCCGCCGCGGGCTCGACCTCGCGGCCGACACGACCCCGGCGGCTCGGCTCGTCCACGGCGAGATGTCGGAACTGCCGTTCGCCGACGACGCCTTTGACGCCATTACAGCGTATCACGCGGTGTTTCACGTCCGGAGGGACCGCCACCCCGAGGTGTACGCCGAGTTCGCCCGGGTCCTCAACCCCGGCGGGCGGCTGTTGATGACGCTGCCGGGAGGGCGCTTCGAGACGGTCCGGCGCGGCTGGATGGGCGGGCGGATGTTCTTTTCTGCGCCCGGGCGCGAACGCACGATATCGCAGCTCCGTTCGTCGGGGTTCGACGAGCTACGGACCGAAACAGCGACCGATCCACTCGGGAGCGACACCGAGTTTGTCTTCGCCCGCCATGTCTGACGAAGAGATGCCCGCGGACGTGCGCTCGAGTCTCGGACAGTTGCTCTCGAACGCGCGGCAGTCAGCCCGGGCCGGCGACGCCGAGACCGCTCGCTCACTGCTCGAAACCGCCGGGACAGTCGCCGAGAACAAACTCCCCGACGGCGACCGGCGCGACCGCCTCCGACACGGCTGCTCGGCCGCCGTCGAGGCGCTCCCGGACGGCGAACTCGCTGCCGCATACGTCGAGGCGATCGAGCGCCGCCTGCCCGACGGTTGAGAACCGGTGGACGGAGATCCACCCCCGCTGGCACTACAATTTGGCGACAGGTATCTACCGTACCGCAACGGTTTAACGGCGAGAAGTGGTAATTGTTTTCAAATGCCGCGATGGAGCGAGTACGACCACGATTCAAGGCCAGGCGTTGGCCGGCGCCGATGGCTTTCGATGCTTGGCGTCGGCATCGCGGCCGGCGTCGCCGGCTGTTCGGGAAACAGTACCGACACACCGGGGAACGAATCAGAATCCGGTGGCGGCGTCCGCGGCCTCGACGAGGTCGACGGAGAGCCGACCGTCTCCGGGAGTTACGACACGGTCACGTCGGCATCGTTCACCACGCTGAATCCGCTGTATAACGATGAATCCAGCGCCGGGACCGCCATCGGACGGGCGCTCGATCTGGGGTACACCTTCGACGCCGACGGCGAGTACGTCCCACGTCTATACGACATGTCGACCGACGACAGCGGGTCCGTATGGGTATTCGACATCCATGATGGCTTGGAGTTCAGCGACCCCTATGGGACGGTCGGTGCCGACTCCTTCGTCTATCAGATCGAGGCGCTTCACCAAAGCGACTGGGCGAACACGGCCAGTTCCAGCCAGTGGAACGGGGTTAACGTCGAGGCCACCGGCGACCTACAGTTTCAGGCCGAGTTGCCGGAGCCGCAACTGCTGTGGCCCGAGTCGTTCGACCCACTTGAGTACCCCATCCCACGGGGGCTGGTCGAACCCTACGTCGATGAAGAGGACGTCGACGGCCTCCAACAGGACACCGAACTGCTCGAGTTGTCGTTCGCCGGTAACCTCGGGGCGTTCGTCCTGGATGAATGGAACCGCGGGTCGGGAACGGAGTACAGCCGAAACGACGACTACTACGTGCAAGATATCGAGGAGAGTCCGGCGATTTTCTCGAACGCGCCGTACTTCGAGGGCGCGTCGATCAGCGTGATCGAGGAACAGTCCTCGCGGCTCGGAGCACTCGAAACCGGCGAGGCCGACGCCGCGAGCGTCCCGCCGGAGCGCTTTGACGAGTTCGACAGCAAGGAGGCCGTCAGCATGCGGCGGATCCCGCAACCGTTCAACCGAATTCTATCGGTCAACATGCGGGATAACGGGTGGAACGCCGGGCCAGGGAACCTCTTTCGGTACATCGAGTTTCGGCAGGCGATCGCGACCGCGATCGGCAAGGACGACCTCATCGAGGGGATCTACCGCGGGCTCGCAAAGCCTCACTACACCTGGCAGCCCGAATGGTCCCAGTGGTACCCCGGCAACGACGGTATCCCGTTCTTCGGAACCGGCGAACGCTACGGGTCCGAGCCGGCCCGCGAACTCGCCTCGGCCGCCTTTGAGCGCTCCGAGTTCGACTACCGCTTCGACGGTGATCGCCTCGTCACCCCCGAAGACGATCAGGTCACACTCGACGTCTACCACAGCGTCGGCCAAGAGACCTCACAGCTCATCGCCGAATACGTCGCGGGCGAACTCGACGCGAACCTCGGCATTGACGTCGTCGTCGAGGCGATCGACGGCGTCCGCTTCGACGAGGACTACTGGGGCGCGGAGCCGCAAGGAGGGACCGACACCGTCAACGGCGAGTCGGTCACCTGGGAGCGGCCGACGCCGACCAACCCCGGTCCGCGCTCGGTGACGTCGAACGAGTCGTGGGACATGTCGCTCGTCTTCGGCCTGAACACGTTCCCGCGAAACCCTCTCACAAACGAGACGTTCTTCGACGGCGCGAACTCCTTTTACAATCCGGTTGGATACTACCCAGAGTTCGACGCCCGAGGGCTGTTCGACCAAGCGCGGTCGGCGACGACGGAATCGGAACTCGCCGACGCCATGGCCGAAGTGTTCGTCAACCTCGGCGAGGAACAGCCCTACGTCATGCTCACCTTCGGCGAGAGCCTGAATGGGTACAACCCCGACCTCCGGGGGCCGATCGAGAACTTCTCGAACGGCTGGGACTTCCCGGGGTGGCACTTCTCGGAATGACGACGACCGCCGCATTCGGACCCGTCCGTCGGTGCCGAGTAGCCCGTCCGACTCGGTCTCGATCCGACGGTCCAAACAACGCCAGCGTCTCCGTCCGACGATGGGAATAGCTAGATACGTCGGGCTGCGGGTGCTTTGGGCCGCAACGGTGTCCTTCATCATAGTCACGATCACATTCTTACTCATGGCTGCTGCCCCGAATCCGGCCATCCAGGAGGCGGCGACGCAGGCAGCCTTGGAGGGCGGCGATCCACAGCAAGCCGTCGAGCGTGAACGGGCGCTTCGTGGCCTGGACGAGCCGTTGCACGTCCGCTACGTTGATTTCATCAGGAACGTCTACACCCTGAACTGGGGGTGGTCGGATCAGCGAAGCCAGCCGGTTACCGAGGCCCTCGGCGAGGCAATCTTCTACACCGCCCAGTACTCGATCCCCTGGACGATTCTGACAGTGTTGATCGGGCCGCTCGTCGGAGTGTACTCCGCGGCGAACATGTACTCGTGGCGCGACCACGCCGCGACCGCCTTTGCTTTCTTCGGGTACGCGATCCCGAACTTCTTTTTCGGAATCGTGTTACTGTTGCTCTTTGGCGTCTGGCTCGATTGGATCCCGATCGTCTACCGGACCGATGTAGCAGTATTCAGTCTTGCGAATGCCCGCCAGCTCGCGCTGCCGGTGTTCGTCCTCGTCACGGGATCGATCGGGGCGGTCATGCGCGTTTCCAGAAACGAGTCCGCGGAGTTCCGGAAAGCGGCGTTCATGAAAACCGCAAAGGCGAAGGGTGTTTCACCGTTTCGGGCCTACGCCTACCACGTGATGCGCCCGACACTCGTCCCGCTGTCGACGACGCTCGTCAGCCAGTTGCTTGCGATCTTTCTTGGGTCGTCGCTGCTCGTCGAGGTCGTCTTCGGCATCCCCGGCCTCGGCCGGCTCACCTTCGACGCGCTGGTCGCACAGGACACCAACTTGGTGTTGGGCACGACGCTTGCGTTCACCTTCGTCGCGGTGCTCGGAAACCTTCTCGAGGACATCGCGTTTACCCTCCTCGACCCGCGGATCAGCTACGACGATAGATAATCATGGCGAGCGAGCAGGAACACGGACGAGGAGATCGAGACCGATTCGATCGAATTGAGTGGGACGAACACGCCGACAGCAGTGGCTTCGGGCTCTCGACCAACACCGTCGGCTTACTCGTGAGCACGCTCCCAATCGCTGCGCTTGCGGCCTACGACCGGCGGTTCGTCGGGGAGCGCGAGGCCACGTTCGAGGCGCTTGGCCGGGATCTCGGGGTCGGGTCACGCTTCGAGACGCTCGGGCTGGACTACGACCCCGGATCGCTCGAGTATCTCTTCGGATTCACGCTGTTGTGTTTCGTCTGGTACCTGCTCGTGCCGCTGTACCGGAACCCCCGGATAACGCGGTACTACTGGCGGGAGTTCAAGCGCAACCGTCCGGCGGTTGTGAGCCTGGGGTGGCTGCTCGTCGTCTTCGCCGGCGGCCTGATCGGTCCCTTACTCCTGAGCGCGCCCGAACAAGACGTCCTCGTGGGTCACCAACCGCCGGTGTATCTGGGCATCGACTCGACGAACGTCGCGCGGTGTCTCGGCGAAACCGTCGGCGGCCGGTGTTACGGGACCTGGGAGTACCCCCTCGGGACCACCCAAGGCGGCGAGGGCGTCTTCCGGAACGTCGTGTACGGCATGACGATCAGCGTGCAGATCGCGTTCATCACGACGACGATCGTCGCCGCCATCGGCATCACAGTCGGGACCGTCTCTGCCTACGCGGGCGGGTGGGTCGACGAGATACTGATGCGGTTCGTCGACATCGTGTTGTCGTTCCCGACGCTTTTGTTCTTCCTCTTGATCCTCTACATCTACGGCGCCGGGTTGGGAATGTTCATTCTCGTCTTCTCGCTGTTCGCGTGGGGTGGGACAGCCCGCTACGTCCGCAGCAAGGCGCTGTCGGTCGCCGAGGAACCCTACGTCGACGCCGCTCGCCTCAGCGGCGCAAGCACGTTCCGGGTTGTCCGCCGGCATGTCGTCCCCAACACCGCAAGCAGCATCATCACGCAGTTGACGCTGCTCGTGCCCGGCTTCCTGCTCGCCGAGGCGCAACTCGCTTTCCTCGGGTTGGGCGACTCGGGGATCCACTCGTGGGGGCAGTTGATATCGGCCGGCCGGAGCGACCTCGCCTTCGCCCCCTGGATCGTGCTGGCTCCTGGGATCGCGCTGTTTTTGACTATCCTCGCGTTCAATTTCCTCGGGGACGCGCTGCTTGACGCGTTGAACCCCGAGGCGGAGGCCGAAAATCAACGATGACTGACATATATATGCACGTCCGTACCCGCGTTCACGCTCTCGCTCGCGTTCATACTCATAGCCACCCCCATCCCAACGGGCCGGAGGCCCAACGATGACCGACGCCCCCCTGCTTAACGTGGAGAACCTCACCACGTCGTTCGAGACCGATGCCGGCCGGCTCGTCGCCGTCGACGGGCTGGACGTCACCGTCGAACGCGGCGAGACGGTCTGTCTCGTCGGCGAATCCGGCTCCGGAAAGACCGTCGCGACCGAGTCGATCACCCGGCTCGTCGAGGAGCCGCCGGGATCGGTCGATGGGACCGTCCGGTTTCGGGGGCGCGACCTCGGGACCCTCTCGGAGCCGGAGTTGCGGTCGATCCGCGGCGCGGAGATCGCACACATCTTTCAGAACCCACAGGACGCGATGAACCACTGCTATACCGTGGGGTGGCAGATCGCGGAGGCGATCCGGGTCCACGAGGACGTCTCGCGGGCGGCCGCGAAGGCGCGGGCGGTCGACCTCCTCGATCGAGTCGGGATCGCCAACGCCGCCGCCCGGGTGGACGATTACCCCCACGAGTTCTCCGGCGGGCAGAAACAGCGGGCGATGATCGCGATGGCGCTCGCGACCGAGCCGGCGCTTTTGATCGCCGACGAGCCGACGACGGCGCTCGATGTGACTGTTCAGGCCCGTATCCTGCGGCTCGTCAACGAACTCAAAGCCGAGTACGGCATGGGCGTGCTCTTCATCACACACGACCTCGGCGTCGTCAGCGAGATCGCGGATCGAATCGTCGTCATGTACGCCGGGAAGGCGATGGAACGCGGGGACCCGGTCGACATCTTCGAGCACCCGGCCCACCCCTACACCCGGCGGCTGCTGGCATGTCTACCGGGCGTCGGCTCGGATCACGGCGGCATCCCCGGTTCGCTGCCCGACCCGACCGACCCGCCCGATGGCTGTCGCTTCGCGCCGCGGTGTGACCACGCGGTCGAAGCGTGCTCGCGGGGCGAACAGCCGGCCGAGATCGAGGTCGGTTCCGGTCACTGTGCATCATGCATCCACTATCACGAGGGGTACGACGAGTCGGTGCTGGCGACCGACGAGGCGGTCGGGGCGGACCCAAAGTGGGAGGAGTCGGATGACTGAGACGGAGCCGCTTCTGTCGGTTCGGAATCTGGAGAAGCACTACCCCGTCGGTGGGGGCCTCCTATCGGGACCGAGCGGCGCGGTCAGGGCCGTCGACGGGATCAGCTTCGATATCGCCCGCGGCGAGACGCTCGGCCTCGTCGGCGAATCCGGGTGTGGGAAATCGACCGCCGCGAACTCGATCGTCCGTCTTGAGGAACCGACCGGCGGGCAAGTCCTATTCAACGGCGGTGATCGGAAGGGCCGAACCCGGAACGACGACGGCACCCATCCCAACGACGTGACCCGATTCGACCGCACGGAGATGAAGGCGTTCCGCCGCGAGGTGGGGATGATCTTCCAAGATCCCTCCTCGAGTTTCGATCCTCGGATGCCCGTCGGCGACTCGATCGGCGAGCCGCTGTCGGTACACGGCTTGGATGACAGGCGGCGTCGCCGGGCGATCGTCGAGGACCTCCTCGGCCGGGTCGGCCTCACGGCGGCCGACTACGAGCGCTATCCCCACGAGTTCTCCGGCGGGCAGAAACAGCGCCTCGCCCTGGCTCGGGCGCTCGTATTGAACCCCGAGTTGATCGTCGCGGACGAACCGGTGTCGGCGCTCGACATGTCTATTCAAGCCGATATCCTTGGACTGCTCGATCGGGTTCAGTCGGAGTTCGGGCTCTCGCTGCTGTTTATCAGCCACGATATGTCCGTCGTCAGAGAGATATGCGACCGGGTCGCAGTGATGTATCTCGGCGAGATCGTCGAGGTTGGGCCGACCGAGTCGGTGTTTACCTCCCCGAAGCACCCCTACACCGAGGCGCTCGTCTCCGCGATCCCGACCCCTGATCCCCGGACGGCGAATCGGGGGATCGAGCTGACGGGCAGCGTTCCCGATCCGGCGGACCCGCCCGCCGGGTGTCGGTTCCACACCCGGTGTCACGCGGTCGTCCAGCCGCCCGACCTCGATGTGGACCGGACGACCTGGCGACAGTTGCTCGATTTCCGCCTCGCGATCGAGGCTGGTGAGGTCGACGCGGCGGCGATCGAAGAGCGTGCTCGGATCGAGGCCGACGGGGACGGCCGGGAGGGATCGACCGCGGCGGAGCAGCTCCGGAGAACGTTCGACCTCCCCGAGACGGTGTCGGATTCAGCCGTCGAGGAGGACCTCGCGGCGGCGATCGGGGCGGTCCTCGACGGCGAGGACGGGCGTGCAGCCGAGCGCCTCCGTTCGACCGTCCGAACGCCCTGCGAGCGGCAACACCCCGAGTCGGTCGACCACGGCGACGGTCACGAGTCGGCCTGTATCCGTCACGATCCGGAGGTTCGGACGGCCCGGGAGTGGCAAACAGAGCAGTAAACGCTACGACCCGATGTATGCTCACGGTAGCTCCACCTCGCCCGCACGATGGCCTCGCCCCTAGTGGTTGCGGCAACCAGCCGTATTCGTCCCGAAGGCTATCTGTGTTGAGAGAGTATCAACTGTATGCACCAGTTCATCGACGGCGAGTGGGTGACCGAGTACGAGGCCACGAACGAGGAGGGCGCCTTCGAGCGGCAGGTGACGACGTTCCGGGAGCGGGTGGACCCCGAAGCGGCCGAGGCGGGCCGGTATCACCTCTACGTGAGTTACGCCTGCCCGTGGGCTCACCGGACGCTCATCACCCGGAAACTGCTTGGTCTGGAGGATGTTATTTCGGTCGACGTCGTCGACCCGTTCCGGGCCGAGGA
Organism: Natronomonas sp.; assembly: GCF_046710025.1. GTDB lineage: Archaea > Halobacteriota > Halobacteria > Halobacteriales > Haloarculaceae > Natronomonas. Next base: position 1,539 of record NZ_JBKEGK010000065.1, on the reverse strand, counting down.
CGGCTGGCAGTTCACCCCTGAGCGGGAGGGCTGTACGACGGATAGCATCAACGGGTCCGACTACCTGCGGGAGGCCTACGTTGAGGCCGACTCGAACTACACTGGACGGGTGACGGTGCCGGTGTTGTGGGACACTGAGGAGGGAACGATCGTCAACAACGAGTCCCGTGAGATCATGCGGAACCTCACGACCGTCTTCGCGGCGCTGGGCAACGGGGTCGACCTCGCACCCGAAGCGCTCCGGGAGGACATCGACGACGCGCTTGATCGGATCTACGAGCCGATCAACAACGGGGTCTACCGGACCGGCTTCGCGGACACCCAGTCCGCATACGACGAGGCCGTGACCGAGCTCTTCGAGGAACTCGGCTACTGGGATTCGGTGCTCGCGGACCAGCGATACCTGGTCGGCGACCAGCTCACGGAGGCCGACATCGCGATGTACACCACGCTGGTCCGATTCGACGAGGTGTATCACACCCACTTCATGTGTAACCACAAACTCATTCGGGAGTACGACAACCTCTGGCCGTACCTCCGGGATCTCTATACGACACCCGGCTTCGGCGAGACGACGGAGATGGGCCACATCAAGGAACACTACTACACGACTCACCCCGACGTGAGCCCGAAACGGATCGTGCCGATGGGCCCGGCCCCGGACTTCGAGGCCCCCCACGACCGTGACGAACTCCCTGGTGACCCCCCCTCAAACTAATCACCGTTGTAGCCCCTTCTCGCATGGTTTTTGCCCGTTGCAAGCCGCACCAGTTTCAGGAGCGACGGTGCCGGTCGACAGCTCTAGATCGAGGACGGCCGAGGCGTGTCGGTATGGGCCGATCAGCCCCACGGGAGTCAACGCGGACGGAGACCGGCGCTAACAGAGGTCGGCACAGATGCAGGTCGGGGAGCAAACTTGCCGATAATGTTATATGCTACCGTGACATGTATTGACATACATATGCCCGATACGAAGCGAGGTCGCGAACGGAAAGGACGGACGAAGCGGGAACAGCGCCGCCGATACGAGATCGAGCAGGCGCTCGAAGCGCGCGACCGCGACCTTGACTTTGAGGAGCTCTACGAGGGGGCCGAACTGGAGTTGGAAGTCCAGTAGGGATGCGTCCACCCGGTCAGACAGACCGGGACGACACGTCAGCCTGTCCCGACCACCGTCCGCGCCGACGCCCTCCCTCGGACACGACTGGGACAAACACTCACGCTTTTTATTACCGTGCCCGCGAGTCACGCGCATGTCAAACGCGACGCTTGCCGAACTCCTCGAACGAAACGCGCGCCATGCCGAATCGTTATCCGAGGGCCACTTCGACGCCGTTCAGTCCGAACAGCGTCCGGCCGTCGTCTCCGTCTGCTGTTCGGACTCCCGCGTCTCACAGGAAGGAATGTGGGATGTCGACGAACCGGGGTGGCTTTTCACCGCCGGCAACCTTGGAAACCAGGTCCGCGACTGCGACGCCCGCGCCGTCAGCGGGGACATTCTCTACCCCATCCGGTTCGCCAACACGGATGTCGCCGCCG
>NZ_JBKEGK010000064.1:0-12169 GCF_046710025.1 Natronomonas sp. | reverse complement strand
ACCGAGACGGACCTGTACGGTGTCGTCGCCGTCGCCGATACCGTCCGCCCCGAGGCGCGGGCGGTCGTCGACGCGCTCGCCGACGCCGGCGTCCGGACGGTGATGCTCACCGGGGACAACGAGCGAACTGCCCAAGCCGTCGGCGAGGCCGTCGGAATCGGGACGGTCCGTGCCGACCTCCTGCCAGAGGCGAAACTCGACGCGATTGAGGGCCTGCTTGCGGACGGCACCGTCGCAATGGTTGGCGACGGCATCAACGACGCCCCTGCTTTAGCCCGCGCCGATGTCGGAATCGCGATGGGCGCCGCCGGCACCGACGCGGCGCTGGAGACGGCCGACATCGCGCTCATGGCGGACAACTTGGGTGGGGTCCCCTACAGCCTCCGGTTGGCCCGAGGGGCCAACGACATCATCAAGCAGAACATCGGCGCGAGCCTCGCGGTGAAGGCGGTCCTCGCCGTCGGCGCGCCGCTGGGCTACGTCTCGGTCATCGTCGCCGTCCTCGTCGGCGACATGGGGATGAGCCTCGGCGTGACGTCGAACGCCTTCCGCCTCGGCCGGGTCGAACCAGCGGAGTACGACGGAGGCCGGGACGGGACAAAGGTCGACTGAGCGTTACCCTCGCATCAACAGTTTAATGCTTAAAAACACTCAAGAGGCGATAACCCTCATACATCTGAGTCCGTCTTATACAACTCATGGCCATACAGACCTGGAAACGGCGCGCTATCGGATATCTGACTCTTTTGGCCACGGCGATCGTACTGACCGCGGCCGGGTATCAGACCGGTATGGATGTGTACGAGGGGCGGCCGCGGACGTTTCTCGATTCGCTCCAATTCGCCGTCGAAATGTTCACAACGACCGGGTTCGGCGGAGACGCACCGTGGACGAGCCCGGAAATGCAGGCGTTCATCACCGTCGCCGACCTACTTGGGATGGTGTTACTCGTCGGCGCGCTGCCGGTGTTCGTGGCACCGATCGTCGAAAACGCACTGTCAACGACGACCCCACATAAACTGGAGACGGATCTCACCGACCACGTTGTGATCTGTTCGGACACGACGCGCGCGGACGAACTCATCAGAGAACTCGAAACCAACAACGTGCCGTACGTTATCGTCGAATCCGACCGCGAACGGGCCGACGAGCTGTACGAGGACGGAAAGCGCGTCATTCAGGCGGACCCCGAATCGGTCGATGGGCTGGATGCGGCCCGCCTCTCCACAGCCCGTGCCCTGTTTGCGGACCAGTCCGATCAGGTCGACGCGAGTATTGTCTTGGCTGCGAAAGAGCTCACCGACGACGTGCCCGTCATTAGCGTCGTCGAGAACTCGGAGGCGGAGACGTACCACCGGTTAGCCGGGGCCGACACCGTCCTTTCTCCGCGGTCGTTGCTGGGCGAGAGCCTCGCCGCGAAGGTAACTACGGCCGTGCGGACGGGCATGATCGACGCGGTCGATATTGGGGATCAACTACAGCTCGCGGAGATTTCGATCCGACACGGCAGCCGTCTCGCGGGGCTGACACTGGCCAACAGCGGGATCGGGGAGCGAACGGGGGCCAATGTGCTCGGAGTATGGGTTCGGGGCGAGTTTATCGCCTCACCGTCGCCCGACATGGAGCTGGCGGAGGGGAGTGTCCTGCTCGTCTCCGGCCGTAACGACCAGCTGGAACAGCTCGCCGAAATGACGCAGGCACCGGTTCGCGGCTTCGCAGCCGGTCGGACGGTCGTTATCGGGTACGGACAGGTCGGGCGGGCCGTTTCCGCCGAGGTTGAAGAGGCTGGCATCCCGTGCACGATCATTGATAGATCGGACATCGACGGTGTCGATGTGGTCGGCGATGCAACCAACCCGGAGACGCTTACTGCTGCTGGCGTTGAGGAGGCCGATACCGTGGTTCTGGCGTTGCCTGACGACACCACGACCGAGTTTGCCACGCTCGTGATACGCGATCTGGCACCCGATACACAGATTCTCGCCAGGGTGGAGGAGCAGGCGAACATCTCGAAAACGTATCGCGCCGGTGGTGACTACGTTCTGTCACTGGCGAGGGTGACTGGTCGGATGTCGGCTTCGCAGTTGCTGCCAGGCCGCGAGGTGGTGTCGCTGGAGCAGCAGGTCGAAACAATACGACAACAGGTGCCGCTGCTCGATGGATTGACGATCGGGGAGGCAAACGTGCGGGACCGAACCGGCTGTACGGTGGTCGCGATCGAGCGCGAGGAGGACATCGTCACTGACATTGGACCGGACACGACGATCCGGTCCGACGACGTACTCGTCGTCGTCGGAACCGACGAGGCGATCAACGACTTCGAACAGGAGTTCCGGCTCCGCGTATAGCCCCTCACAACACGCATTCGGGCCCCCTCAGACAGCGGACACACGCGTTGCTAACAGCCGTTTTCTGTTTTTATATTAAGTATAAGAGTGCTGAGTGAACGCCGTCTCAAAGTGTCGGCAAAGAACTCCAATATCGCCGGTCCTTTTAGGTCAAGTGTACTAATACTAGTAGATACGATGTCTATTGAGACTCCTGATAAAGCTATTTCTGAGCCGATAAAGATATTACATATAGATGATAATTCAGGGTTTCTCGATCTGACTAAAGCGTTCCTTGAGAAAGAACTTAACGAGATTGATATGACAACTGCGGTTGGCCCCACTGAGGGGCTCGAGCGTATCGAGGAAGGGGCGTTTCATTGCGTGGTCAGCGACTACGAAATGCCCAAGATGGATGGACTTGCGTTGCTCGCCGAGGTCCGAGAGGAGTACCCGGAGTTGCCGTTCGTGCTCTACACCGGGAAGGGCAGCGAAGAGATCGCAGCCAAGGCCATCAACGCCGGAGTCACCGGTTACTTCCAGAAGGGCGGCCCGGAACAACACCGCCGGCTCGCCAACCGAGTCAAACACGCCGCAAAACAGTACCAAACCCAAATCGAGTCCGAGCGGTACTCGACCGTCCTCCGTGCATTGGACTACCCCGTCTACGTCGTCAACGATGAGGCCGAATTCGAGTATGTCAGCGAAGCGTTCCTCACACTCACCGGCTACGACCGCGAGGAAATCGTCGGCAACCAACCCAAGAAAGTCAAGACCGACGAGGGGGTCCAGCGGGCGAATGACATACTCGCGGAAATCGTCTCATCCGATGGGCCGGACGCAAGAAAGTTCAGGGTCGATATTCAACGGAAGGACGGCGAGACAGTCCCCTGTTACGATCACATGGCCGCGCTGCCGTTCGACGAGGAGTTCCGCGGTTCGGTCGGGATCCTCAGAGATGCGACCCGCGAGCAACGCCAACGAAGGGAACTCATCCGACAGAACGAACGTCTCGAAGAGTTCACTTCGATCGTCTCACACGATCTCCGAACGCCGCTAAGCAATGCGAAGACGGCAGCCACGCTGGCCCGATCGACGGCAGACGAGAGTCACTTCGACACGTTGGAGGCGGAACTCGAACGAATGGAACAGATGATCGACGAGTTGCTCACGCTCGCAAGCGAAGGACAGGCAGTATCGGACACCGAACCGATAGATGTCGGTTCGCTGGCCGCTGAAGCGTGGGAACCGTTCGGGTCCGAACAGGACAGTCTCGTCACTCCCAGCGAAACGGTGCCCGTCGACGGCGACGAATCGCGTCTCCGGCGACTTCTTGAGAATCTGCTCCGTAACGCCGTCGAACACTGTCCGTCGCCGGTCGCCGTAACCCTCGGACGAACCGAAGACGGATTCTACGTCGCGGACGATGGCCCTGGAATCGACGAAACCCACCGCGAGGACGTGTTTGAGTTCGGATACACGACCGCCGAGGACGGAACGGGGTTTGGACTAGCGATCGTCAGACGGATCGCCGATGCACACGGCTGGAAAATCGCCGTGAACGAAAGCGACAGCGGCGGGACTCGATTCGACGTGCAGGTCACCTCAACCACGAGTGTCTCGGAGGCACATCCGATAGTGAACTGAGCGTTATGCAGTGCCTCGACATGCTACGCGAGTATCAAACAGAGCACACGAGACTCGTCACGGGTGTTAGCGGGCCCAGTCTCGGCACCGTTGTCGAGGCTAAAACAACAGCCAGCGAAGTCACCGGATCATGAACGACAGTACTCTCATGCACGAATACGCGGTGTACAAACGACAGAGCGGACAGGGGCAATCCTACCTTGGCACCGTCGAGGCGGCGGATATGACCGAGGCGGTTGATAAAGCGCACGCTCAGTACGGTGGGTTCATCGAAATTGAACGAACTGACGATTGTAAGCAAGATAAGTGAACTACCCTACTCGCTCACGGCTGACGCCGTTCGCTCCTTGAGGGTAGGGCTTCCTGCTTCCACGACGCGCTTTGCAGACACAGGTGTATCCACAGGGAGCGCAGTCTCCACAGGCGTTAACGAGAGCGAAGCTCTCGTTCGTACATCAGAATCGCTGCTCTTGTGAACGCTGTATCCCCTCTCTGCTCGCGCCTCCCGTTCGGTCGGCGCTCGCTGAGGAAGGGGGCTTAGCGCCTACTTTCAGCTAACAAACTATCTCTTGGCTGAGCTGATGAAACGACGATTAGAGCACAGCAGCGAAGATGATGACCCAGTGACTTCCACCAGGGAGGTCAAGCGGGCCTGATCGAAGTTTGAACCACTTCGCACTGTCGGACCCTGTCGCGGAAAGGAGTGTACTCTCCGCTCGGCTGACTGCACGCTCAGTCCAAATTGGAGCGGAACGCACGACGCGACGCCCGGAGGCCGAAAACGGGGCGCAGTCGGGCTGCACATTGCCAAAGTGTGCCAGCAGCCCGTTTGCGGCTCAACGGCAGTCCGATGGATGCCGTATCCCGATTTGAACACCACACGGACGAATCGACATCAGCAGTTATTCGTTTCAGGGAGGATTCAAATAATTATATATTTAATAATGGTGTAGAATTCGGGGACATGACCGACCGAAGCGCAAATCAAGTGAGCTACAAGTCGAGTCCGGATCTGATGAACCTCATCAGGTTCACCTGTGAGGCGCTGAGTCTCGAATTTACCAGATGGGACGAGCAGTACGCTGCTGGCCCGAGTCTATATTTTCTCGTTGTTGCCGATGTCGAATGTGAGGACTACACGGATCCGCTCGGGGCGAATAGGTGGCCGATTGAGCGATGTGGGGGTGTCTTGGAGTCGCCCGAAACGTTTGTCAACGTGGCGCGGGACGTGGCGTTTCGCTGCGACGGAGCCGTTCTCGTCGCCGCGGATGGTACTGTGCAAGAACAGATGGTTCGGGTTCGCACCCCGAATCGGGAGCGACTGGCCGACAGCATGGAGATGGACTCCGCCGATTGGATGGGGACGAAGCATCTGAGCGCACTGGAGATATCCACCCGTGAAGAGGTGCTGTGGAGTGTGACGTTAAGCGAGGAAACCGGCCGGGTCAGTTCGTTTCGAGACGGCGCGTATCAGGACTACTCGCGGACGGAGATCGGCGGGCGGTGGCGATCCGCCTGAGTTCGGAGGTGCCCGAGACGCCCCGGTTCGTTCGGGGAACTCTGTCTCGCCCCTCATTCGCTGCGACTGGGAAAGATCATCACTGGGATGTCAGCCTCCCGTATCAGCTTCCCCCCGGGATCGCCGGCGAGTGTTCGACTCCATGTGTCGAGGTCTCTGGGCGTGAACGCGACGAGTGTCGCCTCAACAGTACCGACGGCGTCGGTGATGGCTTCGGACACGGTGCGCCCTTCGAGCGTCACCCACTCGAGTTGCAGATCCTGTCGGCCCAACACAGAAACAAACGTCTCGTAGGTTTCCTCGGCGAAGTGGTCTCGTCCCGTCGCGATCGTTGTCCCGGCAGCCTCACCCTGGGTAACGTGCGTGATAACGAGTGTTGTTTCCGAGTCGATGTAGGGACGGACCGCCCGCGCAGTTCGTTCAGCGTCGTCGGGATCTGCGAGCGGGAGCAGGATCCGCTTGAACAGGGCATCGTCCATACGGGGCATCCGAATGCATCCAATAAAAGTGTAGCCGCTGGCTTTTATAAACGGCTATCGGCTATCAGCTACCCTATGCGATCGAACAACCCCCGGTACGCGTCGGCCCACGGCCGGTGGCGTTCGAGTGCCGCCGCGACCGCCAACACGTCCGTTTCGGCGTACCGGTGGCCGACGACCTGTAGGCCGACGGGCAGTCCGTCCTCGGTGAAGCCGGCCGGAACCGACGCGGCCGGATGCCCCGTCAGGTTGAACACCCACGTCAACATCGCGTCGGTCGGCACGCCCCGCACGGACTCGCCGTCGATCTCGGTCGGGTAGCCGTCGGCGAGGTGTTTGCCGTACGGCGGGACGGTCAGCGTCGGCGTCACGAGGGCGTCGTGGTCGCCGAGCGCCGCCTCGATCGCTCGGTAGGCATCGGTCCGGGGAACGTTCGACAGCCGTTCCTCGACCGTCTCGACTCCCTCCGCCAGCGTTGCGGTCGCCCGGGCGGTGTCCGCAATGGCCGCGGTTTCGAAATCGATCCCGTGCTCGGCCTCGATCTGCTCGGCGAACGCGCCGAAGAAGGCCCCGACCTGCGTGACGTAGGCCTTCGAGAGCCGCCGGTAGGGTGGGAGGTCGACATCGACCGATTCGACGCCCACGCCGGCCGACGCGAGGTCCTCAAGCGCTTCGCCGACGACCGCCCGGACGGCCGACTCGACCGGCTGGAGGTCGAGATCCGGGCTGTAGGCGACCGAGAGTTCCCCGCTCGGCCGACCGGTCGCCGCCAGGTAGTCGGGATCACCGAGCGGGACTGAGAGTGGGTCGCGGCCGTCGTAGCCGGCCAAGACATCGAGCAACAGCGCCGTGTCCTCGACGCACCTGGCAATCGGGCCGCCGACGAACGTCGGCGTCATCGCACAGAACCCGTCCATCGACGTGTACTCCGGGACGACGCCGAGCGTCGGTTTGAGGCCGATGACGTGACAGCACGAGGCAGGCACCCGCAACGACCCACCGATGTCCGACCCGGTGGCGAGCCGGACGGAGCCAGCGGCCACCGCCGCGGCCGACCCCCCGGAGGAGCCGCCGGCGGAGCGCTCGGCGTCGAACGGCGTCGACGTCGCCCCGACGAGGCGGTTCTCGGTCTTGATAGTGTGTGCCATCGCCGGTGTGCTCGTCGTTCCGACGACGACCGCGCCAGCGGCCTCTAAGCGCTCAACGCCGATTGAATCCTCGCTTGCGACGTTGTCCGCGAGCGCCCGTATGCCGAGGGTGTTCGGAACGCCCGCCTTCCGCGTCCGGAGGTCCTTGATCCCCACCGGCACTCCGGCGAGGGGCCCGGGGTCCGCACCCGCTTCGACCCGCGCGTCGATCGAGTCGGCGCGCTCGCGGGCCGACTCCTCGATAATCGTAATGAAGCTGTTCAGTTCGCCGGTGGCGTCGATACGGTCAAGCGACGCCGCAACGAGTTCGCGGGCGGTGTGACGGCCGGCTCGCACGTCGGCAGCGAGTTCGCCGGCGGCGGCGTTGGGAGGGTCGGACATACCGGAGGATGTCGGCACCGTTTCATAAATCCCGAGGGGCGACCGCGTTCCCACTGGGGGCGACCGGCCCCACGGCAGCCGATATCGTCGATACTGGCTGCGGGCCTACGCCGGTCCGAGCGGGACCACGAGCGTCTGGCAGTCCGTCTCGGTGATGACGTCTTGGGAGACGCTGCCGAGCATCCGTCGCTCGTGGCCGTCGGCGCCGTGCGAACCCATCACGATGAGCTCAGCGCCGATCTCGTCGGCGTACGCGATGATCTCCTCGCCGGGGCGGCCTCGCCGGACGACGCCCTCGTTTTCGAGGTCCGCCGCGGTCGCGGCGTCCGTGACTGCTTCGACGGCCCGCTCGGCGCTGGCCGTGAGTTCCTCGTCGACGGCGTCGGTCAGCCCCTCTTCAAGCGTGAGGAACACGCCCCTGTCGATGACGGAAAGCGCGTGGATCCGCGCGCCCCGCTGGGTTGCGATGTCGACCGCCGCGTCGATGACCGCGTCCATCTGTTCGCCGCCGTCAGTCGGAACGATGATATCGTCGTACATCTGGTTCGCTCTGCGGTTGTGCCTGAAACAAGTAAATCGGTTCGAATGACGGCCGGGCGGAATCGTCGCTTCCGAGGATCGATGTCGACCCCGGGGAGGGGTCGGGAACCGGCAAAAAAGATAGGTACCCCGGCGTCGGAACAACGGGTATGTACGATAGCGTTCTGTTACCGACCGACGCCAGCCCAGGGATGGACAAGGCGGTCGAACACGCGATCAACGCCGCCAAACAGTACGACGCGACCCTGCATATCCTCTACGTCGTCGACACGGACACCTACACCTCCTACTCCGGCGACGAGTACGTCCATGAGTTCGAGGGCCTCGAAAGCGCCCTCGAACAGGCCGGCGAGGAGGCGATCGAGGCCATCGTCGAGGCCGCCGAGGCAGAGAGCGTCAAGACGGAGACCACCATCAGACACGGCGTCCCCCACGAGGAAATCCTCGCGTACGCAGACGAGGCCGACGTCGGCCTCACAGTTATCGGCTCAAAGAACCGCTCGGGCGAGTACCGCCGGTTGCTCGGCAGTGTCGCCGACCGGGTCACGCGGATGGCCGACCGGCCGGTGACGATGGTCAAAACAGTTGTCGAGGATTGACATCCTCTCCGCGCTAAAACACGAGGATTACTCCGTTGGGGGTTGGATAACTGTTACAAAATCCAGCATTTATAAGTATCTACTGGTAGTAAATAGTAACATCAGAATGCCACGGTCATACTCGATTGGCGAGTTCGCTGATGAACTCGGTGTTCACGCTCAGACCGTGAAACGTTGGTGCCGTAACGGCGACCTTGACTACACCCGAACACCGGGCGGAGAGCGACGGATTCCACACCGAGAACTCCGTCGACTTGCAGACGATACTCGCCCAACAGACCGTGTTGCCCTCTATGCTCGCGTCTCAAGCCACGGTCAGAAAGACAGCGGCGACCTCGACCGGCAACTCGACCGACTCGCAGACTACGCTCACGACCACGGTTAGAGCGTCGAAAACACCTACACCGACGTTGGGAGTGGTCTGAACGAAGACCGCCGTGGCCTCAACTCACTCCTTGATGCTGTGGAAGAGGCCGACTACGGACGCATTCTCGTCACCTACGAAGACAGACTCACCCGCTTTGGGTTCTCGTATCTTGAGAGGTATTTCGACTGTTACGGTGTCACCGTCACCGTCATTGAACACGAGACAAACAAATCAGCACAGCAAGAACTCGTTGATGACCTCATCAAACTCGTCGCCAACTTCAGCGGCAAACTCTACGGTATGAGATCCTCAAAAAAACAACAGGTCGTCAACACCGTCGAATCTGAGGTGAAACCCGATGAGTGACCACCTCTCGCTCCCGATCCGCCTCCCAGATGAGGACGACAAACGATTCGAGCGACTGGCAACACTCTCCCGTCGTGTCGCCAATCACGTCCTCGAACACCACTGGACGCCTATCCATCTGGACGGCATTGCCGACGCATCGCATCAGGCGTGGAAATACTTCGATGAACACGAACCGTTTGAAGAACTCGACCTGTATCTCCCCTCGCGGATTCGACGGTGCATCTTGCAGAAAGTCGGTGAAACCCTCCGGAGTCACGCCGACCGTCGAGACCCCTTTCAATCCATACAGAGCGTGTTGCCCGACCACAAAATCCGACGTATCCACCGCCGACACATCAAAGATCAGCTCTGGAACGACGGTGACTACCTCTCGTCAGGCTACGTGGACATCCTCATCGATCAACTCAACAGCCACTACGACCGTTACGGGACGTATCCAGGCACGTATCTTGCGATACAGGACTGTCCTGAGTACGATAGCGGTGTATTGTCGTTCTCTGCGGATGACGGCCCAACGAGCGGGCAATCTGTCCAATATCAGTACGACAGCGACAACGAGACACTGGCGATTCGACTCAAAACACCGGATACACTGTCGCCGGAGACACGAGGTGATTGGTCGTGGACGGAGTACGAGCGTGGCGGCTACGAAGCGTTTCATGACCTGCTTTCCCACGGCGATCTTTCGGCTCCTGAGTTTCAGCCCGCTCATCGCAAAAACGGAGACGCTTACTACGAACTGTCTTTCCCTGTCGAAGTCGAACACGGGGAGTCGACTGGCGACGGTGACTGCGTGCTGGCGCTTGACGCCGGGGTGCAAAAAGACATGACTGCCGTGGTGGTTACTGACGACGGTGACCAACTGTCTACGCCACAGTTCATACAATTCACTGACCGCGAGAAGATGCGACAACTTCATGATGAACGAACCCGCCTGAACGACCGCCTTGCCGCGTTGCGCCGTGACGGTCGCTCGCATACTGACGAATTCGCGCATATCCAGAGCGAATACGAACGGGTGAATAACAAGATTCGACACAAGCGTGAGCAACTGGCACACGACATAGCCAACCAAGTCCTCGCACTTGCACTCGCCTACGACGTGGACGCCATTGTTCACGAGGATTTGCGCTCGCTCTCACCGCCAAGCGACGAAGGCACGTTGTCGTGGGAGTTGTCATCGTGGGCACGACGGGACATCATAGAGAACATCGAGTATCGGGCAGCAAGTGCTGGTCTCGCTGTCGAACGGGTCTACCCAGCAGGGACGAGTCGGTCGTGTCCCCGGTGTGGTTCGACCGGTCACAGCTGCAAGTCCCCCGACCACCAACAAGAACACTGGTGGGGCGGGCACTTCCGGTGTGACAATGCCCGGTGTGGCTTTGAGGGCGACCGGGATTACATCGGGGCACTGAACGTGGCTCGCGTGTTCTTCAGCGAGACGGACAAGCTAGACCACGGTTTCACGTCCTCCTATACGGGGGATTCTGAAATCGTGCTAGCTGGCCGTTCCGCTGGTGAGCGAAGTTCTGCTTTGCGATCCACGTCAGACGCGGCGTCTGACGCTGGCACGCGGCTCACGTTTGGGTCTGGAATCGTCACCTACGAACCCGAACAGGCAACGGCGATCACTGGTGGTGGGTCGGCTGTCATAGCGCCTGCTGTCGCCGTGCCCGAGTCGAATGCGGATAGTAGCGATGGACGCGGCCCAGTCGTCCAACAGTGTACCCGTTTCTTACGGCGTACTACTGAAAGCTACTGAAAATTGGAACGGTTCGGCTACTGACGCACGGAGGCAACTTGCGGGTTCGTGCGCACTTCTTTGCGACGTTCGCGAGGGTGTGGGTTTCCCCGACCAATCGTGGTCGTCCCACTTCGGGTTGCCGTGGACTTCAAGTCGGAGTCGTTCGTGGTAGTCGGGTCCGTGTTCGTCTTTCAGCTCTTGCCCGACGGGGATTTCGAGGATGAATCGAGCATCGCGACGCTCTCCTCGTGAGCCCCGAGGTGGTCGTAGAACTCCTCGATGAGGTCGGCGGCGATCCGCTCGAACGTGTCCGACATCCCTTCGAGGCGGGCGGCGTCGGCCTCGTCGAAACGCGTGTACACCTGCCGTCGCTCGAGCTTCGCCCCGTCGAAACGCGTGTACACCTGCCGCCGCTCGAGCTTCGCCCCGTCGGTGCGGCCTCGTCCGTCAGCGACGCGCCGTCAACTGACCGCCTCGATTCGGCGTCTACCGTGTGTGTCGTCTGAGAACTCATTCGAGTATCCAAACCCGCCTCGCCATTGCGTTAACACGCCAGGGGAAATCGAGCGATGAGACGGCGATCGAACGGCGGAACCGGTCGCGTCTAAGACTACCGAACGACGCGGATCGATTCGCGCTCGAAGCGCTCGCCCCGCCAGCGCCAACTCCCGAGTTCGGCGTGGTCGCCAGCAAGCGAAACGATAACGTACGAGTGCCCCGGCCACGCCGCGAGCGCTGCGTCGGTGGCGCTCGGCTCAAGCGGTCCGCGCGGGTGAGAGTGATAGAACCCGACGACATCGAGGCCCGACCCATCGATCCGTTCGAGGATTTCGAGTTCCGCTTCGGGAGCGATCTCGTAACGGGTTTCGGGGGTCTCGGCCGCATTCGTTGCCCGATAGCGTCGCTCGACGCTCGCGTCCTCGCCATGCGTCCCGGCGAGGACACCGACGACCTCCTCCGGGGCGCCCTCGCGGGCGTGATCGACGATCGCGTCGCGGTGCGATTCCGAGAGTTCGATCGCCATCTCTCAGACGCCCCGTCCGCGTGCG
>NZ_JBKEGK010000063.1:0-12358 GCF_046710025.1 Natronomonas sp. | reverse complement strand
GGATGCCGGATCGTTGGCCGAAGGGCTGTTCCAGTTGGATCGTCGATCAGCCCCGATATTCGCCGAAGACATCCCGCATCGCGTTGCAGATTTCGCCCGTTGTCGCGTAGGCTTTCACCGCGTCGACAATGTAAGGCATGACGTTCTCGTCACCCTCGGCAGCTCCCCGTAGCGCCGCGAGGGCGTCCTCAACAGCGTCATTATCGCGGTTCTCGCGGAGTTGTTGAACCCGTTCGCGCTGTTCGCGCTGTTCCGCCTCGCTCACTTCCTCGATATCTTCCGTTGGCTCCTCGTCGACCTCGAACTCGTTGACGCCGACGATGATCCGCTCGCCGGTCTCTATCTCGCGTTGTCGATCGAAGGCGACATCCTGGATCTGCCGTTGGACCCACTTGTCTTCGACGGCCTGTCGCATCCCGCCGCGCTCGTCGACCTCCTCAAGCAACTCGAACGCCTCGGCCTCAAGCTCGTCGGTCAGGCTCTCGATGTAGTAGGACCCGGCGAGCGGGTCGATCGTGTCGGCGGCGCCAGACTCGTGGGCGAGAATCTGCTGGGTCCGCAACGCCGTCCGCACCGACTGCTCGGTGGGAAGGCTAAGCGCCTCGTCCTTCCCGTTGGTGTGGAGGCTCTGTGTGCCGCCGAGCACCGCCGCGAGCGCCTGGTAGGCGACGCGAACGACGTTGTTCTCGACCTGCTGAGCCGTCAGCGTCGAGCCAGCGGTCTGGGTGTGGAACTTCAGCTGCTTGGAGGCCGGCTTCTCGGCGTCGAAACGCTCTTCCATCAACTTGTACCACATCCGGCGGGCGGCCCGGAACTTCGCAACCTCCTCGAGAATGTTGTTGTGGGCGTTAAAGAAGAACGAGAGCTGCGGCGCAAAGTCGTCAACATCGAGTCCGGCCTCGATTGCGGCCTCGACGTACTCAATCCCGTCGCCGAGCGTAAACGCGAGTTCCTGGGCGGCCGTCGCACCTGCCTCACGGATGTGATACCCCGAGATGGAGATCGTATTGAAATTCGGGACCTCCTCGGCACAGAACTCGAAGATGTCCGTAATAATCCGCATCGAGGGCTCCGGCGGAAAAATGTACGTGTTGCGCGCAATATACTCTTTGAGAATGTCGTTTTGAATCGTCCCACGGAGCTGTTGGCGGTCGACACCCGTCTTGTCACCGACCGCGATGTACATCGCGAGTAGCACGGACGCGGGGGCATTGATCGTCATCGACGTCGAGACCTCATCGAGCGGAATCCCCCTGAAAACGGTCTCCATGTCGTCTAGGGAGTCGATCGCGACGCCGCTTTTGCCGACCTCGCCCTGTGCCATTTCGGAGTCGGAGTCGTAGCCCATCTGCGTCGGCAGGTCGAACGCCATCGAGAGGCCGGTCTGCCCCTCGTCCATGAGGTAGTTGAACCGCTCGTTGGTCTCGGCGGCGGTCCCCATCCCGGCGTACTGCCGCATCGTCCATAGTCGCCCGCGGTACATCGTCGAGTAGACACCCCGGGTGTACGGCTGCTCGGCGGGGTAACCGATGTCCTCGTCGTAGTCGAGATCCGAGACGTCCGCGGGCGTGTACAGCGGGTCGACCGTCTGTCCACCCGTATCAGTCGTGAACTCCTCGTTTCGCTCTCCGAAGCGATCGGCCGTCGGACCGTAGGTTTCGTCCGTCCAGCGGTCGTGACCCTCCCGGATCTCTTTGAGGTCGTCGGCGTCGAACATTATCGGATAGTTTGGACCCGTTGGATTAAGACTTGGCGGGTCGCGCCCAATGGGTCAGGCGCCCTCGATCGGCTCCGACGCGGCGTCGTTGACGCCCTCGACGGTTTCGGCGACCGCGTCGACGCCCTCGTCGTGGACGAGATCGCCGACGACGACTGTATCGGCGTGACGGCCCATCTCGTGGGCCGACTCGTAGTCGTGGATGCCACCACCGTAGAAGACCGATGTCTCGTCGACGGCGTCGGCGGCCGCCTGCACTATTTCGGGGTCGCCGAACGTGCCGGAGTACTCGACGTAGACGATGCGCTGGCCGAACATCTGTTCGGCGACCTCGGCGTAGGCGGCGACCTCGTCGGCATCGATGTCGCAGTCGGCCTCAGTGTAGTCCGCGACCGACGAGTCGGCGTTGAGAACGAGATACGCCTCCGGGAACGTCGCCGTCCAGTTGATCTCGCTGTCTAGGCGTGCCCACTCCTTGTGTGCCCCGGTCACCCAAAAGACGTTGCCGGCGTTGAGGACGATAGGCACGAAGTAGCCGTCGAGTCCCTCCCGGTGGACGACCGCCCCAACGTTTGAAGGCTCGATGTACACCGGCACGTCGTAGGCCGTCGTCGCCTCGACGACTCTGGCCATCTTTTCCTCTGTCATGCCTGTGGTCCCGCCGATCTCGAGGGCGTCGGTCCCGGTGGCACAGATGTCCTCGAAGGTCTCGCCCTCAACGAGCGTCTTGTCGGGATCGATTTTGACGATGTGGTCCCACGTTGCCCACGGCGCGCTCATACACCATGTGTCTCGGTGGGTAGCTAAAACCGCTTCGACATTTCAGTCCGCGACGGCGCCCGCGTTTACCTCGGCCTGCCACTCGCGAAGGCGGTCTTCGGAGACGCCCTGTACTTCCTCGGCGATCGTCGCGGCGTCGGCGCTCCGGAGGTCGTCGATGGAACCGATGCCCGCCGCCGCGAGTTTTTTCGCAGTCTTCGCCCCGACGCCGTCGAGGTCCTCGATCGCCGAGGCGGCCTGTCGCTCCCTGTACTCGGCGTAATTACAGATCGGGCAGCCGAGTTCCCAGGGCTCGTCGTCGCCGTCATCAACGACGAGCAGGTGCGGTAGACCGTGTTCCTTGCACGTCTCCTCGATCACCTCGATCTCGCCGTGTCGCGGCAGCGGCAGCGAGTACTCACACTCGGGATAGCGCGTACACCCGACGAGTCGGGAGCCGTTCCGGAGCTGTTTGATAGCGAGGTCGCCGCCCTCACCGCTTCCGTTCTGAGACACGGATGTCCCGTTTTCCGGGGCCGCGCCCTTGCCACACTCCGGGCAGGGGCCGATGATCCGGTCGTCGGTCTCGTCGGCCTCGTCGGCCTTACATTGCGGACAGCCGTGGACGAACGTGCTCCGTCCGGCGAGCATCTTGACGTGTTTGAGGCCGTGTTCCTCGCACGTCTCGTCAGTCACCGTCGGCTCGCCCTTGTTCGGCAACGGCAGGGTGTAACGACACTCCGGGAACCCGTCACAGCCGATGAAATACGAGCCTTGCTGCGAGCGACGGATCAACAGGTTCTCGCCACAGTCGGGACACGCCCCGAGCGTTCGGT
The DNA here is from genome assembly GCF_046710025.1 of Natronomonas sp. GTDB lineage: Archaea > Halobacteriota > Halobacteria > Halobacteriales > Haloarculaceae > Natronomonas. Next base: position 9,046 of record NZ_JBKEGK010000063.1, on the reverse strand, counting down.
CGGCCTTCATCGATTCTCTGAGATGGTCGCCGATCTCCTCGCGGGAGTCGTGGAGCTCCTCGAAAATGCGCTCGAGGATCGCCCGCGACTCGCCGGTCACGTCCTCGAGATTCTTGTCGCCGTCGGCGATGGCGTTCATGTCCGCTTCGAGTTGTGCGGTCATCCCCTCGTCAACGATCCGGTCGGCGAACTTCTCGGCGGCCTCGACGACGGCCATCGCGAGCTTTGTCGGGCGCGGCGGGTCGCTCTCGATGTACCCGCGATCGTAGAGCTTCTCGATGGTGTGATGACGCGTCGACTTCGTGCCGAGGCCGCGGGACTCGAGTTCCTCGATGAGCCGCGACTGGCCGCGACGGCGTGGCGGCTGTGTCTGTTTGGCCGCAATCCGGGCGTCGTCGACGTCGAGCGCCTCGCCCGTCTCGACGTCGGGGACGTGGTTCTCGGCGGTCGAGCGGTACGGGTACACGTCGTGATACCCCGGCTCAAGGAGCCGTTTGCCGTTGGCCTTCAGCGAGCAGCCGTTGGCGTCGGCGACGACCTTCAGATGCTCCCACTCGGCGGGGTCAGCGACCGTCGCAAAGAAGTGCCGAACGACGAGTTCGTACACGTCCCACTCGTCCTCGGAGAGATCGTCTCTCGCAGGTACCTCACCCGTCGGGTGGATCGGGGGGTGGTCGGTCGTCTCCTCGTCTCCCTCTGTCGGTTCGGTTGCGTCCGCCGACAGGAGCGACTCGGCGTCGTCGCCGAACAGGTAGTGGCCGGTGAACTCCTCAAGAAGCGCCTCGGGGTCGAGATCGTCGGGATAGACGGTGTTGTCGGTCCGGGGGTAGGTGATGTAGCCCGCGGTGTAGAGTTCCTCGGCGACACTCATCGCCTTCTGTGCCGACAGCCCGATGGAACTCGCCGAGCTGATGTACTGGGTCGTATTGAACGGCTCCGGCGGCTCGTCGGTCCGGCGGCGGCGCCGAACCGACTCGACGATCGCCTCGCGGGCGCCCTGCAACTGTTCGAAGGCCGCCATCGCGTCGGCCTCGTCCCAGACGCGTTCGGCCTCGTTGCCGTCGTCGAGGTAGAAGTACTGGGCTTCGAAGGCATCATCATCCTTCAGCAGGTCGGCGAACAGTTCCCAGTACTCCTCGGGGTCGAACGCCTGGATCTCGCGTTCGCGGTCGACGATGAGCTTCAGCGTCGGCGACTGGACGCGGCCGACGGAGATGAAATCCTCGCCCAACTGCTTTGCTGACAGCGAGAGAAACCGGGTCAGCGCCGCCCCCCAAAGCAGGTCGATCTCCTGTCTGGCCTCGCCGGCGGCCGCCAGATCGAAGTCCAAGTCGTCGGGGTTCGAAAAGGCCTCTTTGACTTCGGTTTCGGTGATCGAGGAGAATCTGACGCGGTCGATCGGCGCGTCCGTCTCCTCGCGGGCGAGTTCGTAGGCTTCCTTGCCGATCAACTCGCCCTCACGGTCGTAGTCCGTCGCGATCGTGATCCGATCCGCGTCGGCGGCCAGCCCCTGTAGCGTCCGAACGATGTTCTCCTGGGTCGGCGTCTTGACCACGTCGGCCTCCACCAACTCCGCGGGCTGGACGTCGCGCCAGTCGGCGTATTCGGGCGGGAAGTCGACGCCGACGACGTGTCCCGAGAGCCCGACACACCGCGTGTCGCCCCACCGGTAGACGTTGACCCCGTACTGACGCTCTGTCGACGCACTCTCGCCGGAGAGGATCTCGGCGATCCGGCGCGCCGCGTTGTCCTTTTCGGTGACGATGAGTTCCACTGTTGGATCTGGGTACGCCGACTTCGGATTTCAACCTTTCGTCGGAATAGCAGTAAAACCGCCGGATAGCGCGCCTACGGGCGCGCGATGGCTTGGGCATGGGCGCGTGGGCGTCGCGTTTCGATCGCCCGCCCGTCCGGACCACAGATGCGAAACTGTTCCGCGTATCGGCGCGGAACGGCCCTTACGACTCCAGTCGCTTCCGAAGCAGTTCGTTGACCGTCCCGGGGTCGGCTGACCCGCCGGTCTCCGCCATCACCTGTCCGACGAGGTAGTTCAACGCGCCGTCCTCGCCGGCGTGGTAGTCTTTGACGGCTTCGGGGTTCGCTTCGAGCGCCTCCCCGACAGCCGTGGCGACGGCGTCGTCGTCCGTCTTGCCGAGATTCTCCGCCTCGACGATGGCGTCGGGGTCGAGGTCGTCGTCAAGCATCCGACGGAGAACGACCTCTTCGGCGTTTTTGACCGCAATCTCGTCAGTATCGACCAACTCAACGAGGCGGGCGAACTCATCGAGACGCGCCGAGATATCGGTGATCGCCATGTCGCGGTAGTGGAGTTCGCCGAGTAGGTTGTCGGCGACCCACGTCGCGGCGAGATCAGGGTCGAAGCGGTCGGCGATCCGCTCGTAGAAGTCGGCAACCTGCTTCGTCGAGGTAAGCTTCGAGGCGGACTCCGGATCGAGGCCGTACGCCTCGCGGAAGCGCTCGCGGCGGGCGTCCGGAAGTTCCGGAATGTCGATTTCCTCCGTCCAGCCGGAGACCCGAAGCGGCGGGAGATCGGCCTCCCGGAAGTAGCGGTAGTCCTTTTCTTCTTCCTTCGAGCGCATCGAGACGGTGATCCCGCGTGACTCGTCCCAGTGTCGCGTCTCCTGTTCGATCTCGCGGCCACGCTGGATGGCGTTCTTCTGTCGCGTCTCCTCGTAGGCGAGTGCCTTCTCCGCACCCTTGTGACTGGAGATGTTTTTCACTTCCGTCCGGTTGGCGGATTCGAGCGTCGCCGTGTCGATGTCGCCGTCCTTGTCGACCTCCGTGGCGTCGATCATCGAGAGGTTGGCGTCAACGCGAAGGCTGCCGTCTCTGGTGGTGTCGAAGACGCCGAGATACTCGAGAACCTCGGTGAGTTTCGCGAGAAACGCCCGCGCCTCGGCAGCACCGCGGAAGTCGGGTTCCGTGACGATCTCCATGAGCGGCGTCCCGGCTCGGTTGTAGTCGATCAGCGTGTACTCGGCCGTATCGATCGAGCCGCCGGCGTGGGCGAGGCTCCCCGGATCCTCCTCCAAGTGAGCGCGCTCGATCCCGACGGTGCGGCGCTCGCCGTCGACGGAGAACTCGATCTCGCCGCCGTCGCAGACCGGCGCGTCGTACTGGGTGATCTGGAAGTTCTTCGGCAGGTCGGGGTAGTAGTAGTTTTTCCGGTGAAAGCGGGTCTCCTCGGGGATCTCCGAGCCAAGCGCTTTCCCGACCTTGACGGCCGCCTCGACGGCCCCCTCGTTGAGCACCGGCAGCGCGCCCGGCAGCCCGAGACAGACGGGGCAGGTCCGGGTGTTCGGCGCCTCGTCGCCGTCGGGTCGTGTCGAACAGCCACAGAAGATCTTCGTCTCCGTTTCAAGTTGGACGTGCACCTCAAGGCCGATGACGGCCGTGAGATCCCGTTGCTCGGCGGTCTGGGCGGTCATTATGACGTTCTTTTCGCGCGGCGGCTTAGGCCTAACCCTTCCGACAGGATCGAAAGATCCGGTTCGTGTGCCCGGTCTCGGTCGGATGATGCGAGTCAGTTTCGGGCGGACAGCGTCGTGTCGTTCGACGCGGCGATCGCGTCCCGTTCGTCGGCTCGACATCGAGGCGGTGCCGCGAGAGGTATGGCGAGGGGGTTTCACCCGACACCACTCCGCGGTACGCGTCACCGGCCACGACGGGCAGGTGTCGGACGCCGCGTTCCCGTATTCGTTCGGCGGCGTCAAGGACAGTCTCCGTCGGCGAGACGGCCGGCACCGCCCTTGACATAACCTCCCGGGTCGTTCTCGAGCGGTCGCCCCCGGCCACCATCCCGACGAGATCCGAGACGGTCACCAGGCCGACAACGGAATGATCCTCAAGAACCACTATCACCGACGCTCTCGGGATTTCGAGCGCTGCCGCCGCGTCGCAGACGGGTGTCTCCGACTGGACAGTCGGGAAAAAATTCGTGTCGATGTTGGCAGTGCTCGGATCGATCACAGTCGGTGCATACGGCTCCCCGTCGTCGCATAAATTATCAAATATATAGTATTATTCGAAGTGGAATTTGTGTGCAGATTATTGTACGGCGCGTAGCCTAGTTATACTCTATTTATTTATCGGCGTCGCGCCCATAACCCGACCGATCGTGGGGGGCCCCGAGGGGGTCGGCCCGCGAGCCGTCCCACACGACTCGGCCCTCGTGGTGCAGTTTGTCTAGATGCGCCCGGACCGTCATCCCGGCCAGATCCCGAACGCCGGACAGGTCCTTATTGTACGCCGCATCCAAGATATCCGTCACGGCCCTGTTGCCTGCCTCGACGGCCGCAAGCACGCACGCTTCGCGGTCGAGCCGATGCCGGAGCAGGCGCTCACAGACCGAACGCGGGCTCTCGATGACCGGGCCGTGGCCGGGGTAGAGCCGGTCGGGAGCCATCGCCCGGACCCGGCGGAGCGAGGTCAAATACGAGCGCATGTCCCCCTCGGGAGCACCGACCATGACGCTTCCCTCGGCAACCGCGAGATCGCCGACGACGAGGGTATCGGCGGCGGCGAAGGCGACGTGCTCGGGGGCGTGCCCCGGGATCTCGTGAACCGAAACCGCATCGTCGCCGGCGGGGATTTGCTCCCCCTCTCGGAACGTCCGATCGGGGTCGACCCCCGTCGCGTCGGCGAACGCCGCCTCGCGGCCGTACCGACACCACACCGTCGGATCGGCGGCCTCGACGCAGGCCCGAACGCCCTCAGCGTGGTCGGCGTGGTGGTGGGTAACGGCGACGTGTGCGACGCGGTCGAGGTGACCCTCGAGACGGCTATCGGCCGCGGCGGGATCGACGAGCAAGACGTCCTCGCGGCCCAGAAGGTACGCCGCAGTCCGGCCGGTGAGCGCGCGGGTGGATACCTCGATCGGAATGCGTTCGATCCGCATGATCGTTGATCGTCGCCCTCGAAGGTAAAGATACGCCGGGGTCCCAGCGGCCGCCCGCACCGAACGGCTTAAACAGACGAGTGGCCTACCGATATTCGGCAGAGGAAGCCCGGTCCCCGTGGGTGCGGCGACGCCGTGCCCATGAGGAAAGTCCCCCCACCCTCCGGGCAGGTGACCGGACGCAAGTCCGGGGCGGGAGACCGCCGGCGCTGGAACAGAAACGAGACCACCCGCTCCGACCGATGAGGCGCGTTCGGCCGTGGAAACGGCCGGCGTCGTTCGTGGGGCCGCCCGCGAACGGGCGAACCGATCTGCAAGGAAAGGGAGTTAACCCGCCGAGGGCCCGGCGGTCGTCATCGACGACCGCCACACGCAAACGGCGTTAGCCGCGAGCCGACGGGCGGGAACGGATGGAACGGCGAATCCTCACCGGTGCAAGTCCGCCGCAATTGGTAGCCCGGAGGCGCGGCGGACGCTCAGCCGAATGCCGGGCCGAACAGAAGGGGGCTTACTCTCCTCAGCCGTTTTTCATCGCCGAGCGGCGCTGTTGGTCTGCCGGCTCAGTCTTCAGAGCTCGAACCCCTCCTCGAACCGAAACGTGCCGTTCCGCTGGACCGTTTCACCGTCGATTTCGATCCGCGAAGCCTCCGAGAGGTCCGTTATCAGGTCGACGTGAACTGCCGACTCATTGCCCGACTCGCCGTCCGGCAGGTTCGCGTCGTAGGCCCGGCCGAGCGCGAGGTGGGCCGTATCGCCCATCTTTTCGTCGAAGAGGATATTGTCGGTGAACCGGTCGATCCGTCGGTTCATACCGAGGCCCAACTCCCCCAGCCGCCGCGCCCCGGCGTCGGTGTCGAGAACCGCCTCAATCGCGTCCGCGCCCGTCTCGGCGTCGAAGTCGACGACCTCGCCGTCCTCGAAGATCAACCGAACGTTCCGGACCCGGCGGCCGTCGATCGTCATCGGCACGTCAAAAAAGACCTGCCCCGCCGTGGCGTAAGGGGCGGTGAACACCTCCCCGGACGGGAGGTTGTGGGAATCGTACGCGACCGACGCCGCGGAGTTGACCGCGGTCCGGCCGTCGATCGACATCGTCACGTCCGTCGAGGGCTGGTCGTTGCGCTGCGTGACGAGCCGAACCTCGTCGCCCGAGTCAAGCAGTTCCTTCACTCGCGACATCTTCGCCGCGAGCGTCTCCCAGTCGCGTAACACCGCGTCGTAGACGAAGTCCCGATACGCCTCGTAGGACATTCCGGCCCCTTGGGCGAGGCTCCGGGTCGGATGGACCGTCGAGACCCAGTCGGTGTCCATGCGGGCCTCTCGGAGTTCGGTTCGGGCGCCCCGGTAGGCCTGTCGCGTCCCGGCGTCGACGTCGGCCGTCGCGGCGGTGTTTCGGCCGCCCCCGAGTCGGAGGTATGCGTCGGCGTGTTCGAACAGCGCGAGTTCGCCAGTTGCGGTCTCGAAGTCGTCGTCGTGGGCGCGGAGGTACGCCCGTGTCACCTCGTCGGAGCCGTACGTGACTGTCATGTTTGCGCCGACTTCGCCGAGGCGTTCGGCGACGGCGACCGCGAGCCTGTGTGCACCCGCTGCAACGTCGACGACGACAGCGTCGCCCGGTTCGATCCGCGCACTCCACCCGACCAGTGTCTCGGCGTGTTCACGTACTCGATCGTCCATACCGCCGTTTCGCGCCGCGGCGTGTTATATGACACCCCGGCGTGGGGAGGGGTCCAAGCGTGACACCCGGCGGTGTCAACTACAGGAGCGTCACCTCCAGACAGTATCAGCTGTCCGCGGCGCGGTCCTTCGGCGGGTCGGTCTCAGCCGTCTCAGATTGCTCGTCGGTGTCGATATGAATCGGGTCACCCTTCCAGGCGACCCGAAGCCGATTCCGGGAGAGAAACGGGGCCATGGCTTCGAGTGTGACGAGACCCTTACATACCCCGCCTTCGACGACCGGGAGATGTTTGACACCGGCCTCGTTCATCCGGTCGGCGGCGAGTCCGAGGGGCGTCTCCGGCGCGACAGTCCGGACGGGGCTCGACATGATCGTCTCGACGGGAACGGGCCCGGGGGACTCGGCGACGAGCGCCACGAAGTCCGAGTCGGAGACGATACCGACGACGCTGTCCTCGGAATCGAGTACGACAAGGGCTGGAACCGATGGATCGCGCAGTTTCTCGGCGGCCTCGGGTGCCGGGAGTTCAGGAGAGACCGTGTCGGCGTCCGTGATAACGGGTTCGACAGTTGTTTCGATCATTCCTGACTCGTGGTACCACAGATCACTATTTAATTATGGCGAATATATGCCTAATATACCTAACATACGCACTGCTGAACCGATTTAAAAAATTTACTTCGCAAATAATTTAGTTAATAACGTTGCGTATGATAAACACTGCTGCAGTCATCATCGGTTCACCGACGTTCGGTTGCGCCGGGCGTTTGAGAAAGCCACCTCATCCGGACGCAGGGTCCGGGGCTACCCCGAGTGCCGGACCCTTTGGGGCCGATCGTTCACAATTTGTGCCGAAAGGCCCGCAGGGCGTTCTCGCCGGTTTCCGTCAGCGATACCTGCTTCGTTCGACCGACCGGTTCGATCTCAATATAGCCGTTCTCGGCGAGCGGGTCGACGATCCGGTTGTTCAACAGAGCGAACTTGGCCTTGTCGTTAGCCGGTTGTGCCCGGCGCATGAACGCGAGTTCGTGTTTCTCGGCGAAGTCGATGAGGTCGCTCTTTTTCGGCGTGTACGCTTCGCTCGACGCTGAGTCAATGTACTCAAGAATCCGGACCTGATCCGTCGTCGGCGTCTCCAATGGGTAGGAGGGTAACTGCTCGGCCAGTCGCATCCCCTCGGTCCGCGGGGTGGTTGCGATCGGATAAGAGCGCGACTCGGGGTGAACGTGGTAGCCACTCGCATCGGTGGCCATGCACGCGAGCGCCGCCCCGACGGTCGCCAACTTCGGCCCGCTTGAGACGTTGACACGGACGATATCGTCGTCGTGGCCGTCAGCGATGGTCGTCACTTCCCCGAGGACATCGTACATGTCACCCAGTTCGACCCGGCGGGACCGGACAGCGACGCCGGCGTCGGTTAGTTCCGAACGCAGTCGGTCGTGGTACTCCGCCCGTGTTCGCCCTGGGTCACGGAGCAGATACAGCGTGTCGGCACCGTACTCAAGTACCGGCGACCTGATCCGGTCGTACTCGTAGCCGAGCGGTGCCACGTGGACCTCTGTCACCGACCGCAGTTCCGTATCGCCAGTCATCCGAATTGTACTGATAGTACTGATAACAAAATAGTATTGAATGTAATTGTAGTATCGAATGTAACTATAGTATTGTGATAAATATGAATACAGTGCCGCCGAAACTCGCGTCTGTCGAAAGGCTATGCCCACACACGATCTGGTCCCCTCCGACATCGACCTCGACGCCGCCGAACCGCCCACTTCGGTCAGCGTCGCCGACGGTGAGGTCCTCGAAGCGTTATCCTCCTCGACCGCCCGACTGATCGTCTCGGTTCTCCGTGGCGACCCCAGTGTCAAGTCCGCGATCGCGAGAAAGGCCGACGTGTCGATCCAGGTGGCGGCCTACCACCTCGATCGGCTCGAAGCCGCCGGCCTCGTCGCCGTCGTCGGGACGGCGTGCTCTGAAAAGGGCCGAGAGATGGATGTCTACGCACTGACGACCGACTCATTACGCATCGAGCTATGTGATAAAACGGCGTAGAAGATCCGGCGTCAGTTTAGTTATTCTCCGTCCGTATCGGTTCAGTGGCTCCCGTTTCGAATCAGTCGTCCGCCGGCGACGGTGCGGGCGAGGCGTCCATCTCATCGTCCTCCGCGTACGGGTACCACGTCATCTTCGTGTTGTTCAGATACGGATCCTCGTAGGACGTCTCCTCGGGTTCGGCGAGACCGGTGAGTTCGTCCTCGTCGTGGCGGGCGATGAATTCTCGGAAGGACTCCCGGTCGCCGAGGCCGTCGTCTCGTTCGCTCTGTTCGTCCCGAACGGCGCGCTCGTCGTAGATCCGCAGTAAGTTTCGGATGTAGCCCGGCACCTCGTCGGCGGCCACGCGCATCTCGACCCAGTCGGCAAACTGGGGGTTCTCCCCCAATCCGCCG
>NZ_JBKEGK010000062.1:0-12444 GCF_046710025.1 Natronomonas sp. | reverse complement strand
CATCCTCGGCGCGCTCGGACTGGGCGGGGACGGCGGCGGTCCCGGTGGTGTCGACGAGGAGAAACTCGAGGCCGCCGAGGCGCTCGTCGCCGAATACGCCGCCGAGCTACAGGTTCACCTCGAATCCGAGGGTCGCTGGGACGAGATCAGGGCCGAAGCGGCGGCTGAGTAGCTACAGCCGGTCGACGATCGCCGCGGTCACGTCGTTCGTCGAAGCATCGCCCCCAAGATCTGGCGTTCTGGGACCGTCCTCGAGAACTGCCTCGACGGCGGCTCTGACCCGGACAGCCGCGTCGCCGTACCCGAGATGTTCGAGCAGCATCGCTGCCGAGAGCACTGTCGCGGCGGGATTTGCGATCCCCTCGCCGGCGATGTCCGGCGCCGACCCGTGGACCGGCTCGAAGAGGGCGTTGTCCTCGCCGACGTTGGCGCTCGGAAGCAGCCCGAGGCCGCCGACGAGCCCGGCCGCGAGATCCGAGAGCACGTCGCCAGCGAGGTTCGGGCAGATCACGACGCCATACTCCTCGGGGCGGAGGAGTAGATGCATCGCCAAGGCGTCCATGAGCGCCTCATCGTACTCGTGGCCGCCCGCTTCGGCGACGCGTCCGACGCTCTCGAGGAACTGCCCGTCGGTCGTTCGCATCACGTTTGCCTTGTGGGCGACGGTCACGTCGTCGTAGCTGTTCGCCTCGGCGTACTCAAAGCCGTATTCGGCGATCTTTCGGGACGCGTCGTCGGTGATCACGCGGGTTAGCGTCGTCACGCCGTCGGCGATCTCGTGTTCGATACCGCTGTAGACGCCCTCAGTGTTCTCGCGGACGAAGACGAGATCCGTTTCCGGCCGGAGCGAGTCGACCCCCGGATACGCCCGTGCGGGCCGGATGTTCGCGAAGGAGCCGACGGCTTCCCGGAGGGGGAGGATGACATCGGCCGCCGTCTCGCCTGCCGCGCCGAAGAGCGTCGCGTCGGCGTCGGCCGCCAACTCGTAGGTCTCCTCGGGGAGCGCCTCGCCACGCGATTCGAGCACTTCATCGCCGGCCTCGCCTTCGACGAACTCGAACTCGACGTCGAGCGCCTCGAGAACGTCGATGGCAGCCGGTATGACTTCCCGCCCAATCCCGTCGCCGGGGATGACCGCGATCGTGTCACTCATGCCACCATCTGCGCGAGCGGGCGAAAAGAGGATACCGATGTCGGCGGGCGGGTCGCCGGCTGTCACCACAAATCGGCTTCGGAATCAGTCGTCGCTTTCGACATACGGGATGCCGTCGACAGTCGCCTCGACCTTGCTCATGTTCGAGTACATAAGCGCTGTCGTGTCCCAGATACCCTCGGTGAGTGCTTCCTGCATCGCGTCATCGATCTCAACATCGATCGTCCGGTCGCCGTACGTGACTGTTTCGGATTCGACGTCGATTTCGATTTCGCCGTCGGGGGTGTCTTCGATCCACGACTGTAGTTCGGTAACTGTCTCGTGGTCGGCCGTCGCGGCCGGGATACCGAGCGACTTGCAGTTGTCGCGGAAAATCTCGGCGTAGGACTCACCGACAATACCATCGACGCCCCACCGCATCATCGCCTGCGGGGCATGCTCCCGGGATGAGCCACAGCCGAAGTTGGAGTTGACGACCGCGATCGACGCCCCATCAAAACGGTTCAGCGGGTGGTCGTTGAACGCACCGCCCTCGTCGCGGCGAACGTCATAAAAGAGGTAGTCCGCCATGTTGTCGAACGTGACCTCCTTCATGAACCGCGCCGGGAGGATCTGGTCGGTGTCGACATCGTCACCGGGGATCGGAACGCCGGTGCCCGAGACGTCGGTGATGTGTTGGTCGTCGCTCATCAGTCGGCCACCTCCTCGACGCCGCCGGCGGTCCCGGAGCGGTCGTCGTCGAGGTACTTGCGCGCGTCGGCGACTTCGCCCTCGACCGCGGCGGCCGCGACCATTGCCGGGCTCATGAGCACTGTTCGGCCGTCTTTCGACCCCTGCCGGCCGACGAAGTTCCGGTTCGATGAGGACGCACAGACCTCGTCGCCCTCAAGCGCGTCGTCGTTCATAGCCAGACACATCGAACAGCCTGCGCGCCGCCACTGGAAGCCAGCGTTGATGAACGTCTGGTCAAGGCCGCGGCGCTCGCACTCCTTGCGGACGGTTTCGGACCCCGGGACAGCCAGGGCTCGCACGCCCTCGTCAATTGTGTTGCCCGCAAGAACCTTCGCGGCCTCCTCGAAGTCCGAAACGCGGCCGTTCGTGCAGGTCCCGAGGAACGCCACGTCGACGTCGTAGCCGAGCATCGACTGTCCGGGCTCCGTGTCCATGTGTTCGAGCGCCTTCTCGGCGGCCTCGCGGTCGGTTCTGGACTCGAAGCTCTCGGGGTCGGGGATGGCCTCGCCGATTTCGATGACCTGCCCGGGGTTGATGCCCCACGTAACTAGGGGGTCGATCCCGTCGGCGTCGATCGTAACGACATCGTCGTACTCCGCGTCCTCGTCCGAGGCGATCGACTCCCAGTAGGCTTTCCGCTCCTCGAAGGCGTCGCCCTCGGGGACGTACTCGCGGCCACGGAGATACTCGTACGTTGTTTCGTCGGGGTTGATGTAGCCGGCGCGCGCGCCGCCTTCGATCGACATGTTGCAGACGGCCAGTCGGCCCTCCATGTCGAGGGCCTCAATCGCCGATCCGCCGTACTCGTAGACGTGGCCGACGCCGCCGTCAACGCCGAGGTCCTGAATGATCTTCAGGATGATATCCTTGGCGTAGACGCCCTCACCGAGCGATCCTTCGACGTTGATCCGCCGCACGTTCTGCTTGTCGGCTGCGATACAGCCGGTCGCCAACACGTCACGGATCTGTGAGGTACCGATCCCGACGCCGATCGAGCCGAAGGCGCCGTGGGTCGCGGTGTGGCTATCGCCGCAGGCAACGGTCATACCGGGCTGGGAAAGCCCCAACTCCGGCGCGACAACGTGGGTGATCCCCTGCTTACCCGACTCGAAGCCAAAGAAGGTGATCCCGTTGCCGGCGGTGTTGCGCTCGAGCGCCGAGAGCATCTCCTCGGCCTCGCCGTCCGGGAGCGGGCGGTCACGCTTGTCGGCCTCGGTCGGCGCGACGTGGTCCGTTGTGGCGTAGGTCCGGTCGGGGAACGCGACGTCAAGATCGCGCTCGCTGAGCATCGCGAACGCCTGTGGGCTCGTCACCTCGTGGACGAGATGTAGCCCAACGAACAACTGATCCTGTCCGTTCGGTAGCTCCGTCACCTTGTGTTTCTCCCAGACCTTGTCGTACAGCGTTCCTTCACTCATTGCTCTCACCGCGGTCGAAGGTGCGCTGTACGCCGTCAGGGTCGTCTTCTGAAGTGTGCGATACGTCCGAGAGCGTCTCGGATTCGTCGTCCGCGTCGGCTTCGCCACCGTCCGCCGCGACGCGTTTCCCCCGGCTATACGTTTGTGTTTCGCCGAACACGCGTCCAGTGTACGGGTTGGTGTGATCCATCTTGCCTAGTGTCTTCGGTTCGTTCGTCATCGTGTATTCATTCCTCCCCCCACGCGAACAGCGCACGCAGGTCTTCGCCGACATCCTCAATGTCGTGGTTCTTTTCGGCCGCACGGATCTGTCTGTAGCTCGGACGGCCCGCCTGGTTTTCCGTGATCCACTCGCGGGCGAAGGTTCCATCCTGGATCTCCTCAAGGATCTCATCCATCCGCTCGCGGGCGTGGTCGTCGATGACTCGGTCACCGCGGGTCAGCCCGCCGTACTCGGCGGTGTCGGACACCGAATCCCACATCTCGCTGTTGCCGCCCTCATACATCAGATCGACGATCAGCTTCAGTTCGTTCAGACACTCGAAGTACGCCATCTCGCGGCTGTACCCGTTGTCGACAAGCGTCTCGTAGGCGGTCTTGACGAGCGATGTGACGCCGCCACAGAGCACCGCCTGCTCGCCGAAGAGGTCCGATTCGGTCTCCTCGCGGAAGCTGGTCTCGATGACGCCGGCCCGCGTGCAGCCGATCGCCTTCGCGTACGCCAGCCCGATTTCGTTGGCGTGGCCGGTCGCATCTCGGTACACGGCAAGCAGCCCCGGCGTTCCCTCATTGTTCTCGTAGTTGCGGCGGACGAGGTGACCGGGCGATTTCGGCGCAACCATGGTGACGTTGACGCCGTCGTCCGGTTCGATCTGCCCGTAGTGGATATTGAATCCGTGTGCGAACTGCAGCGTGTCGCCCTCTGTCATAACGTCGCGGATCTTCTCGTAGACATCCGGCTGGACAGTGTCCGGAACCAACACGCTCACGATATCCGCCTGCTCGGCCGCGTTCCGCGGCGTCGCCACATCGAGGCCGTCCGAGCGGGCCGCCTCGCGTGAGGAGGAACTCTCGCGAAGCCCGACGACCACGTCGACACCCGAATCGTCGAGATTTTGCGCGTGGGCGTGGCCCTGGCTCCCGTAGCCGAGGACGGCTACGGTTTTGTCGTCGAGTACGGTGCTGTCCGCGTCGTCGTCGTAGTAGATGTCTATGTCGTCTGTCATGTCAGGTGTGCTTCTCCTCAACTCTCGCTGTCTCCGCCTCGCCGCGGGCCAGGGCGGCCTGGCCGGTTCGTGCGATCTCGCGGATGCCGAACTGCTTGTAGGCGTCGATCGCGTCGTCGATTTCGCTCTCCGAGCCGGTGATCTGGACCGTTATGGTCCGGGGGCCGGCATCGAGCGTTTGGCCGCCGTACATCTCCGTGATCGCCTGTACCTTGTCCGGTTCGTCGCCATCGACTTTCAGGATGACGAGTTCGACCGCGACCGGGTTGCCGTCAAGTTCCCGGACGTGAATGACCGGGACCAGCTTGTTCAGCTGCTTTTTCGCCTGATCGATCCCCGGGTCGGGTTCCTCGACGACGAGCGTGATCCGGGAGTATCCCTCGTTCTGCGTCGGGCCGACGGTGAGCGATTCGATGTTGAATTGCCGTCTGTGGAACAGCCCTGAGACGCGGGCCAACACACCGGGTTCGTCCTTGACGTACGCCGAAATCGTCGTCCGGCGCGGCTCGTGTTCGGCCTCGATCTCGGGATCGATTCGGATCCCCTGTGAGTTCCGACGGCCGACCGGACGGGTCCGCTCCTCCGGCGGCGGCCCTTCGAGACCGGTTCGGCGGACATCCTGTCGACGGCTCATAGCTGCCCCTCCGTCAGGGCGAAGAGCCCGTTGTCCCCGCCGCTCGGCACCATCGGGTAAACGTTCTCGTCGGGGTCGATGTGGACATCGACGACGCTCGGGCCGTCGTACTCGAGCGCGTCCTCGACGACGTTCTCGACCTCGTCGTAGGTGTCGAGCCGGAAGCCGCGGGCTCCGAATGCCTCAGCCAGCGTGTCGAATTCGGGGATCCACGGGTACTCCGAAGCCATGTGACGTTCGCCGAAGAAGGCGTCCTGCCACTGGCGGACCATCCCGATCGCGTCGTTATTAAGGATGACAATCACGATATCGAGATTTTCTCGAACGGCGACCGACAGTTCCTGACACGTCATGAGGAACGAGCCGTCGCCGTCGAAACAGACGACATCCCGGTCAGGGGCCGCGAACTTCGCGCCGATGGCGGAGGGCAGTCCGTACCCCATTGTTCCGAGACCATGAGAGGTCACCCACGTACGGGGCTCCGTCCACGTCCAGTACTGCCAGGCCCACATCTGATGTTGGCCGACGCCCGTGGTGACGACCGTGTCGTCGTCAGTCATCTCGTCGAAGACCTCGACGACGTACTGCGGTTTGACCGGATCGTCTTCGGGGGCCGCGTAGTCCATCGGGTATTCTTCCGTCCACATCTCGCACTGCTCGAGCCACGCGTCAGTCGACGGCGAGTGGACCATCGCGTCGGCGAGCTGGTCGAGCACCGCCTTGGCGTCGCCGATGAGCGGGTGATCTGCCTCGATGTTCTTCGAGATCTCGGCGGGATCGATGTCGACGTGGATGATATCGGCGTCCGGGGCGAACGTCTCGACGCCGCCCGTGAGGCGGTCGTCGAATCGAGTCCCGATCGCAAGCATACAGTCGGTCACCGTGATCGCCATGTTGGCGTAGCCGGTGCCGTGCATGCCAGCGATCTCGAGGGAGAGTTCGTGGTCCTCGGGGAATGAGCCGGTGCCGGGCATTGTCGTGATGACCGGGATCTCGTGTTCCTTCGCGAACCGGCGGAGTTCGTCGCTCGCCTCGGCTTTGATCACGCCGCCGCCGGCCAGGATGACCGGCTTTTCGGCCGCCGCCAGCACGTCGGCGGCATCCGAGACGGCGTCCGGATTGGCCGTCTCCGGCGGGTTGTACGTCTCCGGAAGCGTCGGCGCGCCGGGATCTTGCGTCGTCGGATCGCTGGTCACGTCCTTCGGCAGGTCGACAAGGGTGGGTCCCTGGCGACCGCTCTCGGCGAGAGCGAATGCCGTCCCGACATCGGTGCCGACTGTTCCGGCGTCGTCGGCGAAGGTGTTCGCCTTGGTGATCGGGGCGGTGACGCCGATTGTGTCCGTCTCTTGGAAGGCGTCGTTGCCGACGAACTCGGTTGGCACCTGTCCGGTCAGCGCAATAAGCGGGTCAGAGTCCATGCTGGCGTCGGCGATCCCGGTCACGAGGTTCGTTGCCCCCGGCCCCGAAGTCGCCATACAGACGCCAGGGTCGCCGCTGACGATCCCGTAGGCGTCGGCGGCGTGTGCGGCCCCCTGCTCGTGGGCCATCGTGACGTGCGTCATGTCGGAGTAATACAACGAGTCGTACACCGGCATGATCGCGCCGCCCTGCACGCCGAAAAGGTGTTCGACACCTGCGTTCTCGAGGGCGCGAACGACCGCATCCGCCCCCGTCTCAATGTCGCCTGTCGTCGATTCCTCGTCCGCCTCGGGAGCCGTTCGTGCCTGTTCTTTGCTCATGATCGCTCCTCTGTCTGTCCCGCGTCCTCGTTTGTCGTTCGATACCGTCGGTTGGTGTCTCGTGTGTGCATTGTTCCGGCTGTGGGGTCGTCTGGATCCGATACGAACCGCAGTCGTGAGAAGTGTGCTGTAGGGGCTAGCGAGCCCCTACAATACCGGATACGAGGCTGACGGTGACCGCGAAAGCAGCCGTTCCGGCCGTCGTACCCGTCATCACGACGTGTGTTGTATCGCGGACATTTATAAACGTTCCGCGTTGCGGTGTCGCCGACCGCTACGCCGCTCGCGTGTGCCGATGGCTCGGGACGGGCGCGAACGGCCGGCGGGATCATTGTTATATCCGTACCTCCTCGCGCCGGACGTCGATCTCCTTGGCGAACTGCTTGAGTCGCTCGAAGGTGATCTCTTCGTTCTCCGCGCCGCGGTCTTTGACCATTCGGGTCACCTCGCGAACCTCGGCCTCGGTCGGCTCGAACCCGGCGTCCTCGAGTCGCTCGCGGACGGAGTGGGTTCCGGTGTGCTTGCCGAGCACCAGCTGTCGGGTTGCACCGACCATCTCCGGCGTCATCACGCCCGGTTCGAAGGTGTCGGAGTTCTCGATGACGCCGGCGGCGTGGATGCCGGACTCGTGGGAGAAGGCGTTGCTCCCTACGACCGGTTTGTTCGCTGGGATCGGCATGTCGCTCTTGGCCTCGACTACCTGCGCCAGTTCGGTGATTCGGCGGGTGTCGATTCCAGTGTCGACGTTGTACAGCGATTCGAGCGCCATGACGACCTCCTCGTAGGCCGCGTTGCCGGCGCGCTCGCCGATCCCGTTGACTGACACCTGTGCCTGCGCGGCACCGGCCTCGTACCCCGATAGGGCGTTGGCCGAGGCCAACCCGAAGTCGTCGTGGGTGTGGACATCCACACGGGCGTTCGTGTGCGAGCAGACGGTCTCGACCATGTCGTAGAACCGCCGCGGCGTCGCAACTCCGCAAGTGTCGGGGAGGTTGATCCAGTCCGTCCCGGCCTCCGAGACGGCCTCCACGACGTCGATCATGAACGATTCCTCGGTGCGCGTGACATCCATCGGCGAGAACATGCAGGTGGCGCCAGCGTCCGTGACGCGCTCGACGGCCGCGACGGACCGGTCGAGCGCCTCCTGACGGGTGGCGTGCATCGAATCCTGCAGCTGTACGTCACTCGTCGATGCGAACACGTGCACCATCTCGACGCCTGAATCGAGGGCGGCGTCGATGTCCTTGTCCACGACGCGGGCAAGCCCGCAAACCGTGGTCGACGTCGCGTCGGCGATGTCTCGTACGGCCTCGAACTCCGCCTCGGAGTTCACCGGGAAGCCGGCCTCGATGACGTGGGTCCCCATGTCGTCGAGGATCGAGGCAATCTCTCGTTTGTCCTCGTACGAGAACGAGGTTCGTGGTGATTGCTCGCCGTCGCGCAGCGTCGTGTCAAAAATCCGGGCCTCACTTATCTCTGAGGTACTATCTAGTGTGCCCTGGAAGAACTCGATCCGCCGGCGAAGCCGACGTATCCTCGTGCTGTGTCATTGCAATTTATTAGACTGTTTCCGTCCTATTTAAATTTGCCTGTACGGTTTTCCCCGGCTCTCGGTCGGCCGGCCTTCTTTTTTCTACGCTTTCCTTGCTCGCCTGAACCTCCATCTATCGGATCGTAGGCTGTCCGGACCTCGGCTACAGCACCACTCTGACCCGAACGAAACCGCGGCCACGACGAAAGGTATAGGTACAGATACACGCTATCTCCTATCATGCGGGCAGCGAACGTCGTGGTTGCCGAGGATGACACCGGCATCCGCGATCTAATCGGGTTGACGCTGGAATCCGCGGGACACACCGTCGAGAGCTTCGAGACCGGAGACGACTGCTGGGAGCGACTCGAAACCGGTGACCCGCCGGATCTCGTCATCCTCGATATCTCCATGCCGGGGCTTGACGGCGAGGGGGTCCTCGATCGCATCCGAAGCGACGAGCGCCTGCGTTCCCTCCCGGTCGTCTTCCTCAGCGGCCACGACCGCGACTCCGATATCGTCTCGGGTATCGAGGGGCGGATCGACGATTACGTGAGTAAGCCCTTCAGCCCCGGCGATCTCCGAGAGCGCGTTGCTCATCTCGTCTGATTCAGGCGTATTTATATCCTAGCCGTTCGCCCCGAGCCGGGTTTTTATACTGAGTACCCGTGACGACGGCGTATGATACGGGATCTTGAGGGCTACGAGCTCTCGTGGGGATGGGCGCGACCGTGCTCGACCGGTCGATCCTCGGTGAGCGGGCGATGGTCGGAGCAAACAGCCTCGCCACCGAGGACACGGAAATCGGAGCCGACACCCTGTACGCCGGCGTCCCGGCCGACTTTTTAAAGAGGTCGACGATTCGCCGTAGGCCAGCGCCGGCGACCGGTACGTCGAGCCGTCGCGGCGACATATCGAGGGGGCCGAACGGATCGAGACGACGGAACGACGGGGCGGCTCCGATCGCCCCGAGTAGCTGACCGGAATCGGCGCGGCGGTTCACCGGGGTTTTGTAGTCCCGCATCGAAGCCCGGACGATGAAACGGGGCATTCTCGACACGATCGGGTCGCCGCTGGTGCAGGTCGAATCGCCGCCCGGATCCGTCGTCGCGGCGAAGCTCGAATCGAAGAACCCCGGCGGATCGGCGAAGGACCGCCCGGCCTTGGCGATGGTCGAAGCCGCCGAGGAGGCCGGTGACCTGCAACCGGACGACCGGATCGTCGAACCGACCTCCGGCAACACCGGAATCGGGCTCTCGGTCGTCGCCGCCGCGAAGGGCTACGACATCACCGTCGTGATGCCGGCGTCGAAATCGCCCGAGCGCCGGCAGGTGATGGCGGCCTACGGGGCCGACCTAGAGCTCGTCGAGGGGACGATCTCGGACGCGAAGGATCGCGCGGACGAACTTGAGGCGGAGGCCGGGATGGTCCAACTGCGTCAGTTCGAGAACCCTGCCAACCCGGAGGCCCACTACCGGACGACCGGGGCCGAGATCCTCGAACAGGTCGGCGAGCGACGGATCGACGCCCTCGTTGCCGGGATCGGCACCGGCGGGACGATCACCGGGACCGCGAGACGGCTTCGTGAGGCGTTCCCCGACATGGCGGTCGTCGGCGTCGAGCCGGAGACGAACGCCGTCCTCTCCGGCGGCGATTCCGGCGACGACGACTTCCAGGGGATGGGTCCCGGATTCGTCTCCTCGAACCTCGATCGGGAACTACTGACCGACGTCGAGACCGTCGATATCGACGCCGCTGAAGCCGAGTGTCGTCGCCTCGCCCGCGAGGAGGGCATCCTCGTCGGGCAGTCCTCCGGCGGATCGTTGGTCGCCGCACAACGCGTTGCCCGCCGGTTGGCCGCGGAGCGGGGCGTCGACCCCGAGCGGTGTCCCGGCCCGAACAATGATATCGGTATCGTCGAGGACGACCCGGTGGATGCCGCGCCGATCGACGAGGACTGTCCCCTCGTCATCACCGTCTTTTGGGACTCCGGGGAGCGCTATATGTCGACAGGGATGTTCGATTGAGCTCTGATACGGAAACCCGATTGACCCGTCTTTCGAGCGCTGTGTCGCACCGTGGGGTTACTATGTGGACGCACCGGGTATACTGCATGCACGCAGGCTCACCGGGGTGTCGTCGTCACCGTCCCGACCTTTGTCCTCGTCCCCGTTCGACCGCCAGATTCGATCCGCTCGGTTCGGATCGTTCGCCCCCGCCGTCCAGACTGACTCGGGCACCCCACCCGCACAACCCATGAGGATCGCCATCAACCAACTTGAAGAGTACAACCACCTCGCCTCAGATGGGGCCAGACAGGCGGCCAAAGCGCTCTCGCAGATGATCGGCATCCGGATGCAACACGACGTGACCGGCGTCAGTCTCGTCTCCGACGGGGCGCTCGACGACATATTCACCGGACGCCGCTACGTCGGCGTGCAGGTCGGACTCTCCGGCGGCCTCTCCGGGGAGACCGTGTTGATCTTTGATCCCGATGCCGCCGGACGGCTCCGAAAGCGGCTCGAATCGCGCGGGGCGACGGGGACCCTCGCCGGCGGGGCGTTCGCCGAACTCGGCAACATCATGATCGGCGGTTTCGTCGACGGCTGGGCGAACTACGTCGGGACGCAGATCGACATGACGCCGCCGACGTACATCGAGGCGTCCGGAACCCGCATCCTCCCACGGATGACCCGCCGGGAGGCGTCCGAGACCGGCGTTTTCCTCTTCGAGAGCCGCCTCGAGGCGGCCGACTACGACCTCTCGGTGCCGATCTATCTGATCCCCGAGTACGAGGAGTTCGTCAGCCTACTTGAGGCACAGCCGAACCACTTGGCGGTGCCGGCGCAGAAACTCGCAGTCTTCAACGGTTTCGCCGACCAAAGCGCTGAGCGGGCGTCGGGACAGATCGCGCAGATGACCGGGCTCGATACCGACGTTTCGGTGAGTCAGCTCCGTTTCCTCTCGTTCTCCGATATGTCCGCAGCGGTCGGTCCCGGTCAGTATCTCAGTGTCGTCTTCGAGTTGACCGGGCTGCCGAGCGGCTTTTTTATTGCGATGTTCAGCGAGGCGTCGGCCCGCCGCGTCGCCGACGCGATGCTTCCCGACGGCGTTGCCCCCGGTGGGGACATGGCCGAGGAGGCAATCAAGGAACTTGGTAACATCGTCACCAGCGGGTTTATCGATGGATGGGCGAATACTCTCGAGAGCAGCATCGAACACACACCCCCGGATCTGATTCGGGACTCGGGCGCGGATGTCATCCGGAGCGTCCAACGCCGCCTCTCCGGGGATCAAGACTACGCGTTTACGATCGACACCGCCATCGAGGTTGACGACCGCGAGGCTGAAGTGCGATTGTACGTCCTTCCGAACACCCGCGAGCTCACCAAGGCTCTCGCCGCCCTACCCTCACAGCACGCTTGACTCTCGTCGAACCGGGGTGGTTTTATTTTCGGGGGCGATATCGGGGCGTATGAGCGACGATTCAGACCTCCCGGAGATCCCGATTGTCTGTCCGGAGTGCGGGACCCGATCGCGGATTCCTTTTTCAGATGTCGAGGACGCGGTCGCCGGACATAACGAACGGCTCCACGACGGCGAATCGGTCGCCTCCGTCGATCCCGACGTGTTCGATCACCTCGCTGACCACGTTGCGGCGGACCTCGGGTTGCTCGAAAACTGACGCGCGGCGAGCGGACCCCCCGTTCGTAGCGCCAGATATCTGTCTTCGAACTGCTCTGCTGACCGATCCGGGTTGCCGGGCGGCCCGCTCAGTCGCCCTCCGGCCATCGTACGGCTACCTCAAAACCTGCATATATATTTACTTCGGTTGTGCGTACAGTCTGTCCGACCGACCGAATGTTAATGAGGTGGGGCGCATGTATTGTAGTATGACGGACAACGAATCGGCAGTCGCGTCGCTGCCGCCGAGCGCCAAATTGGTATATAAGACCCTCCAGTACGAGGGAGCAATGACACAGGCCCAACTCGCCGACGCGTCGCTGCTCC
>NZ_JBKEGK010000061.1:0-12450 GCF_046710025.1 Natronomonas sp. | reverse complement strand
CTTCCATGTCGTCGACGACACGCCGATAGCGATCGCCCTCGGCGGTCGCACCGGGGACCTCAACCGTGGTGAAGACGTGATACGTCGTCTCGCCGTAACGCTCTCTGAGTTCCGAGAGCGGCCCCTTCGTTACGATCCGCCCCTCGTTCATGATCGCGACCCGGTCGCAGACCTCCTCGACGTGATAGAGGTTGTGCGCCGAGAAGACGACCGTCCGCCCCTCCGCGGCGAGTTCCTTCGTGAACTCGATGATGTAGTTCGTCGTCAACGGGTCTAGCCCGGAGGCCGGTTCGTCGTAGATCAACACGTCCGGATCGTTGACGAGCGATCTGGCGATCGCGACTTTCCGTTTCATTCCCTTCGACATGTCGCCCAGCGCGCGATCGCGGTGGGCCAACTCCAGTCGGTCCAAGGTCTCGTCGATTCGCTCGTCGGCGACGTCGCTGGGTACGTCGTAGAGATCGGCGAAAAATCGGAGGTATGACCGCGGCGACATTTCCTCGTATAACGGCGACTCCTCCGGGAGGAACCCAAGTAGGTGTCGCGTCTCGCGGCTGTCGGCCCGCCCTCCGTCAATCGTGACGCTTCCATCCGTCGGTTCGAGCAGTCCCGCCAGCGCCTTCAGCGTCGTCGTCTTTCCGGCACCGTTCGGGCCGATAACGCCGAACACCTCACCGCGGTCGACGCTGAAGGTGCTCTCCTCGACGGCGACGAACCCGCCGTACTCCTTGCGGAGGTCGCGTACCTCGATCACGTGCCCAGAGTGGACGCCGCCTCACAAAAACCCGCGCTGGAAATCGACAGCCGTACAGGGTCTGGGGGATCGAATCGCCGCGTATCGTCAAAAAATAAAACCGATCAGGGGCTACCGCTGACGGTCGGCCCGTCCTCGTAGCCGGGCGCGAGATCGTCGAGATCGACGCCGAGCATGTAGCCGTCGGCCTCAAGCAGCCCTTCGAGCAGCCAGCCGATGGCCTCGTAGAACGTGTCGTCGGACATCTCCCGGAGGTCGATGGCGAGGTCCGGGAGCCACCAGCCGTGCACCGAGAGGAACGCCTGTCGGTAGCTGTCGGCGCCGTCGCGGGCGAGCATCTCGAGGGCGGCGAGTTCGACCGCGGCGTGGTCCGGTTCCTCCCGGAGGTCGCCAGCCGGCTCGACACCGAGGTCTCGATAGGTCGATTTGACTGCCGCGAGCGGTTCGCCGAGGAAGTCGTCGGCGTACCACGACTCGTGAATTTGCATCCGCGGACGTGGCCCGACGAACAGCCGGGTATGGATTTTCCGGAGGTGATCGGCTGTCTCGGTCGGATCGTCGACCGACGATTGCCACCGTTCGAGGAGCCGGAAACCGTTGTCGAGCGCCTGCGGCGAGGCGTCCCGGGGGAATTCCTCCGATGCGAGCCGCTCGACGGCGGCTTCATCGGGTGGGTCAGCGAGCACGCTCGAAACGAACGCGTACAGATCTGCGAGATCGGATGGGGTCTCTGCTGGGCCTGTCATATGAATTGAATACGGGTGAGTGCGGTAAATCAGTTCGGGCGGTCGCGGCCGCTCAGACCGGGAGCGCCAGCGGAGTGAACTCCGCTGCCATGATGTAGCTCAACGCGAATGCGATCTTGCCGACGAGCACCAGTGCAGCCGCGCCGGCGTACGCGCCGACGGTAGCTCCGGACGAGAGAGATCGGCCTCGAACCCCGGCCACGAGCAACAGAAGCGCCGGGAGGACGATGCCGGCTGCGATGCCGACGCCGCCGAACATGGCCATGTAGTCACCGGTGAGGTTCGCAACGGCAGGTGCGGCCTCGGGGTTGTGGCCGGGGAGTGCGAGAACGGTCACGACTATGGCGACCAGATACGCCGCGAGCAGCGCCACCCCGGCGAGGGCGTACTTGCCGGCGGCCGCGCCGAGATCGCGCTCAGCGAGCGCCGTGAGGCCGAGTGTGACGGTGACGCCGCCGCCGAGGCCGCCTAGGATCTGGATGGGAATCAGAAACATCTTGTCCCACAGCGGGACGCGGACGGTCTTTCCGGAGCCGAGCGCCATCGCGGAGTACAACAGCACCCCTGCGGCAACGACGCCCACGAGAGCGCCGATCCCGAGCCGGACGGGGTCCGACGGACGGGTCTTATCGGCGATCGTATCGAAGATCCCGAGCAGGCCGACCTTATCGGCGACCCCGCGGAATGCGCCGACCGAGCCGCCGGTCCCGGTCGCGGCCTCTGCGGTGCCGCCATCGGGGACTGTTCCGCCGTCGGCGGCGAGGCCTCCCCTTCGAATGTTCGGGCGTTCCTTCCCGAAGACCATCCAGCCGAACATGACAGTGATCCCGGGGACGAATGCGCCGAGTATGTACGATCCAATCGCCATCCACGAGGCGAAGTTCGTCATCGTCAACGGCAACGCCATCGCCCGAAACGGGGCACCGAGGTGCGTGAGCATGACCGGTGGGGCGACGGCCGCGATGAGCAGCCCCACAGTGTAGCCGTACTTCGCGATCTTAGTTTGTTCGTCGGAGCCGGTTCGACTCGACAGCACGTCGGCGATGTAGCCCGTGAGGTAGGCCCCCCCGGCAATGCCGATCAACGCGACGTACTGTGCGATCCGCCAGTCCCACTGCGTGTAGGGATCGGTGAAGATTATTTCAGTAGCCATAATGAATCACTCCGGCATGACCCGATCCGCGTCGTCCCCGAAGACGACCGAGGCGGCCTCGTCGTTGAATGGAGTCGAGCGGTCCTCCCGAGCCAGTTCTTCGGCGAGTTCGTCCGGCGTCCCGAAAATCAACGCGTCGGTCGGGCACTCCGAGGCGCAGGCCGGTTTGAGGTCCTGTTCCTGTCGTGGTTCGCAGGTCGTACACTTGTCCATCAAGCCGTTGCCACGCGCACCGAGGGGGTTCATTTCGTCGGCCTCGGGTACGGACGCGTCGGGGTACTGCGGCGCGCCGAACGGACAGGCGACCCCGCAGTAGTGACACCCGATGCACCGGTTGCCGGAGACGCGGACGGTCCCGTCATCGCGGAACCGGAGCGCGTCGGTCGGGCAGACATCGACGCAGGGTGCCTCCGTGCAGTTGTAACACTGCATCGGCTTCTGCTTCTCGGCGTCGGTCCCGTGGGCCATTCGGACGACGCTGATCCGATTGCTCTCCTGTGGGAGTTCCCACGTCCGCTTGCAGGCGACCTCGCAGGCGCCGCAGTCGATACACGATTCCCAGTTTGGGACGACCCGTGCGGGGCCGCTCGATTGATTTGTACTCATTGGTTATGACCTCCGATCCCGATTCAGGAAGTCCTCCTGCCAGGATTGCTGTTGGTTGGATAGCTCGGGGATTTCATCGCTCTCGGCCGGAGTGACGCTCGCGAGCGTCACCTTGGTCTCTTGCATCTGTGTCTCTCGGTCGTATGCCGGTGCCGTCCCGGAGTTGACCGTTTCGCCGATAACGAACGGTGTCCACTCTTCGGGCAGATCGTCCGTGAGGACCTCCCCTTCGAGGACGCCGCTCCAGTGGAACGGCGCGAAGAGGTGATCCTGTGGGACGCGCTCCGTGACGTTTGCCTGCATCATCATCTCGGCGTGCGGCGTTTCGACGACCGCCCAGTCACCGCTCTCGAGGCCGCGCTCCGCGGCCTTCTCGGGATGAATCTGGATGTACATCATCGGCGATCGGTAGGCAAGACTCTCGTTCATCCGGGTCTCGCCGCCGGCTCCGGTGTGTTCTACCTGCCGTCCGGAGGTCAACACGAACGGATCATCGAGATCGTCGACCGCGCTGAGGTTGTCCTGTTGTACCTTCGCGTTGTCAAGTTCGAGCCGCCAGTGATCCTCAACGCGCTCGTTGCAAGCGTATCCGTTCTCGACGAGATCCGGGCGCGGCGTGACAGCCGGTTCGCGGTGAGCCGGGTACTCGTCCGTGAGGTTCCACGCTTTCATCCGAGCGCGGCCACGGCCCCACGGCGAATCCGGCTGGGAGTTGTCGTACTCAGCGTACTCCTCGGGATCGATGTCGTGGCCCGCATCCGCGAGCGCCTGTGCGGTGTCGTACACGGAGACATCGTCCCGTTCGGCGTACTCAGTCGGGATCGTCTTGCCCGCTGGATTGTCGTCCGGCAGTGCGGTGTGGAACGCTGGGTACTGCGGGACGCCCTCGATTTCGCCGCCGCCGTACCAGTCCGGTTCGTACGGGTCACGGAGCATATTCTGCCCCTCCGGTCCCTCGGTCCCCCACCGAGCTCGGAAGTCCATCCCGCCCTCAGCGGGCGGTTTCGAGGCGTCGTATAGTACCGGAGTGCCGGGGTGTTCGTCGTGCCACGACGGCCACGGCATCCCGTAGTAGTCGCCATCCAGAACGCCGTTAACTTCCTCGCTGTCGAGGTCAGCCTCGCAGTGCTCAACGCCGAACAGGTTGCCGTTCTGCATGTGGGCTTTGATCCGTTCCGGCGTCTGTCCGGTGTAACCGATCGTCCGGGTGCCGAGGTTGATCTCCCGGGTAATGTCCTCGACTTCGTCGTAGTCGAAGTGTTCCCCGAAGCCAAGTTCCTCGGCTAACTCCTGCATGATGACCCAATCCTTCTTGGAGTTGTGTCGCGGCGTGACAGCTTGGTGGCGCCACTGGATCTGCCGGCCGGTGTTCGTGACGCTGCCACCCTCCTCGAAATTGGTTGCGGCAGGCAGCATGTACACGTCCGTGTCGCCGTCGAGATCGACGAGTTCGGAGATCTGGTTCGGGTGAATGTCGATGTTGACGATGAACTCGAGTTCCTCGATGGCCTGTCGGACCTTCTTGTACTCGCTGAGCGACGCCATGCCGTGACCCCACCAGATCGCCGCCCGGACGGGGTCTGGCTGGTAGAGCTCCCACTCGTCGTCGAGGACAGCCTCGAACCACCTGGCCACCGTGATGCCGTTCTTTTCCATCAACTCCTTGCGGCCCTGGAACCGATCCTCGAGCAGGTCCTCGTACTCGATTTCGCCAGAGGTGCCGTCGGTCTGGCTCCAGACGTTCGCCCAGTGGCTCCACGCACCCTTGTCGAGGCCGTAGTAACCTGGCAGCGTGGCCGCATCAACGCCGAGGTCGGTCGCCCCCTGAACGTTGTCGTGGCCACGGTAAATGGGCGTCCCGCCGGCCGACTGTGCGGCGTGTCCTAACACAAGGTTCAACATCGCGTAGGCACGGGTGTTGCCCGTTCCGTTGTTGTGTTGGGTGCCACCCATCGCCCACTCGACACAGCTCACGTCGGCGTCGGCGAGCGTCTCGGCGAGGCTCTGGAGGTCATCGACGGACGTCCCCGTGATGTCGGAGACGTTTTCGAGGTCGTACTCCGGAAGAACGTCCTCGCGGAACTCGTCGAATCCGTCGACACGCCCCTCGATGAACTCCTCGTCGTGTGCACCGAGGTTCTCGACGATGTGGTAGATGAGCCCGTAAATGAACGCCACGTCCGTTCCGGACCGGAACTGGTAGTTTTCGTCCGCCGCGGCGGCGGTCTCCGTGTATCGAGGTTCGGCGACGATGTGCTGTCCCCCACGCTGTTGGGCCACCTGGAAGTGCTGCCACGCGACGGGGTGGCTCTCGATCGGGTTGTGCCCGATGATGAGATTGACATCGACGTGACGCATGTCGTTGTTGTTGTTCGTCATCGCGCCGACGCCCCAGGTATTCGCGATCCCCGTCACCGTCGTCGAGTGACAGATCCGCGCCTGGTGGTCGATGTTGTTCGTCCCGAAGATCGACGGGAGCTTCCGCATGAGGTAGGCCGCCTCGTTTGAGTGCTTCGCCGACCCACACCAGTACGTGGCGTGCGGCCCGGTTTCCTCGCGGATGTCGTCGAGCCGCCCGGCGATCTCCGAGAGGATCTCGTCCCAGTCCATCCGGACCCACTCGCCATCGACGAGTTTCATCGGCTCCTTCAGCCGCCCCTCCGCGTTGATCGTGTGCCCGAGCGACGCGCCCTTCGAGCAGAGCCCGCCGTTGTTGATCGGGTTGTCGTCCCACGTCTCTTGGCCGACGACGTTGTCGTCTTCGACGGCCAGATGGAGCCCACAGCCGACCGAGCAGTGCGTACAAACCGTCTTTACGAGTTCGTCGCCGGTGTACGGTGGCCCGTCGTCGGCCGCGTCCTCCTGCGCTTCGCCTCGTTCGAGGAGTGTTCGTCCCCCGACGGCGGCCGCAAGGGTTCCCGCAGCACTCGCTTTCAGGAAGTCCCTGCGATCCAGATCGATCATTGACCGTGACATACGTTGTCCGTCTCTACGGCACTACATTAATAACTATTGTTCGCAATATAGATGACCAAATTAACTCATACTAGTTGCATAATCCAACAAAATCCGAACAGAGCTGGAAATAGTAAACAGTAGAAGCTAGTTCGGAGCTACCGACACGGTCGACGACCCGTTCGACCGTGAGGTTTAATCCCGACACGCTATCACGGTAGGTAGTGCCCATCGCAGACCGCATGCTCCGGGTCGACCTCTCGACGGGACGCGTCGAGAGCGAGCGGATTCCCGAGGCGTGGCTGGAGAGGTATATCGGCGGAAAGGGGATCGGCGCGCGTTACCTCTACGAGATGGCCCACGGGATCCCGCCGAAGTCGCCGGAGAACGTCCTGTTGTTTATGCTGGGGCCGCTAACAGGGTACACCCCCGGCGAGCAACGTTACGCCGCGATCACGAAATCGCCGCTCACCGGGGCGTTCCTCGATTCCTACAGCGGCGGGTCATTCCCCGGGCGGCTAGCCGGATCGCTCGGGACGCACCTCGGCATCCACGTGACCGGGGCAGCCGAGGAGCCGGTCGTCCTCTCTATCGACGACGGCGAAGCGACGATAGAACCGGCAGCTGAGCTGTGGGGGATTGACGCCGAAACGACGTGCGAGCGGTTTCCCGACGCCGCCGTCGCCTGCATCGGTCCAGCGGGCGAACACGGGGTCCAGTACGCGACGATCGCGTCCGATTCAGGTGACCACCACGCCGGTCGCGGCGGTGCGGGCACAGTAATGGGATCGAAAAATCTGAAAGCCGTCGTCGCGTACGGCTCTTCCCCTGACGGCTTTGCGGACCTCCGGGAGCGCTACGGGGAGCGCTTCGCCGAGAGCGGCGCCGGGCGGTGGCTCACCGCGAGCGACACGCTCGAAACAGTCGATTTCGCAGACGAAGCCGGGGTGCTCCCGACCCGTGGCTGGCAGGAGCGGAGTTTCGAGGGAACCGACGGTATCGGCATCGAAAGTGCTCGCGAGACGGCGTCGGGGCGCGAACGCGAGGACGATCCAGTCCCGGGTGGTTTCCGTGTCGAAGACGACGCCGGCGAGAGTGTCCCGCGCGGTGCGACGCCCATCGCTTTGGGTGCCGGCCTCGGTATCGACGATTTCGACGCCGTCGCGGCACTCGGTGCGGTGTGCGACCGCCTCGCGATGGACGTGATCACCGCCGGCAACGCGGTCGCGTGGGCCGTCCGGGCCAGCGATCGCGGGCTGATCGACCGCGACCTCTCGTTCGGCGACGAGGCTGTCGCCCGCGGGCTGATCGAGGAGATCGCATCGCGGTCGACGCCGCTCGGTGACGCGCTCGCCGACGGCGTCTCGCGTGCCGCCGAGCGCTTCGGCGGGGATGACCTGATCCCGACGGTCAAGGGTATGGAGCTGTCGTCGTACGATCCCCGGGGAGCCGAGACCATGGCGCTTGCCTACGCAACAAGCGACCGAGGGGGCTGTCACCGTCGGGCGCGTCCGGTCGAGATCGAGGCGATCACCGACACCGGCTGGTCCCCCGAGCGGCAGGCCGCGGTCGTCGCGGACGAACAAGACCGCCGCGCGATACTCTGGAGTCTTATCGCCGACGACTTTCTCGAGGAGGTGCTCCGGGGCGACGCCGGGGCCGAGTGGCTCGCCGCGGCCGGGTACGAACTGTCGAGCGAACAGCTCGCCGAGACCGGCGAGCGGATCTGGACGCTCGTCCGCCTGTTCAATCTTCGGGAGGGGTTCGGGCGCGACGACGACGAGCTGCCGGCGACGTTGGCCGCCGGCACCGACGGTGATCCGGAGGGCGGCCTTGACCCTGCGGCCTTCCAGACGCTTTTGAACCACTATTATGAGTACCGGGGGTGGGACAGGTGTGGACGCCCAACCACAGCGCTGTTGGGCCGACTTGATATTGAATCGCTTCCCGACCGGGAGACGCCGGTCGCCGACGGGACGGACACGTGCGGCTCACAGGAGACACAAACGCATGACTGACAGCATCAATCTTGACGAGATCTCGACCGAGGAGGAGGACGATGAGCAGTCCGGAAACGAGGGGGATTGGCTATGGCGCGACGACGAGGACGGGACGGACACGACGCCGGACCCCGACGTTCCGGATACGGACGACGGCGAGACAAACGACAGTGGAGGGAAAGACGACACCGAATCCGTGTCGGCCGCCGACGTGGCCGGCGGGCCGGCCCCCGGTGTGCCGACGGCTTCGGAAGACCCGGTCGGCGTCCCCGGCAACGCGGGGCGTTCCGGCGGCCACTCTGGCGGGCCGGGAGGCAGTCACGACCCGTCAGGCGATGTCGATGAGACAGAGGCAACATCCGGCGCGGGCACCGCCGAGACACACGGTGCCGAGGAACCGGACGACATGACGATGGCTCTCACATACAAGGCAGCTCACCACGTGACCGATCCAGCTGCGGTGCTATCGGACGCCAACGGGTGGGCCGACTGGATCGGCATCGTGGGCGAGGTGTCGACACCGGTCATCCGCAAGTTCCAGCGTGACAACCGGATCGAACTGGACTTTTTCGGCGGTTCGGAGTCGGGACCGGAGGCGCGGCTCCAAGAGATAGACCGGGAGTCGATGTTCTATGCGGACCGGATGGTCCTCGTGGGGACTGATGCGGACGAGTGGATTGCTGAGGACGCCGGCTGGGAGTTCGTCCCGATCGAGACGGCAGCCGAGAAGGCTGGCTGGGATCTCCGAGAAGACTTGTGAATTGCCTCGGGGGCAAGCCCCGAGACACTCCGACTTGAAATCTGTAGATGGTCGCCGGGGTTCCGCGACGACGCGAGGGCGGCAACCGCGGCTCCCGTTGTTCTCGCCGACCCTACCGGGGTTCGTAGCGAGCGTCAGTCCAGATCTCGTTCCCGGTGGGGGGGTCGAAAACAACCCGAATCCGATCCGTCAGCGAGGCACGTACCTCGGACGCCCACTCTTCGACGAGCCGTTCGTGGTATGTTTCGACTGCCGCTTCGTCGGTCGACCCACCCTGTTCCTCGGTACGTCGGCGTGCGTCCTCAAACGTGGGGGTGGTCAGGTGGGTCCTACCGGGGTGAGGGCCGTCATTGTTTTTGACGAACGTGCCCGGCGTGAGATGGATCGGCTCCGGGGTCCGGTCCGGCGGGTAGCGCTTTGGGCCGTCTTCGACGTATGGTTCGGCCCGTATATCCCCATCGAACGGCGGCACGAGGCGCAGTACGTGCGTTTCGAGGCGGCTTTCCGAGGCGGCGTTACGCTTGAACGTCTGAATAATGTCGTCTGGATCGGCGACGACAGCGTCGATGTCGGCGGCTGGATGGTCCAGAAGCGCCGCGTCAGTGACGTGGGTGTCACGCATACTGGTGGCTGTCGGACGGCAACGGTTTACGTGTTCTGTCCCCTCTACGATCGATTTCGACCGACCACAATCTTCATATCATGCTGGAAGGTACCACAATGTATGACGTCCACCACCGTCGAATGTCCGTACTGTAGCGCAGAGAGCGCGGTTTCGATCCCCGACGGATCGAGCATTAAAAATGTCAACCAGTCCTATCGAACCGGCGTCTGGGGCGATGCGAAACTCTCCGAGGGGACGTGCACAGAGGGCCATCACTTCGGCGTAAAATACGAGTAACCGGTCAGTCGCGTTCGTGACGGGACTCGAATACGAATAGAGATGCTCACGGGTTGAAACGCGAAACGCAGAGCCGCCCGGCGTGTCAGACGAAATCACCGACTTTCGACGTATCCCTGTCGACACTCCGGACACAGGTCTCCCTCGCGAAGCGATGTTGTCTCCCTGTTCCACGTCCCGCCACAGGCTTGACAATAGATCCCGGCGCCGTACCTGTCACCGTGTTCGCCCGGTGAAGACGTCGAAGCGTCCGTCTCCGAGATGATGACAGCATCATCCGCGGGTTCCTCATCCGCGCTGTCGTCCGTAGTGTCCCCTGCCGTGTCCCTCTCCGTGTCTGAATATGTCTCGTCGGCGCCGTTATGCGTCTCGTCAGTTTCGCTTGATCCATTCACGTGGGACTCCGAGTCGGCCTGAGGGTCGGCCATTCGTATCGGCTCGTTTCCGGGGTTCCGTAATCGATCGATTTGATCCGCCCTATCGCTGGTGTCGTCTTTGTCGGTTCCTGTAGTGGACGCCCCGGGGAGCGAATCGAAGCTAACCGACTCCTCGGCCGCCGCCTCAGACCCGTCTGACCCGTCTCCGCTATCTGAGCTATCTTCGCCGTCCGAGCCGTCTCCGCCGTCCGCGCTCGAGGCGCCGATCTCGTTCGCACTGAGCGGGGAATCGGACGTGTCGTTGTCCGGGTCGGTCTCGAGTGCGGGGCTATCTTCAAGCAACGACTCGGTTTCGCGTGCATTGGCGTGCTCGGAGTCGTTCTCGGTCATGTCACGACCGCTTTTCTCGTTCTCGGAACTGCTTTTGTCTGTGTTGGAACCGTTTCCGCCCTTCTCGGAGCCGCTCCGTTTGTTTTCAGGACCGTCTTTTCCGTCCATGCGTTCCCGCGGCGTCAGCAACTGTTCGTTCCTATACATCTCCTCGCGGTTCCCACAACGACTGCAGACCCGATACTCCCGACAGATCAGAACCATCCCCTCGGGACGCTCCCTGCGGTGTTCCTCGAACTCCGTCGCCTCGTAAAGATGCCCCGAAAGCACACATCGGACTCCCATTGGGTAGGCGTTGTATCAGGGGGAAAATAAACGTACACGTACCGTCACACGCCCGTCTGACGCGTTGACATGAGTGACACAGTGTCTGGGCCGGGCACCCGGAATCACTTTAGCACCGGCTCCGGTAGCTCACGTATGGAGTGTCCGCGCTGTGGTGGGCCACTCAGCCGATACCAACTCGGTGAAAAGGTCTCGTATGCCTGTGACGAGTGCGTTTACGTCGGTATCGAGGTCAGCCATAGGACCGATCCCCGCCAGCTTGAATCGTGGGACGAAGCCCTCAGTCGCTTCTATCATCGCCGGACGACCGGAGACGCGCCGTCCGATGTCCCGGACGACGATACAACTGCTGAGCAAGCGGAGCCCACCGACCACAAGAAGCCTGCCGAAGGGACGCGCGACGCCGACGATGAGGAGAACGCACCTGATGTCGACGACGGCGATTCCGAGACTGCCACCCGACGACCGCCGGACGGCGAACGGTAACTCGGGGGTAATGGGACTACCTGCGCGGTTCGCGCGTAATACAGCGGGCGTTACTCCGGACGACAGCGACTCATCGATGCGTTGCGGGGAGCGGAGTTATATAGTGACACGCGCCGACGGAGTGGGGAGCGGTTTTGTATGATGCCACGTAGTAGTACGTATGCGGGAGATACAGCTCTCGGAGGCCCAACACGAACGTTTCACCGCGATCCAAGAGCGACTGTCGGCGGAGTACGCGGGACGGTACGCGTCAGTCCGCCCAGCCGATGTTATGGACTACCTCCTCGATACGGCGGAGGCGGACGACGCCATTGCCCCGCCGGCAAACGACGATGCGACTCCGGCGGAAGACACCGAAACAACCTCGGAATCGACGGAGCTGTCGGCAGAGGCGAGCGCCACGGGGGCTGCTTCTGACTCCGCGTCCGACACGTCCGGCGTGTTCGATCTGCTTGATGAACACTCACATAAGTGGCGGGACTCGGACGGGGAGGTGCCGTACGAGGTCGATCTGCCCGGTGGCGGCACCGAAACCGCGCGAACGAGAGATGATATCAAAGCAATCCTGTTCAAACACTACCGATGAGTTTCATCGACCGCCTTCGATCGTGGTTGTTCGGTTCCGACCGGACGGAAGACACCGACACAACACCCGAGGAGACGCCCGTTGACGGTTCCGAACCGCAACTTGACCGGGATAAGACGACGGAGGTTCGAACCGAACGCTCGTTGAGCGGTGTCGAGGAGCTGAAACAGGTGCGAGAAGCAAATGAGCCCCCCGACGAGGAGGGGTGAACCACCTCGGGGTTGTATGCGCATTTATTCCACATACGGGGCTGTCTCACACCCTGCCAGCGCGGCTCGCCTCGGCGTCCGGTTTCTATAATGAATAACAGCGCGAGTACCACGGGCCACCGTGCCCGTGGGTGAAGCGCGTCACAACACGAACTTTTAACGAGTATCGAACCATACGAGAATATAGTGCAGTCGTCCAAACTCACCCAAACATTGTCGTTCGGACTAGACATCCATACGGG
>NZ_JBKEGK010000060.1:0-12479 GCF_046710025.1 Natronomonas sp. | reverse complement strand
GGATAGGACAGCATTCGATGGAGTCTTGCCTTGGTTCTTTGCGTTGTAGAAATTGATTCTAGCATCTGTGACTGTCGCATTTGAATCAATACTTCTGAATGTCAGGGCTAGATAATTGTCATTTCCTTTGTTTTGGTTTCTCTCTACATTATCAAGAACAACATCTGTCGGATTAAGTATATCTGTTCCATTATCGGAAGAATCTTGACTTGGAGGGCTCGGAGGGCTTGGACCGAACGCTGGGTCACGGTCAAGTCCTGCGGCTGCACACGAGACGTTATAATTCCCTAAATTCCCACCATCTTCAGCTTCAATCCGCACCCGTCCGTCACCATTAGGTATCGCGTCAACCTCCATATCCTCTAGAATTGTGCCTTCCCATTCGTCAGCGCTATACTGGCTGGGTATTATAATATTAGAGACAGCTTTTGCTTCCGTTGTCCTGTTCCGTCGACTAGCGTTAATATCGAAGGAGTATGATTCCTGACTGGCGCGAGACACCGACCCATTCAATAATAAAAGATTGATCTCATTCGATGATTCCCGAATCAGCCGTTGCTCATCATACACGTTCCCGTCCCTGAACTCCCGAGCGACGAACCTATTTTCGTATGAAACAGATCTAGGACTCCCAAACTCATTATAACTAGGCGTGTAGCGTAGCGAGTTGGTTGTCGGCGTATCGGTTCCACATACGTCTGTGGCTATATTTTCGCCGTCGGTCGAGTTGACCACTACTTTCCGATTTCCATCGTCTATCGTCTCCAACTGCCCCGAGACGGGTGGCGGATTCAACGCAAGCAAACGGGCGGGATACTGCGTCCCGAGTCTGAAGGTGGCGGCACGCTCTTCATTGCTTCCGACTGAGTTCACCAGCGTGCTCCGGAACTCGGTGAAATCGTTCTGAATGTCCTGAAAGTGGTTAAATTCCACTTCGCCGTTCTGGTTCGGCACGACGACCGCCTGATACGACGAGAAGGCGATGACGAGAATGCCGAACAGAAGAATAAATCCGACCAGCGTCGACTGCGCGCGCTCGTCGGGTCCGAACATCATGACCGAACAACGCGACTGGTAAATAAAAACGTACGCCCTATTCGTCTTCCTCAACCAGTTCGGGGTCGGCCAGCGCCCGCCCCAACGAGTCGAGGCCGTTGACCCAGTCGGCGACCAAGCCGTACTCGATCTCCTCGGCGACGTCCATGCCGAGTTCCTCCCCCTCGACGATGAGCGTCCCGGCCTGGACGCAGTGTGCGAGCGCGGTATCGAGATCTTCCTCGTCAGCTTCGGCCGCGGCGGCAGCGCGGAGGTGTTCCTCGACTGTTCCCTCCTCGGCGGGGCCGCCGACGATGTACTCCTCGGCGGTGTAGAAGGCGCAGACGAGCGAGGTCTGAATCCCGTCGACGAGCGTCAGTTTCTCTTCGTTGCCGATCTCGACCTCCGAGAGTACGATTTCTCGAATGCGGCCGAGTTCTTTCGCGGCGGCGTCGGCATCGAGTTCACCGTCCTCGTAGTCGGTGATGACCTTCGCGATGGCGATCGTGGCGTCATCCAAGAGATTGAAGAACAAGCGCGCAGAGTCGTCGCTCTCGGGGTCGATGTTTTCCTCGCGGAGCCGGTCCAACCAGTTGTTCCAGCGGTCGTCCGTATAGTACTCGTCGGGGGGGCTGCTCATGCCCGAAGATACGGGGGGCCGGGGATATGCCTTTTCCTTACCGTTGATTGCGCTATCGCTCCTTTTTTGGGTCTCGACCCAGTTCGTCCTCGACGGCGTCGACCTTCTCACGGGCGCGGAGTTCGTGCGCGCGCTTGTCGTCGATTTTCAGCACCGTGCTCACGCGGTCGGCGTCGACGGCTTTGTGCGCCGCCCCCGCCGCAGCGAAGATCGTGTCGATGTCGTCGGCTTCGATCACCGTCCCCATCGGGTTCGTCTCGTAGGCAACGTCGAAGTCATCGAGCGCGTCCACAGCGGCCGCGACCTCACTTGCCATGCTGTCCTCGATCACCGGTGCCACGCTCAGGAGTGCCACGACAGTCATGGGTTCTGTATCGACCCGAAGCAAGATAGTCGCCCCGGTGTCTCCTATCAGACCAAGGTTTATATTCCGAATATCGCCACGTAAAAAATGCGCCCGACGAGACGATAGAAACCATTCGCACGCTGTTGGAGTCGGCGCTTGAACACGTCGATGGTGATGAGACAAACTACAAACTCCGGACGGCGCTACAACTGCTCGACTTCCAAGAGAGCCAGATCGAACGCATCCAGACCGCCGCCGAGAACGATAGGGAACTCAGAGAGCGCCTCGATACTCTCGGCTATCTCGAGTAGACTGCTCCAGTCGACGCTCTTCGGTATCGAGTGAGTCGCTTACCCAGAACTCCGTTGAACGGGCCCCCCTCGCCCACCTGTCACGGGTTCGGGATGCGATTCGCGCCCCATCGCTTCCCGTTCACGCTCAAGAGGCCTCGCTGGCGCTCGCGGTGCTCACCGGTTTGCTCGTCGGAGGAATGCGCTGGCGGGGATTTGAACCCCGGTTGTGACCATGGCAAGGTCACGTGATACCACTACACTACCAGCGCGCCTTCGCAACTTCTCGTACCGGAGAGATGAATAAAAGGCTTGCGGAAGAACGCGCGGCCGCCGAGTGCGAACGCTCCACGCGAAATCCCTGTCAACAGAGCGCATAACCGCCACGTACCGCGTTGCTTTTAAGTGTGGGTTCGGTATGATCGACACAGTCTCGTGAACGGACACGGAAGCGACACGGTATGACGCACAGCGTGCTCGTGCCGTCGTCTCTGACCCGAGAAGCCGAGGACAAACGCGAGGCAACTCGCAAACTCGGTTACGTCGCCCGCGCGGCGACGGTCTTTCGGGTCGACCGCCTCGTCGTCTACCCCGATCGGGGGGGCGACGACGGCCGGTTCGGCGACGGGTTCGTCGGCACAGTGCTTGAGTACGCCGCTACGCCCCCATACCTCCGAAAGGAGGCCTGGGGCAAGCGGGACGAACTGGAGTACGTCGGTGTCCTACCGCCGCTTCGTGTCCGTGCACAGACCGGCTCCGGATCGGATGGTTCGGGGTCGTTAAGACAGGGAATCGTGACCGAGGTCGGATCTGACGGGCGCGTCCGGGTCAATTGCGGACTGCAACACCCGATCTCCCTGCCGGTGCCGCCGTCGATGGCGGTTTCGGCCGGGGAACGCGTCACCATCAGGGTCTCTTCGCGAGAACCGGTTCGCGCGAAACTCGTGGCCGAACCCCCACCGGGGTTCGCCGTTGAGCGCGCGGCCATCGACAACTGCCTTGCCCGGCCGGACGCTGGCATTCGAATTGCCGCGTCCAGGCACGGGGAGGTATTAACGGTTGATCGGCTCGGGGAGCTCTCCGAGCAGACGACCGACGACGGACTCACGGTCGCCTTCGGCGCCCCCGAACGGGGCTTGCCGGAGATACTCGGCTGTGAGCCACACGCGGAGACCATCGGCGACGAACCGAACACGCGGTTCGACCTTTGGCTCAATACGGTTCCGAACCAGGGTAGCGAGGTCGTCCGGACGGAGGAAGCTCTGTTCGCGACGCTTGCGCCCCTCACACTGGAGTGAGATAAATGCCACAACCAAGCAGACCACGAAAAGGCTCGATGGGCTTCAGCCCCCGCAGCCGTGCGGCCAGCGAGGTGCCGCGGTTCAACTCCTGGCCGGACGACGAGGGACAACCCGGGTTACAGGGCTTCGCCGGATATAAAGCCGGCATGAGCCACGTCGTGACGATCAACGACGAACCCAACTCCCCCCGAGAGGGGCAAGAGGAGACCGTTCCGGTGACCGTCGTCGAGACGCCACCCATGCGGGCTGTCGCCGTTCGAGCTTACGAAGACACGCCGTACGGAAAGCGGCCGCTAACCGAGTCCTGGACCGACGAGGTTCACGAGGATCTCGGTCGCGCGCTTTCCGTCCCAGACGAACAGTCCGGCGACGCCGAAGGCCAGATCCGCGACGCACTCGACGCGGGTGCTCTCGCGGACGTGCGGGTCATTACCCACACGCTGCCGAGCGGGCTTTCGAGCGTCCCGAAGAAGCGCCCCGACGTGATGGAGACACGCGTCGGCGGTGGCGCCCTTGCGGATCGAGTCGAATTCGCGTTCGACCTCGTCGACGATGGGGGCGAACACGCCGCGACCGACGTGTTCCGCGCCGGCCAGTACGCCGACGTCGCGGGCATCACGAAGGGCAAAGGAACGCAGGGTCCCGTCAAGCGATGGGGCGTTCAAAAGCGGAAGGGCAAACACGCCCGCCAGGGCTGGCGCCGACGCATCGGCAACCTCGGCCCGTGGAACCCATCGCGGGTCCGCTCAACGGTCCCTCAGCAGGGACAGACCGGCTACCACCAGCGAACCGAGTTGAACAAGCGGCTCGTCGATCTTGGTGACGAAGACGTCACACCCGACGGCGGCTTCGTCAACTACGGCGAGGTAGACGGTTCGTACGCCCTTGTGAAGGGCTCCGTTCCGGGTCCCGGCAAGCGCCTCGTTCGGTTCCGCCCGGCGGTGCGACCGGCCGACCAACCGCGCCTCGACCCCGAGGTCCGGTACGTCTCCACCGCTTCCAATCAGGGATAAATCATGCAGGCAACAGTACGCGACCTGGATGGCGACGACGCGGGCGAGGTTGAGTTGCCGGCCGTCTTCGAAACGACGTTCCGGCCCGACCTCATCAAGCGCGCGGTGCTCGCCGCCCAGGCTAACCGACAGCAGGACGCAGGTACCGACGAGTACGCGGGTCTCAGAACCCCGGCGGAGTCCCAAGGCAGCGGCCGCGGGATGGCACACGTCCCGAGACAGAACGGGCGCGCACGCGAGGTGCC
This sequence comes from Natronomonas sp., assembly GCF_046710025.1. GTDB lineage: Archaea > Halobacteriota > Halobacteria > Halobacteriales > Haloarculaceae > Natronomonas. Next base: position 7,609 of record NZ_JBKEGK010000060.1, on the reverse strand, counting down.
GCAAGCTGTCTCCGGGCGCCCCGCCCACCCGCCGAAGGCCGAGAAAGACCGCGGACTCGATATCAACACGAAGGAGCGCAAACTCGCCACGCGGAGCGCGATCGCCGCGACCGCCGACGGTGAACTGGTCGCCGCTCGCGGCCACGAGTTTGAGGACGACCTCGAACTCCCGCTCGTCGTGAGCGACGAGTTCGAGGAACTCGTCAAAACAAAGGAGGCCGTCGAGGTCCTCAAAACGCTGGGCGTCTACGCTGACATCGGGCGCGCAGAGGACGGCAAGACGGTCCGGGCCGGCCGCGGAACGACCCGCGGGCGGAAGTACACGCAACCGAAGTCGATCCTCGTCGTGACGAGCGAGGAGCCCTCGCTTGCGGCCCGCAACCTGGCTGGCGCCGACGTCGCGACCGCGGACGAGGTCAGTACGGAGGACCTCGCTCCCGGCACCGACGCCGGTCGGCTCACGCTGTGGACCGAGAGCGCGCTCGAGGAGGTGGCCGAGCGATGACGATCAAACATCCGCTCGTCACCGAGAAGGCAATGAACGACATGGACTTCGAGAACAAACTACAGTTCGTCTGCTATTCCGAGGCGACCAAACCCGAGATTGCCGAGGCCGTCGAATCGCAGTTCGACGTGTCGGTCGACTCGGTCAACACGCAGGTTCGAACGGAGGGCGACAAGAAGGCGACCGTCACCCTCTCGGCGGACGACGACGCCCAGGAAGTCGCTTCACGAATCGGGGTGTTCTGACAATGGGACGACGAATCCAAGGTCAGCGACGTGGTCGCGGGACATCGACGTTCCGTGCGCCCTCACACCGATACAAGGCGAACCTCTCGCACCGAAACGTCGAGGACACCGACATGGTTACCGGGGAGATCGTCGGGATCGAACACGACCCGGCCCGATCGGCGCCGCTGGCCGACGTGCAGTTCGACGACGGCGACCGTCGCCTCGTCCTCGCCCCCGAGGGCGTGGCGGTCGGCAACGAGATCCAGATCGGCGTCTCTGCGGAGATTAAACCGGGGAACACGATGCCGCTCGCGGAGATCCCCGAGGGCGTTCCCGTCTGTAACGTCGAGCGACAGCCCGGCGACGGCGGGAAGTTCGCCCGTGCCTCCGGCGTGAGCGCGACGCTTCTCACCCACGATCGCAACGCCGCGGTCGTCGAACTGCCGAGCGGCGAGATGCGCCGGCTATCGCCGGAGTGTCGTGCCACGGTCGGCGTGGTCGCCGGCGGCGGTCGAACAGAGAAGCCGTTTGTCAAGGCCGGCAACAAACACCACAAGATGAAATCCCGCGGGACCAAGTACCCGCGAGTCCGCGGTGTCGCGATGAACGCCGTCGACCACCCATTCGGTGGCGGCGGCCGACAGCACCCGGGCAAACCCAAGAGTATCTCCCGCGACGCGCCGCCGGGCCGGAAGGTCGGCGACATCGCTTCCAAGCGGACCGGCCGTGGCGGGAAAGGAGGACGAGAATGAGTTCGGAATACCAGATCGGCCACGAGGGTGATTTCACCTATCGTGGTCACACGCTCGACGAGCTGCAGGAACTGTCGCTCGACGAGGTCACGGAACTGCTTCCCGCACGCCAGCGGCGAACCATCAAGCGGGGCCTCTCCGTCGAACAGGAGAAGCTCCTCGAAAAAGCCCGCGAGGCGGGCGAAGAGGAAACTGCGAACAACCCGATCCGGACGCATCTGCGCGATATGCCGATCGTCCCGGTGTTCGTTGGGCTCACGTTCGCGGTCCACAACGGCCAGTCGTTCGAACGCGTCGAGATAGAGCCGGAGATGATCGGCCACTACCTCGGCGAGTTCCAACTGACGCGGAACTCGGTCGAACACGGACAGGCCGGCATCGGTGCGACCCGCTCCTCGAAGTTCGTACCGCTCAAATAACTATGGGAATCAGCTACAGTGTCGACGCCGACCCGGACGAGACGGCGAAAGCCATGCTTCGGGAGCGTCACATGAGTCACAAGCACAGCAAGGAGATCGCACGCGAGATCAAGGGCAAGACGGCCGCCGAGGCCGTCTCCTACCTCGAGTCGGTCATCGAGGGCGAGACGTCCGTCCCGTTCAAATCCCACAACAGCGGTGTCGGCCATCGTAACGACATCGACGGCTGGGACGCGGGCCGGTACCCCGAGAAGGCCTCGAAGGCTTTCCTCGACCTCCTCGAGAACGGCGTCAACAACGCCGACCACCAGGGGTTCGACGGCGAGGACATGGCGATCGAACACATCGCGGCCCACAAGGTCGGAGAGTCTCCCGGCCAGAGACCGCGAGCGTTCGGTCGCGCCTCGCAGTGGAACACTCCGCAGGTCGACGTCGAACTCGTGCTCGCACGGGAGGATGAAGACTAATGGCGGACGAACACCAGTTCATCGAGGACGGACTTCAGCGGACCCAGATCGACGAGTTCTTCGCCGAAGAGCTCTCGCGCGCCGGCTACGGTGGCATGGATGTCGCCAAGACGCCGATGGGAACACAGATCGTCCTGAAGGCAGAGAAGCCCGGGATGGTTATCGGCAAGGGCGGCAAGAACATCCGCAAGATCACGACGACGCTCGAAGAGGACTTCGACCTCGACGACCCCCAGATCGACGTTCAAGAGGTTGACGAGCCGGATCTGAACGCACAGATCGTCGCCGATCGGCTGGCGAACGCCCTCGAACGTGGCTGGTACTTCCGGAAGGCCGGCCACACGACCATCGACCGGATCATGGACTCGGGCGCGTTAGGCGCCGAGATCATCCTGAGCGGAAAGGTCACGGGCGCACGCTCCCGCGTCGAGAAATTCAACCGCGGCTACATCAAGCACAACGGCGAACCCGCCGAGACGATCGTCGACAGCGGTGTCGGCACCGCGGTGATGAAACTCGGCACCATCGGCGTGCGCGTGAAGATCATTCCGCCGAACGCGGAACTCCCCGACGATTTCGAGGTCTACGAGGACATCGAGGTCGAGGACTTCATTCAGGAACCCGAGGGCGACGTCGAGGAGCTCCTCGAAGAACCCGACGAGGCCGACGCCGAATCGGTTGGCGCCGACCCCGAGGAGGTCATCGAGGAGGAGACGGCCGAGGCGGTCGAGGAAGTTCCTGAAGAGGAAATCGTCGACGAGAGCGTCGATGGCGAGACCGGCGATTCGCCGGCAGCGGCCGACGAGGTCGACACCGACGAGCCCGAGGATCTCGACGAGGATGTCGAGGCCGAGGCAGAAGAGCTCCTCGGTGAAATGGAAGGCGAGGACGAATCCGACGAGGAGGCTGAGTAACGATGGCTGTCCTACACGTCGAGGCGATCCGCGACATGACGCCCGCCGAACGCGAGGCGGAACTCGAACAGCTCGAGACGGAACTGCTCAACGAGAAGGCAGTGCTGGCCGCCGGTGGGGCCCCCGAGAACCCGGGCCGGATCGGCGAGCTGAAACGCACGATCGCCCGTCTGAAGACGGTACAGCGAGAGGAGGGCGACTTCGAGGAATGACCCCCGAAACGCTCGCCCGCCACGAACTTGCCGGCCTCGACGTGGCCGTTACGGCCGCGTTGAATCCCGATCTGATCGGGATCAGCGGCCGCGTTCGCGACGAGACGATGCGGACGTTGCTCGTGGCGGCGAGCGATGGGGTCAAACAGGTGCCGAAGGCGGGGACGACGTTCCGCTTCGCGCTCAAGGAGTGTGGGGCGCTACGCGCCTCGGACAACGAGAGCGGGCAGCGCCCGCGAGCCGTGATCGTCGAGGGCGACCGACTGCTCGCCCGACCCGCCCGACGCAGCGAAACACACAGAGGTTCACTATGGCAATAGGACTCGACGTAACACAGCCTCCGGAGCCCGAAACCCCGGAGGAGTACGACTACGAGACGTGTCCCTTCTACGGTGAGTTGCCCGTCCGCGGGCAGGTCATCGAAGGGACAGTCGTCTCGACTGACATGGACCGTACCGTCGTCGTCGAGCGGGAGTACGAGGTGAACGTACCCAAATACGATCGTCAGATGAAGCGACGATCGAAGATTCCGGCGCACGTGCCGGGGGTACTGGAACCGCTCACCGTTGGCGACGACGTGAAGATCGCGGAGACACGACCGCTCTCGAAGACAAAGAGCCACGTCGTGGTCGAGGTCACGGAGGCTGATGCCTGATGGAGGCACTCAACGCCGACGTGACGCAAGGATTGGAGAAGGGCTCGCTCATCACGTGTGCCGACAACACCGGCGCGCGCGAGTTGCGAGTCATCTCTACGGCCGGCTACTCCGGCACCAAGAACCGCCATCCGAAGGCGGGACTCGGTGACAAGGTGACCGTCTCGGTCACCAAGGGAACGCCGGAGATGCGACGGCAGGTGCTTGAGGCGGTCATCATCCGCCAGCGCAAGCCGATCCGACGACCCGACGGCACCCGCGTGAAGTTCGAAGACAACGCGGCCGTCATCATCGACGAGAACGAAGACCCCCGCGGAACCGAACTCAAAGGACCGATCGCCAGAGAGGTCGCCGAACGCTTCGGCTCCATCGCCTCGACGGCGACGATGATCGTATAGCTATGACACGACAACCAACCAAACAGCGCAATCGACAGGAGCGCGCCCCGCTGCACGAGAAACAAAAGCAGGTTCGTGCACCGCTGTCGTCGGAGCTCCGCGAGGAGTACGGCCAGCGGAGCGTCCGCGTCAACGCGGGCGATACGGTCGAGGTCCAACGCGGCGACTTCGCCGGCGAGACGGGCGAGGTCGTCGACGTGAACCTCCGCCACGCGGAGATCAACGTCGAGGACGTGACGCTCGAGACGGCGGACGGCGAGGAAGTTCCCCGTGCGCTCGAAGCGAGCAACGTCCAGGTGACGGAGCTCGACCTTGAGGACGAGGTTCGCGAGGCGCGCCTCGAAGCCGAGGAGGACGACGAATGACGAAACATCAAAAACGGCTGGCCGTGCCGAAATCGTGGCCGGTCGAACGGAAAGAGGAGACGTACACGACGAAGGCCGCGGCGGGTCCGCACGGCGGGGCGGGGGTCCCCCTGCTCATCGTTCTGCGCGACGTGCTCGGCTACGCCGACTCGAAGAAGGAGGCGCGCTACGCGCTCGGCCAGGACAGCGTCCTGGTCAACGGGACGGCTATCTCCGACGAGCGCCAGCCGATCGGGATGTTCGACATCCTGGCCTTCCGAGAGCGTGAGGAGTACTACCGCGTGTTTCCCGACGAGGGCGGCCGGCTCTCTTTGACCCCGATCGACGCCGAGTCGGCGGGATCGAAACTCGGGAAGATCGCCGGCAAGGCGCAGGTGCCGGGCGGCGACACCCAGTTGACGCTCCACGACGGGCAGACACTGCTCGTCGAGGACGCGACGACCTACGACGGCAACGACTCGATCGTGGTCTCGAACGACGGCAACGAGATTGTGGCCCACTTCACCTACGAGGAGGGCGCACTCGTGACGGCCGTCAGCGGGGCCCACGCGGGCCGGATCGGGACGATAGACGAGATCCAGGTCACACCCGGTTCCTCGCCGAACAACGTTCTCATCGAGACCGAAAGCGGCGAGGAACGCTTCGAGACGATCGAGGAGTACGTCGTCGTCATCGACGAGAACTTCACGGGCGATGCGGACGACGCCGACGCGGATGCCGACGAGACTGACGTGGCGGACGCGGACGAGACGGACGCCGACGGAGGTGAAGACGAATGAGCTCCGAGTCCGAAGGGGGCGAGTTCCACGAGATGCGAGAGCCGACCGTCGAGAAGGTCGTCGTCCACATGGGCGTCGGCCAAGGCGGTGAGCCGCTCGCACAGGCCGAGGAAATCATCGGCGAGGTCGCGGGCCAACAGCCGGTTCGGACCACCGCGAAGCGGACGATACAAGATTTCAACGTCCGTGAGGGCGATCCGATCGGTACGAAGGTTACGTTGCGCGGTGAGGACGCAGAGGCGTTCCTCGGGACGGCGCTACCGCTCGCCGAACTGCACGAGGCGCAGTTCGACAAGACCGGCAACTTCAGCTTCGGCGTCGAGGAACACACCGACTTCCCGGACCAAGAGTACGACCCCGAGATCGGGATCTACGGCCTTGACGTGACAGTCAACCTGGTTCGGCCCGGTTACCGAATCAGCAAACGGAACAAGATGGCCCGAGCGATCCCGTCCGGTCATCGGCTGACAGCCGAGGACGCGGTCGCGTTCCTCGAATCGAAGTTCGATGTCGACGTCAAAGCGGAGGAAACAGAATGAGCGAATCAGAATCCGAACAACAGACGGGCGAGCAGGCCGCAAAGCGGACCGGCCAGCTCGAAGCGTGCCAGCGCTGCGAGCGCGAGCAAGGACTCGTCGGCAAGTACGACATCTGGCTGTGCCGACAGTGCTTCCGCGAGATTGCACGCGGTATGGGCTTCAGGAAGTATAGCTAACCATGGCGGACAACGATCCACTGGCCAGCGCGCTGTCGGGACTCGACAACGCCGAGAGCGTCGGCCATCTCGAACAGACGATACAGCCCGCCTCGAACGAAATCGGCTCTGTGCTCGAGGTCTTTTACGACCGCGGGTACGTCGGCGGCTTCCAGTTCGTCGACGACGGCAAAGCCGGGCGATTCGAGGTCGAACTAAACGGCGCCATCAACGAGTGTGGCACGGTCAAGCCCCGCTACGCGGCGGGAGCGGACGACTTCGAGAAGTGGGAGAAACGGTTCCTCCCCGCCCGTGACTACGGGACGCTCATCGTCACGACCAGCCACGGCGTCATGAGCCACTACGAGGCCCGCGAACAGGGCGTCGGTGGACAGGTAATCGCGTACGTGTTCTGACCAATGCGACGAGAAATCCACATTCCGGACGGAGTCACGGCGACGATGGACCACCTCGAGTTGACGGTCGACGGACCCAAAGGGAGCGTCACGCGACGCCTCTGGTACCCCGACATTTCGGTGTCGGTCGAGGGCGTTCCAACGGAGTCCGAACAGGACGACGCTGAAACTGTTGACGCGGTCGTCATCGTTTCGCACGAAGAGAACGCAAAGACCAACTCGACGGTCGGAACCTTCGAGAGCCACGTGGCGAACATGATCCACGGCGTGACAGAGGGCTGGGAGTACGACATGGAGGTGTTTTACTCTCACTTCCCGATGCAGGTCTCCGTGCAGGACAGCGAGGTCGTCATCGAGAACTTCCTCGGCGAGAAGGCGCCGCGACGGACGCCCGTCCGCGGCGATACCGAGATTTCGGTCGACGGCGAGGAGCTAACGATCCGTGGCCCGAACATCGAGGACGTCGGCCAGACGGCGGCCGACATCGAACAACTGACGCGCGTTCCTGACAAGGACACGCGCGTCTTCCAGGACGGCGTCTACATCACAGGGATGCCGGACCGAGGTGATGTCTAATGAGCGACAAGGAACCAGACAACGAGTACGAGGCACTGACCGACATCAGCGGCGTCGGTGATGCGAAAGCCGAGAGCCTCCGTGAGGCGGACGTCGAGACGGCCGACGATATCCGCGAGCTATCCCAAGAGGAACTCGCAGATATCGACGGGATCGGCAACGCGCTTGCAGCCCGTATCAAGGCCGACGTCGGCGACCTCGAGGTCGCTTCCGAGACGGAGGCCGAGGTC
>NZ_JBKEGK010000059.1:0-12701 GCF_046710025.1 Natronomonas sp. | reverse complement strand
CGCTTTGATCTTCCACCGCCGGCGTAACTCCTCTTCAAGCTCGTGACGAATCCAGTCACAGAACGTCTTGAACGTGAACTCATCGGGTAGGTCGCGCCCGCCCCGGCGTGGGCGGGCGACGACCGCCCATCGGATCGTGAACACATCCAGATCCAGACACTTTCACGTGGTCAATTCGGCGATTCAATTCGGCTGATTACGCTGCTTGGGAAGTACCGAGTATCGGTGGCTTCGGATATCGGCTGTTATACGAGCCTAATACGCTGATAATGAAACTAGAATCAATAACACACCTGTCGGAAGCTCTAAACGTGGTATTTGACTTTCCGTACGGTTATCTCTCAGATAACATCATCAAACAACGACCGTACGGTAGAACTCGTTCAAAAGATGGTATATATTCAATTACGAACACACAGTCGGCTGAAAGCACCTATGCCGCTGAAGAGTTTCAAAATAAGCAAGATGGACCGGCGACGCAGTTTGATATCAATTGATCGTCATTTCTGAGGTGCCTGTATAAAAGGCGCAGCTGTTGTCCGGAGATTTCTGTTACACCTCCTTACTCGATTCTAACGGTGTTAAGTTGTCAAAGTCACTTTCTCAGACGGACTCTAAGTGTAGCTTCAGATTTGGACTCACTAGCTCAGCTGCTGAGTCACTAGCTTAAGCTCTCCGAGCGCGTATCTCTAGGCAAGCGCCAATGTCTCAATCGGCGAATCTACCACGCAGCGACACTCTGTTCAGAGGTCGCTGCGTGGCAGACTGATCGCAACGCAACAAAACGACTCATCGACTGGCAATTCATAACTGATGATGCACGTGTCAAGCTACGGGGACTCTATCCAGTCCCGATCGCCGAAGACTAGTGAGACAATGGCTGAAGCTACACTAAGCCTGTTTTCTACCAGATCACGGTTCTTGCCTATCTGTCATATATGGCTCTCGTAGCTCGCAGGATCTATATCGAATCTTCCATGAACGTGGATATGATTAGATCCTCAGCCGTTCGGAGCCGGTACTGAACAGTTGAGGACGGTGTATCGAGTCCGTCGGCGATGTCTTCGACGGTCACTTCTCGAGGGCGGTCGTAATATCCTTGACTGAACGCCGCTTCGAGCGTTTCCCAGTGGCCCACCGAAAGCTGGGCTGCGGCACGGGCCGTCGCGTCCCATCCGACCGACGATTGTAGACGGGAAAGATCGAGCGAAAGTCCGGACCGGAGCGACCCTTCGATAGCGTCGTACAGCTCTCCGATCGCCTGTTCGCTCGGGTGGAGGACACGCCAGCGGTACTCGTTGTCGATCCGACGGGCCTCGAATATACAACCTTCGCCGACGTGATCGATGACGACGTACGGGATCGAGTGGCAATCTTGTACCTCCGTCCGGTACGTGTAGATCGTTCGCGTTGTTTTGGTACTGTCGAGGACATAGTACTCCCGATGCGTTTGACAGTTCGGCGTATCGAGACACTCGTTACACTGTGAGCGATCGAGATACTGCGAGTCGAGCCGCTGAAGCGCCTCCGTCGAGCCAGTTATTTGATCGATCCGCCACATCGACGAGTCCGTCACGAAACACCACGACGACCGCGCCGAGAGCGACTGGTGTTCCCGAAAGATGTCCATCAGGGGATCCGCCCCCTCGTCGAACCGAATACTGAATTCAAATTCCTGCATTATCGTGTTATCTCACGCGGCGTAGTTAGCGGGTGGGTTAGTATAAACTAAGGCCAACTGCCCGGTATAACAATACGCATCATCTCCACGGAGTAGTGCGAGTTTTGAGCATACGTCTATGACCGAAAGTTGTGTATAATCAAACTAACTTCTAGCATCGATCCCGCCTCAAACACGAGTGGCGACAGAGCATGAGTGATCAAAAGTAACACGCCTCTGGCAGTATTGAACCGGGGGATACGAGCCAACGAGTCGCTGCGGAGGGCCTCCGTGAACGCGGCTGTGACCCCGAGGAACTCAGACAAAAACGTGTCGACGCGGCCGGGGCCGAATTCACGACGTACTACTATACGAACCTCCGGATGCATCTCGCCGGAGAGGAGGATTACAAGGAGATCACCGAGGACGCGCGGCTCAAGGACCGAGCCCACTCCGAGTTGGTCGTCCCTCGGATTTACGAATTAGAGGGGTCGCTTCCGAATGATGTCCGTGACATCGCGGATCGTGCGTCCTGTCCCGACGCGGAGGTCCCAACCCCGATAGACGACGACGGTTGCCTCGATACCAGCCCGCTCGAAGTCGAGGATATCCTCGAGGTGCTGCTTGAGGCGGAGCGCTGTGCGATCCGTACGTGGAGCGAAATCTGCGATATGACCCGTGGCGCCGATCCGCGCACCTACGACATGGCACAGCGGATTCTCAACGAGGGAATGGACCACGAAGCGTGGTTTATCAAAATCCAAGGCGAATACCCCGAGGCTTGACTTCGGGGATGAAGCCGACACGCGCTGATACAAACCATTACGTAGACATATCGCTACTCAACAGACAGCGATGGAATACAGTCACCGCTACCACGCCTACCCGACACAAAAGGTAGCGGCTGAACTGGAACACCATCTTGACGTTCATCGCCAAGCGTACAACTACACCCTGTACGAGTACGAACACGTGGACGCCGACAACATCGGCTCCGCGCACAAACACCACTAGCGACTCCCTGACTGGAAAGAGAAGTTCCCTGTGTTCTCGGAGATCAACTCAGAGGCTCTCCAACGAACCGTCACGCGGTTCACCCTGAGGTGGTAGTCTGCTGTCGGTGGTGTCGGCGGAGCGCACCGATCTTATTCGCGACTGTCTCGGCAAGAGTTTCGAAGGCGGTGGCGGTGTCGTTGCTCTCACGACGGACGATCGGCTCGCCGTCGTCGCCACCGGCCCGGACCGTCGGGTCCAACGGGAGCGAGCCGAGGTAGGGCACGTCCACAGCCTCGGCTAGCGACCGACCGCCGTCATCACCAAAGACATCGTGGTGGCCGCCACAGTCGGGACAGACGAACCCACTCATGTTCTCGACAACGCCCAACACGTTCGTCCCGTACTCGGCGAACATCTCGACGCCACGACGGGTGTCGTCGACCGCTACCGACTGTGGCGTGGTGACGATGACTGCCCCAGTGACAGGGAGGTTCTGGAGGACGGTCATCTGCACATCGCCGGTCCCCGGCGGTAGGTCAACGATCAGGTAGTCGAGGCCGCCCCAAGAGACGTCTTCAAACAGGTTTGTCAGCGTGTTCTGAGCGACCGGGCCGCGCCAAACGACCGGGTCGTCCTCGTCAACCAGCAGTCCGACGCTCATCAGCGCAACGCCGTGGGCCGTCGGTGGTTCGATCCGGTCGGTTCCATCGACGGTCGTCACGTCGGGATCGGCATCTGCGTTCAGCATTCGGGGGACGTTCGGGCCATAGACGTCAGCATCGAAGATTCCCACATCGGCCCCCCGATCGGATAGCCCTGTCGCGAGATTGACCGCGATCGTACTTTTTCCGACGCCGCCCTTGCCGGAGGCGACGACGATCACGTTCCGGACGCTGGGTAGGACGCTCGTTTCGTGCGCATCGACCGGCGGAACAGTCGCCGAGAGTTCAGCTGTAAGCCCAGCCTCGTTGACGACATCGCGTATGCGGTCGGCGATGGCGGTCTCGTCAGGCGCATGCGGTGCGCCGAGGGCGAGCTTGATCCGGGCAGTGCCCTCGTCGACTGCGAGATCACTGAGGATACCAACGGAGACGATATCCGCTCCGAGCTCCGGATCGTCGACGGCGCGAAGGCGATCACGCAGGTCGGATTCGGAGATGGCGTCTGTCGTCATTGTGGGTCAGTACCGTAGTGTGGTTCTGCAGTCGGTACCTCGGCGGCGACACCCTCGCGGGCGTCCCACGCAGTGAACGTCCGGGCGATACGTACCACGACAGCGAAGACGCCCTCGACGGTATCCTCGCTTGCGACGGCCTGCTCGAAGGCATCGATCCAACCAAGCCGAGCGAGTGTCGACGCCTGTAGTTCGCGGACGCTGGCGAGTTCGTCGCCCGCCTCGGATCCGTTGAGGAGAGCCGCCTCGCGCTCACAGAGCGCGCACATGAACTCGAAGCAGGCCGCGAGGTGGTCCGGGATGTCGTCGCCGCGGGTCTGCTTGAACCCGGCGGCGCCGTACAGCCGGGCCATCGCGGCGGCCGGATCACCCAACAGTTCCCCGGCTTCTCCAACAGTGTGGTACGGCGAGTCCGATTCGAACTCCTCGCTGGGGTCGGTTACGTGAGCCGAGGCGAACGGCGGGACGTAGTGGTCGCCGGGAACGACAAACAAGTTGTCGTAGCCGACCTTCAGCGCTCGCTCGTCAAGTTCCTCGCCGACGAGTTCGTCGGTACCCAAGCCAGATGGCAGTACCGCCGCGAGATCAGCGAACGTTCCATCGTCGAGTGCCGCGACGAGACGGTCGACCTCTCCGTCGAAGATCGCCGCCAGCAGCTCATAAACGTGCCCTCGGGCTTGAGCCATCGCATGGGCGTCCGAATCGCCAGCCGATGAATCGCCATCACGAGTCGACATCGGGCTCACTGTCGCTCCACCTCGACGAAGGCGTCGTACTGGGCGTTGCTGCCCCCAACCAGATCCGAGAGACCGGTGTCGCCGAGTTCGCTGTCGAGCGGCTGGATGTGGTTGACCGCGAACCCGGCGTCCCGACCCTTGGCGATCCCTGCGTCGTCGTGCACCGGTTGATCGAATTTGTACGGCGTGTGCCCGTCCGCCTCGGCAGCCGCTTTGGTCCGGCCGTCGACGGTCTGGTCTGCCGCGCCGTCGCCGCTCCGACCCCAGCCCCATGCCGCACCGACGACGCCGGGGCGGATACCGCCGGTGACTCTCGCCATGCCTTCGACGGTGCGCCGACCGGCATCGATGGTGATCTGATCGCCGCTCTCGATGCCGCGTTCGTCAGCATCTTTCGGGTTGATCCACAGCGGGTTTTCAGGTTGTGTTTCGCGCAGCCATGGGCTGTTCTGGGTGCGGTGCATCCCCTGAGTGCGGGGCTTCCAGTTGATCAGCCGCAGCGGGCGGTCGGGCTCGGCGTCGCCGGCAACGGTGGCTTGGACATCCCCGTTGTAGTGTTTCACGTCGTCGACCTTCGGCAACGGGTCGAACCGTTCGCCGGTGAACGAGTGTTTGCCGGTCGAGGCGACATCGCTGTAGAAGTTCACCCGTGAGCCGAGCTTGTAGCGCATATGCTCGCCGTCGTAGGCGTTCGTGTCGGTTCGTCGGCCGGCGTAATCGTAGTCGTGGCCCTGCTGCCGGAACGCGGTCGCGTAGTCCTCAACCGGTTCCTCGAAGCGGCCGCCGCGATTCAGGATCGTGACGACCTTCGGCCACTCTTCGTCGGTGACTGCTTGCTTCCAGCGGGCGACGTCGAAGTTGTCGCCCAGCCCCTTCTCGTGGCTCTCGCGGAACACGTCCTGTTCGGCGGGGCTGGCGTCGGCTACCGGCTCTCGCGAGTAGGCGACATTGGCCGCCAGTTTGAGGTAGAAGTCCTCAGCCTGGTGGAGCGGCCATAGGTCGCCGTCGGCGTCGGGGATCGAGTTCTCGCCGACGCCGGGGAGATCCAACTCGTCCCAGATGTCGATCAGCACGTCCTCGAAGGGGCGGGCGTCGGGGACGACCGAGATGGCGGGCTGGCTGATCTTCTCGTCGGCCAGCCGCTTGTTCGGGTAGGTGCCGAAGTTCTCCCAGCGTTCAAGATAGGTTGGCTCGGGGAGAATGTAGTCGGCGTGTTTGCTTGTCTCGCCGATCACCGTGTCCGAGGCGACCACCAGCGGGATGGTGTCAGTGTCCTGAATGATCGCCGGGATCTGGTCGCCGCCGGCGACCGACATCACGTGGTTGTTCGAGTACGGCCGGATGAACAGCGCGTTCACTCCGTATGGGTACTCATCGGCGGCACTACCGTAGATCTCCTGGGTCTGCTGGGCCGGCGCAACGGGGAACCACGGCCGTTTCGCCGGGTAGCCGTCATCGCGGTCGAACAGCGTGGTGTCCTCGTAGTTGACTCCCCCACGGGTCAACGGGATCCCCCACGAGCCGTTGGCCTCGGGCACGTTCCCCAACCGGTAGCGACCCGACATTGTGTCGTAGCCCGCATAGGGGGTGATCTGGCCGCCCTTCCAGTCGTAGTTGCCGATCAGGTGCTGGAGGGTGGCGATGGCTCGGGTGTTGTAGAAGCCGTTGGTGTGTTTCGCTGGGCCGCGGTACTGCATGATCGCCGCCTTCTTGCCGTGGCTGGTGAACTCGTCGGCGATCTCGGCGATCGTATCGGCTGAGACGCCTGCCATCTCGGCGTACTCCTCGGCGGTGTGCTCAAAGACACGGGCGTGATACTGGCTCCAGACGCTCTCGACGCTCGTGCCATTGACCGTCACGTCAACCTCGAGTACCGCGGTTTCGACTTCGCTGGCCGGGCGTGGGTCGCCCGACTCGGCGTCAACGACAACAAAATCGTCGGCGGTCCCGGCGTCGTCGGCGACGAGGCCGAGGTCGGCCGCTGTCGCCTTCGGACCCCCATCCTCGTCGACGAGGACGAGGTGGGTCGCGTCGCTCCACGTCGGCTCGTCGTCGGCGCTTGCGGCCGTTTCCGAGGGGTTCTGCAAGTAAGTTAGGTCGTGGCGGTCGTGGTCGATGATCCACCGGGCCATGCCCATGGCGAGGGCGCCGTCGGCACCGGGGTCGACCGGAACCCACGTGTCGGCCTTCTCAGCGCTCTTCGAGAGCCGCGGGTCGACCACGTCCATCCGCAGGCCGTCCTGGATGGCGTTGGTCAGTTTGGGCGCGAGCCACGTCGGCCCCTTGTTGGCGACCATCGGATTCGTCCCCCACACGAGGACGTACTCCGCCTCGTCGATATCTGGGTACTGGCGTTTCTTCGGAGCGTTGTACGACCGGACGTTGCCCATCACGCTTGAGAAGCCGCAGGTCCCGGCGTGGTGGAAGCTGTTGATCGAGCCCAGCCCCTGTTTCCAGAGCCGCGTGCGGATAAAGTTCCGCCGGAAGCCGCCGATGTCAACGATCTGGTTGGCCTTCGGCCCCAGATCGGGGTGGTCGGTGTCGATGAGTTCGTCCTCCCACCTTGCGTCGAATGCCGACTTCGCCATCTCGCCGTTCTGGACGGCCTCCCAGTCGCTCATTACCTCGTCTTGTGAAGCGTGGGCCCACATCTCCCGCAGGCCGGGATGGCCAAGCTCCTCGTCGCCGTCGACAATCTCCTCGATGGCCTGGCCCCACGGGATGGTCTCCCACTCGCCCGAGCCGCGGGGGCCGACGCGCTTCATCGGTTTGCGGACTCGGTAGCTGTCGAAGGCCGTCTGGATGCCCGCCTGCCCCTTCAGGCAGATGCGGCCGCCCGACAGCGACCACCGGTCGCCGTCGACGTCGCCCGTACCTTCCAAATCGCCCATGGCGACGTCTTCAGGGTCGCTGTCGTAGGGCACCTGGCCGAACGGCTGGGTGGTGAGGAACGAGTAGGGGTTCCCCGCCAGCTTGCGGATCAGCGAGCTGTACTCGCCGGTGCCGCTTTGATCTGCGAGCCGCACCTTCACCGGGCAGAAGGTGTTACACTGCCCGCAGGTGGTGTGGATCACGTCACTCGCGTCGTACTCGCCGTACTCGTCGCCGACGTAGTGGTGTTCGTCGTCAGTCCACAGGTCGCCCAGATCAGTGTTTACGGTCACACTGCTAAGACCTGCGATCGCGCCGATACTCCCTGCCGCCTTGACGAAGTCGCGGCGCGAAACCGACGCGCCGTCGTCGCCTGTGTCGTCAGTACTCATTCGTGATCACCGCCGAGTGGTGTCAGTGGCAGCGTCTCCGCTCCCAACGTGTACAGCAGCAGCCCGACAGCCATGATGCCGATACTCGATCCCCACTCGACGAGCGTCGGGAAATAGGAGCCGTGGGGAAGGCCTTCTATCACCGGCAGAATCTGTGCCGGGATGACGATGTTGAACCGCACCGCAATGATCCCGACGACGACGCTCAATCCGGCCAGCACCATCACCGACGGCGTGCGTCGCCACGATTGCTTGCTCAGCAGCACCATCGGGAACACCCAGCTGAGGCCGATCATGAACCACCAGAACGACCACGACATCGGGCCGAACATAATCACCTGCCAGGTCTCGATTTCGTGGGGGTGGAGACTGGCAATCGGGATGAACGCCTCGATGGCGGTCAGCGCGGCGTCAACAATGATGAAGCCGATCAGCAACTGGGCCAGCCGGTCGAGCAGATCCGGGTCGACCGACTCGCCGTCGAACAGTCTGGTCCGGAGCACATAGATCATCATCACCAGCGCCGTCCCGCTGAGAAGCGCCGAGATGACGAAGATCACCGGGAACAGCCCACTGTTCCAGTAGGGGCGGGCCTTCGAGACGGCGAACAGCACGCCGGTGCCGCCGTGGACCGTGAAGATCGCCAGCGGAATGCCAACGATGCCGGCCCGCTTGAGCCAGCGCTGGTCGAAGGCCCGTGAGGCCTCGCTGGTGTCGTCGCGGCCCAGCGTCAGTGCCGCGTAGAACGTCTCGCGGAGCCCTGATGCCCGCTCCGCGATCCGAGCGAGGTCGATCCGCATCGAGAAGTACAGTTCCGTGACCAAGATGCCGATGTAGGCCACGTAGGCGTGGACCTCCCAGGAGAGCGCCGAAGTGAGCTGTCGCCAGATGAACGGGAAGTACATCCGGTCCATCCGACCGAGGTCGATCCAGACGAACAGTAGGGCAACGACCATGCTGATGATCGCCGCAAACAGTGCGTCGCGGTCGATCCGATGCATCCCCTCAACCTCGAAGACGTTTGCCATCGTACTCACGAGGAACGCTCCCGCCGAGAGGCCGACAAAGTAGATGTAGAAGGCGACCCACGATCCCCACGGCACAATGCTCGTGAGATTAGTGCTCCTCATCCCGTTCGTGAGCCGGATGTAGACCGCGACCGCACCGCCCGCCAGCAGCACGCCGATGAACCCGTACCACGCGATCCGGAGCCGACTGCTCCGGAAGCCGGGGTCGAACTCGAACTCGAAGAGTGTTGATTCGGTGGCCATGGTTATTCGAGGTAGTAGACGTTGGGGTCGGTCCCCTCGTCTTCTTTCAGTTGGAACGCCCGGTTCGAGTCGGCCATCGCGGCGACCTCGCTGTCTGGGTCGTCGAGATCGCCCATGTTGCGGGCGTCACCGATACACGTCTCCACGCACGCCGGCTCCTCGCCGCGTTCAAGCCGGTGGGTACAGAAACTACACTTTCGGACGTTACCGATCGGCGACTTGCCGTCCTCGCGCTTGCCACGGTCGACGCCGTACTCGGGGCTGGTGATTTCGCCGGCCTCGTCGACTTCGTCGTCGTAGTTCTCGCCGAAGTCGAAGTACCGCGCGCCGTACGGGCAGGCGATCATGCAGTACCGGCAACCGATACACCGGTCGTAGTCGATGTTGACCACGCCGTCATCCATCTTGTAGGTCGCCGACACCGGACACACCTGCACGCACGGCGGGTTCTCACACTGCATACAGGGCTTCGGGACGTTCGTCCGGGTCGTGTTGGGGAACTCGCCGTGTTCTTCCTCCATCACGACGTTGTACGAAACCCCCGACGGCGTTCGGTTTTCGGCCTTGCAGGCGACCGTACAGGAGTCACAGCCGACACACTTCTGCAGATCGATCACCATCCCCCACTTCTCGTCGCCCGCGCCGATACCACCATCCTCGTCGGTTCGGGCGGATTCGGCTGCCACTGCGTCCATTGAGCCGACCGTGCACTGCATCGATTCGGCGGCAGCCGCCGAGACGGTCTGGTCACTTGCATCCACCGCCGGGTTCGGCGTCTCGCGGTAGGCGTCACCGAACTCGGCGGCGGCGGCCGCGTCGTGTTTGGCCCAATACTCGTCGCCCGAAAGCTCACCGTGTGCGACGCGCTTTGCGTCTTCGGCCATCTCGATTCCGAGATCGGTGTCGGCCTCAACCTCGGCGAGTTCCTCGCGCGGGTCGGTCGTCTCGGCATCGACCATCGCGTCAAGATCGCTTCGGCCGACGTTCGGGACGCCCGGAAGCGCCTCATCGTCCGTGCTACTCATCGTTCCACTCCGTCGGCCGCCCCCAGCGGGGTCGGATCAGTTGGTCGATCATACACGTAGAGGTACGGATACACCTGTGGTGAGCGTTATACCGATACTGTTTGCCCCACCGATACCCCCCATATCTCGGGGGGCAATACTGTTTGGGGCGGCTGTCAATTCGCCGGTTTCGGGCGGTAGATGGCTGCGCTCGACGCGTGTCCAGCACCACGGCTATTTATTTGGGGTGACGGTCAACCCTTGTGCATGTACCGGTCGAACCGAGCGACGGGATACTGTGTGGACCAACGGCTGTCCGGATCATTGAGGAGGACCACGTGAACGGGATCTTAGTAGCCTCGGTCGCCATCCGATTGTTAGGGACGGGCTACTCGCTGCTGTTGCTCTCGCGGAGCCGAGATCGACGCTTTGGGTTTCTGACGCTCATGCTGTCGTTTATGACCCTACGTCAACTGCTCGCAGTGCGGACCGCCACTAGCGGGTTCGAAGAGCTTCCCGGCCTGATCGTGAGCGTGCTGATGCTGCTCACTGTCTATTACCTCTCGGCGTACGTCGAGGAGGAAGCAAGCGTTAAAACGGAGCTCCGGCGGGCCAACGAACGGCTCCGTGGGTTTCGAAAGGCGATAGAACACGCGGGCCACGCCATCTTTCTCACCGATACCGGCGGCACTATCGAGTACGCCAACCCCGCCGTTGAGTCGGTAACGGGCTACGAGCCGGATGAGGTGATCGGCGAAAACCCACGGCTCTGGCAGTCCGGCGAGCACGACGAAGCGTTCTACGAGGGTCTCTGGTCGCAGATCGCCTCCGGATCCGTCTGGGACGGCGAACTCACCAACCGCCGGAAATCCGGAGAACGCTGCTGGGTCGACGCTACGATCGCACCGATCACCGATGACGACGGAGCCGTCAAACGATACGTCGCCGTCGAGCGGGACATCACCGAGCGGAAGGAACGCGAACTCCACATCGCCGAACAAAACGAACGGCTGGCAATGCTGAACGCTACCAACGAGATGCTCCGGGACATCAACCGTGAACTCGTGTCAGCCTCGGCCCGCGAGGAGATCGAACACGCCGTTTGCGAGCAGCTTGCCGGCGTTGGCCATATCGCGGCGGCGTGGATCGGCGCTCGGGGACTCGTCGACAGGACGGTTACCCCCCGTTCGTGGGCCGGCACCGACGCAACCAGCCTTGAGGCCCGCATTGAGACGCTCTGTAGCGACTCCCAGACGCCCTTCGAGACGGCCCTCGACGATACCAAACCGGTCGTGACGACTGTCGAAGCCGACGGCAGCACGGTCAACGCCATCGTGGTACCGCTGGCCTATCGTGGTGCGGACTACGGTGTACTAGTCATCGAGACAACGGAGTTGAGCACCGTCGAGCAGATGGGCCGGGAAATCTTCGCCGAGCTCGGCCAGACGGTCGCCGACGCGATTAGCGCTGTCGAGAGCAAACAGACGCTGGCTTCCGACAGTGTGACCGAACTCGAATTCCAACTGACCGATATCGACGAGCCGGTCGCTCAACTGGCCGCAGGATTGGACTGTACGGTGTCGGTTGAGTACGTCACCGGCAAAGGTGACCAGCGTCGCCAATACATCGCTGTCGAGGAGGCCGACCCCGAATCCGTCGTGGCCCACGCCAGTGACGCGGCCACCATCGAGTCGATCCAGCACGTCTGTACCCACGACGACCGCTCCGTGTTCCGGCTGGAGGTGGGTGAGGATTCGATCGTTGACATGCTCTCCCAGTACGGGGCCTCGATCGATTCACTGTCGATTACCGGTACCCAAGGTCGGCTCGTCGCGGGAGTCGCCAGCTCCAACGACATCCGGACGATCGTTAACGTTCTTCAGTCGGCCTATACCGATCTACGACTGGTCGCCCAGCGGGAACGCGAGCGTACGATCCAGACCGAGGCCGCCTTCCGAGCAGAGCTGGAGGACAACCTAACTGACCGCCAACAGGAGGCCGCACGGACCGCCTACTTTGCAGGCTACTTCGAATGGCCGCGGGATCACAGCGGTGAGGAGGTCGCCGAAATGATGGACATCTCACAAACGACCTTCACACAGCACCTGCGGGCAGCCGAACGCAAACTCTTCGCGGCCCTGTTCGGCCAGACAACCACCAACCAGCCGGAGCGAGCCTGAGCTCCGGCGGATTGGACGGTCTGTCTGTACTTTTTCCCCGCACTGAAAGGCGATGCTTCCGCTGGCTATCGTCAGCGGAGATCATCCCGATTCGGTCGGGACTGTCCGATTGCTGACTACAACGCCTACGTTTTGCACAACAAATGATGTCAATATCACTTATTCGATGGTTGTTTCGCCAAGTTTGTTAAGATCCTCATCAGATGATATGATAGCGTCACTTATAATGATACTGTGTTCTGATAGTATCAACTATACATGATATCCGTCGTAGACGGATCCCTGATTGTCGGACTCTTTGTTGGGGGCTGGCTATGTTGGTTCAGCTATTCACTGCTGCAGGTGCCTTCACAGTTAGGTCGTCGCGCATTAGCAACGGCTATCATCATCTTGGGTATTGGCAGCGTTCTCACCGC
>NZ_JBKEGK010000058.1:0-12815 GCF_046710025.1 Natronomonas sp. | reverse complement strand
GCAGGGAGGTCACCGTCGACCGTCGGAGCGCCGACCCCATCACGGTCGAGCGGAGCCTTATCGCCACCCGCGCTGTCGTCGACGGGCCGATCGGAACGGGCACCGAACTCACGCACGTCGACGGCGAAGCGGTGTACACCGAATCCGGGTTCGAGGCGGCGCTCTCGGGGACCGATGTCGCCGAGTTGCGCCTCGCAGGTGACGACGGCGACACCCCACAGACCGTCCGGTTCCCGGTCGGAACGTTCGTCAGCACAGTGTCGGCCGATCAACCCCTCAGGCAGACGGGCGCGCCCGACACGCCGCTCATCATCCACAGTATCGGCGGCGAGCGCACCCCCGACCCGGCGACGCTATCGGCCGTCCTCGCGGAAACTGACCCCGGCCAGACAGTTGAGGTCGTCACCTACCACGGGGACAGCGAAGACGGCGACCCGTGGAACGGCGAGCGAAACGTCTACACGGTTACGCTCGCCGAACACCCCGAGGCGGATCACGGCTTCCTCGGTGTCGGCGGCATTCAGGCGGGGACAAGCGGCGTCGTCGTCGACGACTTCGGCATCGACACGTACCCGGCCGACCGCTACCATGCTATGCTTGGCGGGACCGGCCTGGGTGAAAACCCCGTGACCTCGTTCGTGACCCGGACCTTCGGCGCGCTCGTGTTGCCCTTCCTGAACACCGTCGACCCGAACGTCGGCTACAACTTTGCGGGCTTTAACGGCGCTGTGACCAACTTCTATGCGGTGTCGGGCCCCCTCGGGGCCGGGACCGTCTTTACGCTCGTGAACATCCTGTTTTGGACCGGGTGGGTCAACATCAACCTCGGTATCTTCAATTGCATCCCGACGTACCCGCTCGACGGCGGCCACATTCTCAACGCCTGCGTCGAGGCGACTGCGGCGCGGCTACCGGGCGACGCCAGCGCGAGAAGCGTCGGCGCGGTGACGACGGTCATAAGTGCCACGATGATCCTGAGCCTGCTCGGGTTGCTCTTCGTCCCGTGGCTGTTGAGTTAGGCGGGTCCGCTTGGCGTCGTATGTGCTATCAGTGATAAACAGGCGGCACGGCCGCGCCGTGAACCGAGTGAGCCGACGCACCCGAAAAGCGGGGGTGTTACCGTTGCGACACGCGCCAGAGCGCACGCGGAGAGCCGGAATCGAGCGAGATTTCGAGTCCCGGGGCCGAGCCGGATAGCTCCCGGAGGTGCCGTTCGATCTCGGCGGGTGGGTGGCCGAGTTCGTCGGCGAGACGGTCGCCGTTGACGTAGAGATCACTGCCGATACGCTCGCGCTCGGCCCGGAGATACTCGGCGAGGCGTTTCGCGCCGTAAGAGCGGTAGGCCGACGCCGCGTTCGATCCAGCCACGGTCATTGACCGGGCGAGTGGCCGTGGCCGACCACAGCACAGACAATGTTCAACGCCAACACGCCGGCCAAAGCGATCGGGTACTGCCCGGCCGAACCGGCCGCGAGCGCGGCGACGGCGAACATCGGCAGAATCGTCGACGTCCAGAAGGCGGTCGCGCGGACGCCGCGGGCGGCCCGGTCGACCCAGGCGACGGCGGTGCTTCGGTCATCTGTCACGGAGGGCGTCTGACGGGACGGGGTTGCGCTCGACATTAGTGATCTCCTCGCCTGCATCTACGTGTTGCCACCCCTATATAAACAACAGAGCCTTTGCGTCGATTCGGGATCGTTCGCCCGTTTCGCGCCGTCTGGTGTCTCTCGCCGAGTTTCTTAACGACGTTTCGAATGAGCAGATAAAATTTTATACGGCGCTTAGAAGAATTATTTCAGCATACAAAACAAACAATATACTCGACGCGTACGTCCCGCATCGCGGCTGCAACAGCTTCTCTCAGCTGCGTCGGGGGTGTTGGGTGGCCGACGGGCGACCGGTGCGCGCCGAAGTGGCGACCTAGCCGCGCCCGGTTTGACCGCCTTAGGACGCTCCGCTCCGACGGGCAGTATCCAAGCTTCTCGTTCCCTACAGGCGGGACAGGCCGATGCCGCAAGATCGTGTGGAACCGTTCGACCCTGGGATGACCAGACGCGGAGCAGCTCAAGCTGCTCGTCCTCGGAACATTCCGTCGATCTGATCCCGAGATATAATTGTCGGGGTATCGTATGTGCTCTTAAGAAAATAGGATGCAAGAAGGTTCTAGCAAAAATACGGACACCGAGGGGTTTGACGCGGTCGGTGGCGAATCGGAGAGCGTCTATGAGGTTATATTCCATGAAATGGAGGATGCCGCCTTTTTACTCGATGTCGAAGCGGTCGACGACGACTACGCGTTCGTGTTTCGACGAAATAACGCCTCACATCAACAACGGAGTGGGTTTTCCGAGGACGAATTCCGCGGACAGACCCCACGGGAACTTCTCGGCGACGAACAGGGTGCCGCCGTCGCGGCGAACTACCGTCGCTGTGCCGAGCAAGAAGAGACCATCGAGTACGAGGAGAGCCTAGATTTCCCAGGAGGAATCAGTCACTGGCGGACGAAACTCACGCCGATCACCGAAAACGGGCGGGTCACCGGGATTATCGGGGTTGCTCGGGACGTTACCGAAGAGAAAAGACGGGAAAAAAAGCTCCAGCGCATGGACCGTCGGTTCAAGACTGTGATAGATACCATGTCCGCGGCGGTGTTCCTGAAGGACACCGATGGCAAATACCTCCTGATAAACCGGGCCTGTCGTGAACTATTCGGCGTAGACGAGGACGAAGACATCCTCGGTCGATCCGACGATGATCTCTTTCCCCCGGATGTCGCTGAGGCAGCCCGATCGGACGACCGACGTGTCATCGAAAACGGCGACACGATCGAAATAGAGGAAACAGTCCCAACGAGCGCGGGAAATTCGGTGCGACTCACGCGAAAATCGCCTGTCTACGACGATGACGGCGAGATCACGGCGCTCTGTGGTGTCTCGACCGACATCACCGATCAGAAACAACGCGAACAGGAACTCCAACGTCTCAAAGAGCGGTTCGAGCTCGCTGTTGAGGGCGCAAACCTCGGCGTCTGGGACTGGGACATAGAAACCGACGAGCTCACGTGGACCGAGTCGATGGAACGACTGTTCGGGATGGACCCCGGAACGTTCGAGGGGACCTACGAGGCGTTCGCCGAATACGTTCATACGGACGACCTACCGACGCTCGAAGAGGAGATTGCACAGGCGATTTCCACGGGCGAACCCCTCCGGACCGAGTACCGAATCCGGAGTGAAGACGGGAAACAGCTGTGGGTGGAAGGACGCGCTGAACTCGTCGAAGACGCCAACGGTTCCCGCCATATGGTCGGGGTTCTGACCGATATCACCGACCGAAAGGAGTACGAAGAAGCCCTCAAGGAAGCGCAGAAAGAACTCAGACAGATCGTCGACCTCGTGCCGGACCTTGTTTTCGTCAAAAACCGCGAGGGAAAGTACCTGCTGGCCAACGAGGCGACAGCGGAGGCGTACGGGTTAACTCCGGAGGGAGTCGAAGGCAAACTCGAGGCGGACATCATCCCCAGTGTCGATGATTCCGAGGAGTTCCGTGCGGACGACGTGGAGGTGATCGAATCGGGCGAGCCACAGAAGATCCCCGAAGAGGAACTGATGACCGCCGACGGGGAACGCCGTATCCTCGAAACGACGAAGATCCCGTACCAGACCTCCGGCAGCGGCGAGGACGCTGTGCTGGGGTACGCCCGCGATGTGACCGAACTGAAAAAGTATGAAAAACAACTCGAAGAACAGCGGGACAACCTCGAGGTCATCAACCAGGTCGTGCGACACGACATCCGTAACGAACTCCAGTTGGTGTTGGGGTACGCCGAGATACTTCGCGAGCACGCCGCGGAGGACGATGCCGAGTACATCGAACAGATCCTCAATGCGACCCGCGACGCCCTGGACATCACGACGACTGCCCGGGAGGTTACAAAGGTAATGCTCCGCTCGGAGGCCGATCGAACTCCGGTCGGCGTCCAGCACGTCCTCGAGACACAGATGGACGAGGTACGAGCCAACTACGAGCGGACCATCGTCTCCGTTGCAGGAGCGATCCCGGACGTCAGGGTGTTAGCCGATGATATGCTGGAATCGGTGTTCCGGAACCTGCTGAACAACGCGATCGTACACAACGATAAGGAACTCCGCGAGGTCACCGTTTCGGCGACTACCGACGACGAGTGGGTCCGGATTCGTGTCGCCGACAACGGTCCGGGTATCCCCGATGATCGCAAGGAGACGGTGTTCGGAAAGGAACAGAAAGGTCTCGACAGTTCCGGGACCGGCGTTGGGCTCTATCTCGTCGAGACGCTGGTAACCCAGTACGGTGGTGACGTCTGGATCGAAGACAACGACCCGGACGGAGCGATATTTGTCGTTGAACTACCGCTCGCTGAATAAGACGACTGCCCCGATGTGAGTTCACGCAACCCACTGTGTCCTGCCTCCCGGTTTTCCCGTACTAAGTCGGCTGGATATATATCTACGACACGCTATCTCGTCCGGCGGCACGGGAAACTGAGACGACGCAAAACCCACATTACCCGTGCGTCCGAATCGCGCTGTATGGACGGACAAAAACCACCGGGCACCGAGGAAGGATGGTACGCGCTGCACGACCTCCGCCGGATCGACTGGGACGGATGGCGGAACGCTACGGATCGCGATCGCGAACTGGCGCTTGAGGAGGGCGTCGAGTATCTCCGCTCGCACGTCGATCTCGAGGACGCTGAGGAGGGCGCGTCGGCGGTGTTCTCCGTCGTCGGCCACAAGGCCGATCTCATGATTTTGCACCTCCGGCCGACGCTGGCGGCGGTCAACCGGGCCGAGCGCCGCTTCGAATCGACGGCGTTCGCCGGCTTCACCGAACGAGCGAGTTCCTACGTCTCCGTGACCGAGGTTTCGGGGTACATGCACGAGGAGTTGGTCGAGGGGATCGAGGATATCGACGACGCGGGGATGCGAAACTACATGAAACAGCGCATCTACCCGGAGATGCCCGATGCCGAACACGTCTGTTTCTACCCGATGGACAAGCGCCGCGACCCCGAGTACAACTGGTACGACCTCCCCTTCGAGGAGCGCGCCGAGCACATGTCCGCCCACGGGGATATCGGCCGCCAGTACGCGGGCAAAGTAAACCAGATCATCACCGGCAGCGTCGGTTTCGACGACTACGAGTGGGGCGTGACGCTGTTCGCCGACGACCCAACGGAGATCAAACACCTTCTCTACGAGATGCGGTTCCACCCTTCATCCTCGAAGTTCGCGGAGTTCGGCCCCTTCTACATGGGTCGACGGTTCGCGCCGGAGGACCTCCCAGCGCTTCTGTCCGGCGAAGCGGTTCCGACGGACGGCTCGGACGCTGACGCCGATACTACCGGCACTGACGAGTCGGACGCCGGCGGGAGCGACGAAGGCGGCTCCGACGGTCGCCCCGATGTCGACGCCGCCCACGAGGTGATCGACCCCGAAGACTTCCGAGGTCGGCTCGGCCGGTTCGGCGTCGACCTCGACGACTACGCCGACGCCGGGTACGGCCTGCTGTTCTCGGCGGACGCCGACGCCGAGGAACTCGCCGACGACGTCGAGGGGCTTCGGGGGAACTTCGACCACTACGACACCCACGTCTCGACGGCGGTCCGGGCCGGTGACGGCGAAACGGCGGTCGTCTCGCTGTGGCGAAACGAGCGCGCGGCCGACACCGCCTCGGGCTTTTTGTCCGATCTCGACGGCGCCCGCTCCGGCGTGGGCGCACCGATCGAGTCCGACGCCGGCGGGAGCGACGGCTCCGAGACGGATGACGCTGACACGCACGGCACCGACACGGACGGCGACATCCGCGGGGAACTCGGCGATAACGACATCTACGCCGGCCAGCCACACGGCGAGGACGTCTACGCGATGGTGCTGTACTCCGAGGCTGACCCCGGGACGCTCCACGACGAACTCGACTCGCTGGCCGAGCGCTTCGACCACTACGACACCCACGTCAAATCAGCCGTCTACGCCGACGAACACGGCGGCGACCGGACCGCGGTGGTCTCTATCTGGGAGACGGAGGACGCCGCCGACACCGCCAGCGGCTTTCTCTCGGACCTGCCGGGCGTCGTCGCCCGCGCCGGCGCCGACGCGACTGACGGCTTCGGTACGATGGGGATGTTCTACACCGTCAAGCCCGACTACCGCGACGAGTTCGTCAGCACCTTCGGGGACGTCACCGGCATACTCGAGGACATGGACGGCCATCTCGAAACCGACCTCATGACCAATCTTGACGACGAGAACGACATGTTCATCGCCAGCCAGTGGGCGAGCCGCGAGGACGCGATGGTGTTCTTCCGGTCCGATGACTTCCGAGAGACAGTCGAGTGGGGCCGAGAAGTTCTGGCCGACCGCCCGCGACACGTCTTCTTGGCCTAATCGATCGCTCGCGGCACCCGAGTTTCGAAGACCGCTCGTAGCGTTGATTGTTATAACGTACCCTTCGTGCTCGGCGTATCGCCGCGGCGGTCGTCGATCCGGGTCGCGTCGTCCAGCGCCCGCGCCAACGACTTAAAAAGCGCCTCGATCTCGTGGTGGGCGTTTGCCCCGTCGACTTCGACGTGTAGCGTCAGCCCCGCGTTGAGCGCCAGCGACTCCGCGAAGTGTCTGGCCATGTCGCTCGTGAACGCCCCGACGGTCGGCTGGGAGAACTCGCCGTCGAAATAAAACCGGGGCCGCCCCGACACGTCGACTACGACGCTCGCGACGGCCTCGTCGAGAGGGACCCGCCGGTTGGCGTACCTGGCGATGCCGCGCTTGTCGCCCAGTGCCTCCTCGAGGGCGTGTCCGAGCGTAATCGCGACGTCCTCGACGGTGTGATGATCGTCGATATCCAGATCGCCGTCACAACGGACGGTGAGGTCGAAGAGACCGTGTTTCGCGAACGCCCCGAGCATGTGATCGAAGAAGCCCACGCCAGTCTCGACCGTGCTGTCGCCGTCCCCGTCAAGGTCGAGCGTCACCTCGATCTCCGTTTCGGCCGTCTCGCGCGTGCGGGCCGCCATGCGGGTCGTCATATCCCTTCCTTCTCGCGCCGGCATATCAGTTATTGGTATCGGTTCGACGCGGACCGGCGGTGGGTCACCCCCTTGCCGCGAGGTCGGTTTCAAGTCCCCGGAGCGCTTCGATCCGGTATGGCAATCGAACGAACCGTCGGCGAGTCGCTTCGCGGACGCGACGCGATGGTCGCCGCCGCTGAGTCCTGCACCGGTGGACTCATCGGTTCGCTGCTCACCGATGTTCCGGGATCGAGCGACTACTTCGATCGGTCCGTCGTCACCTACAGCTACGACGCCAAACTGGATCTGGGCGTCCCCCGCGAACTGCTCGACGCGGAGGGGGCGGTCAGCGAACCGGTCGCGAGAGCGATGGCCCGCTCGGTCCGGGACGCCGCCGGCGTGACGTGGGGAGTCGCGACGACCGGGATCGCCGGGCCGGAGGGCGGCAGCGATAAAAAGCCCGTCGGGACCGTCTACATCGGTGTCGCGCATGCTGGCGAATGGGGCAGCGGCGAGTCGTGGTGTCAGGTCGAGCGGTACGTCTTCGACGGGACCCGAACCGAAATCAAACGCCAGATCGCACAGCGGGCGCTCGAGGATCTCCGTGAGGCCGTTGAGGCGATGTAACCTTTTAGATACTTCCCGACCACCCGCGAAGCCGTCGAGCGAACACCCTTTTATGACGGCGGCTGTCGGGACGGTATGAACAAGGAGGGCCACGTTCTCAACGCCGCGCTCTTGGGGATCGGGCTGGGATTCGTTTTCGAGCCGTCCGGGACCGTCGAAACCCTTCGAACCGTCGTCGCCGTGACGATCCCGGTGACGCTCGGGGCGCTGTTCCCCGATGTCGACACAGCCTTCGGCAAACACCGCAAGACGCTGCACAATCTCCCGATCCTCGGGCTCTTCGCCGCGTTTCCGTTCCTCTTCGGGAACCTCGGCTACGTCTGGATCGGGGTTCTCACCCACTACGTTCTCGATTACCTCGGCAGCCGACGGGGGATCGCGCTGTTCTACCCGCTGTCGAGCCAGGAGTACGGGTTTCCCTCGGGCGTGACGACGTCAAGCCGGTTCGCAAACGCCGTCACACTCGTCGTCACCGCGGTCGAACTCGTCGTCGCGGCCGGCATCGTCCACGTCCTTCCGGCGTACGTCGACTTGGGGTGGGCGTCGCGGCTTCCGATCCCCGTTTAGTAGACGCTCACGTCCGCGAAGCGCCCGCCGTAGGCGATGTGGTCGGGGTGGGTCGGCTCCGTCCCGGATAAAAAGAGCCGATCGATCTTGCCCCAACTGTTCTCATAGCAAAGGTGCGTGAACTCGGCACCACACCGCAGGCGATGTTCGAGGCCGTCGCGGCGGCGCACCGACCGCGATGCGCCCTCCCGAAGCGCGTCGACGACCGCCGTCGCCGCCCCGAGAGAGCGGTCGAACTCCGTCCAGACCTCGCCGACTGTGCCCCGGAGGTGAGCGTACGAGGAGCCGAACGACGGCAGCTCGAACTCGGCGGCGAGCTCCACGGAGCGCTCGGTGTGCGTTTTGAGGTACTTCGGGTTGTACACTTCGAGGGCGTGGATCCGGTCGCGGTGGGCTCGGATATCGTGCGACTCGAGGCTAACGGTCGCGAACTCCGGGTGGGGCGCGAGTACCGCCGCGCCCTGGCGTTCGAACTCCGCCAGCGCCCCCTCGAGCGTGATAAAATCCGGAACCGGTTCCGAGAGCCCGACCGCGAGGACGTGCTTTCGGTTCCGCCAGTCGCCGGTGAACACCTCCCGTCCGGGGATGATGATGAGGTCCTCGTCGGAGAACCGCTCCGCGCGTGCACGGGCATCCGCGAGTCGGGTGAAGTGCGGCGCGTAGACGATGCCGTCGAGGCCGCGGGCTTTCGCGCGCTCGACAACCCGCTTGTCGAGGATCTTCACGTGTGCGTCGAGGCGAAACCGACCCATGAATTGGGTACCGGCGGCCGGGGCGTTATCCGTTCCGATTTCTCACGGAGTGGACGGCAATGTTGGCACTACTGTACTGGCGATCGACGCGCGCAGCCGCGACTGAATATATAAAAATGGATCCGGGGTAGAGACTACCAGCCCTCGCTATCGACGCACGGCGCGACGCGCCGTGGCTCCGGTACGAGAGCTATCGCTCTTCGCTATCGAGCACGCGAATCTGGTCGCCCCGAACCGTCACGGGAATCGGGACTGTCGCCTCGTACAACTCGACGGTGACCTGATCCTTGCCCTCGTCGATGCGTTGGACCTGCGCCTTTTCGCCCTTGAACGGCCCGGCGATCAACTCGACGATGTCGCCCTCGGCGATCCCCTCGACGTCGGGTTTCGGGCTGAGGAAGTGCTCGATCTCGCTGAACGGCGATGGCCGTTCCGAGACCAGACTTCGGGCGTGGGGGATGTCCTCGAGTGCGCGGCTGATCGCCGACGTGTCGTCGGCTTCGACCATCACGTAGCTGGTGAGTGAATCCGGCGCAAGCGCCGCGTGGATTCCCGGCTCCTCGCGGGTTATCAGCATGTCGGCGACGGTTCGTTCTTGACTTGCGGTAGTCTTGACCGCGTAGATCGACATCACGGACCACCCGGAATGAACGTCATGATCGCGAAGATGGCGAACCCGATGAAGCCGACGAGCAGGATCCCGAGCCCCGCGATGCTCGACACCTTCGAGAACTCGTCCCACGACGGCGTGCTTGCTAGCTTCAACACGCGAACGTACGACGTGAGATCCGTTGGGGTGTTCATGTTCACCCGTTTCGTCTCCGGGGTTTTTTACTTGTTGATCCGCGCGGCCGGCGCTCGGACAATACAGGTTCCCTACGCCGGAGCAAACGAGAGCGCGCCGACGGGACTACTCGAACTGCTCGGGCGCGAGCGTCACTCGACGAAATCGATGTCGTCCCCGGCCGCCACCGCCCGCTCCTCCTCGGCCTCGCTCTTGCCGTAGATCTGTGGGCTGTCGACGCCCGTGACGACGATCATCGTCTCCATCTTGCCGTCGAACTCGGGGTCGACTGAGGCGCCCCAGATAATACGGGCGTCGGGATCGATACGGTCGTAGATTTCCTCGACGACGCCCTCCGCTTCCTCGATGGACATATCGGGACCGCCGACAACGTTGACGAGCGCGCTTTGTGCGCCGTCGAACTCGACGTCGAGAAGCGGCGATCGGAGCGCCGACCGGATCGAATCCTGCGCCTTGTTCTCCGAGTCGGACTCGCCGAGGCCGATCATCGCGACGCCGCCGTTCTCCATGATGGTCTTCACGTCGGCGAAATCGACGTTGACCAGCCCGGGTTTCGTGATGAGTTCGGTCATCCCTTTCACGGAACGCATGAGGACGCGGTCGCAGATCTTGAACGCGTCCTGCAGCGGCATATTGGGGGCGTAATCGAGCAGCCGGTCGTTAGGGATGACGATGACGGTGTCGGCGACGGCTCTGAGCCGCTCTAGCCCAGCGTCGGCGTTCGCCCGCCGGCGTTCGCCCTCTGCGGTGAACGGGATCGTTACGATGGCAATGGTGAGCGACCCCTGATCTTGGGCGGCCTGTGCGACGACCGGGGCCGACCCGGTTCCGGTCCCGCCGCCGAGCCCCGCGGTGATGAACACCATATCGGAATCGTCGATAGAGTTGTTGATGTCCTCCAGATTCTCCTGGGCGGCCTCCTCGCCGATCTTCGGAACCGACCCCGCGCCGCGACCCCCGGTCCGCTGGCGGCCGATAAGGATCTTCTCGTCGGCGTCGACCTCCGTTGCGAGGTGCTGGGCGTCGGTGTTCGCCGCGACTAACTTCGCGCCGTGGATCCCCGCCTCGGCCATCCGGGTGACGGTGTTGCCGCCCGCTCCTCCACAGCCGACGACCGTGATCTTCGTCTCAAGATCCTCGACGACGCTCGCGAGTTCCTCGTCGGTCATCGTTCCCGATCCCTTAACCTCGGACGCCGTGTCCGACCCGGACGCATCGGCCCCGTTTTCTTCGGCCTCGTCGATTGCGTCCTCGATAATCGAATCCATTACTCGCCGATGTAGCGTACGCGCATAAAGTATCTTTCCCCGGCGTCTGACACACGTCAGATGCCTCGGCCGGATTCGAGCTATCATCGGGCCCCCACGAAGTATAAATCGAATATCGCGATACGAAATCGCGCTCAGAACGGGAACGTTAGCTCGCGCGCGCTCCGAACGTCGGCCGGGTCGATCCGCTCGCCGTCGACCTCGACTGGTTCGCCGGCAGAGAGCCGCCCGAACGCAGGCCCAGGATCGACGCCGAGCGATTCGGCGCGGTCGGGATCGAACGCCTCCCGGGACGCGAGCACCGACGACGACCGGACTTCGACGGTATCGTACTTGGCTTCCAAGACAGCGGCGAGTTCGCCGACCACGGTCCGATACGCCTCGTCGTCCCGCAGGGCGACCCGCCCCGACGCCAGCGTGGCGCCCTCTGTCGTCGCGTACCCGACTGTCGTCCGATCGAGTGCCTTGAGCACGGCGTTTTGATCGATCCCGTTGGCCGCCTCAAGCAACTCAGTGGGGAGTTTCTTGATCACGAACCCGTCCTCGTCGGCGTCCTCGGCCCCAACGCCGAACCGAAGCCCCTCGTCGACAGGCAGTAGTTCGGCTTCGAGTTGTCCGACGAGGTCGAGCGGAACGCCCGTCGTCTCTCGAAGAAACGTCTCCGAGAGCGTCTCGAAACCCAACTCGTCGACGACTGATTCGAGTTCGGGCGACGACCCATCGACGACGGCGAACTCCGTCCCGCTCGCTTGGAACGCCTTCGCGAGGACAGCGCGCGATTCGTGCGGGTCGCCCATCGCGTCAAGCGCCCAGTCGGCGGCAACGTGGCCGACGCCCCAGTCGGTGTCCGTTAGGATCCGGTCGAACCGTGGGGCGTAGTGGCCGCCGCCGAAGCCGACGACCGCCCGCTCGCGGTGGGCGGGCACGTCCCGCAGTTCGAGAATCGCGCGAGCGACAGCCTCGGCGGCGTCGGGGTCGCGCCACTGGCGTTTGTCGCTGCCGACCTCAACGAACAGCGACGGACAGCCGACCACGCTCGGACCGTGATGGGTACACTCAACGCCGACGTCGTATCCCGTCGGAGCGTGGGTTTCGAGGGTTTCCCGGACGACCGACAGCGCGTTCGGCGCGGCGCGGGCGAGCGATCCTTGGCGGCCGCCGTACTCCGCTGGCCCGAAGTTCCCTGTGGCGTGTGCGGTGAGTAGCGGCCCCGTGTCGCCGGCGTGCTTGGAGGCGAACACCAGCAGCTCCGGTTCCCCGAACGCCGCCGCCACGCCGTCAAGATGGAGGTGTAGATCCTCAAAAGTACGCAACTCGACGCCCTCGGTTCGGTAGTACTGCCCCCCGCCGTTCGCCTCCGATCGGCGTTCGTCCTCGCATTCGTCCCATTCGGCGATCTCTAGGAGGTGTTCGCCGATGCGTTCGGAGGCCTCGTCCGCGCGTGAAACGACGACTGCGAGCATACAGACTGTCTGTGGCCGACGGACAAAGGGCGTGTGATCGGCGTCGTGGCGGGCTGCACCGGAAAACTGAGACTAGCGCGACGCGTCGCACACCCCAATCGATCTTGTTGAGAAGTGCGACGAGCTATTCGATGAAACGTGGACCGGCTCGATAACAAGAAGATTCCCACAGGTTCGGAGGATGTCGAAAATACAAGCGAGATAGAGGTGAAGACGGGTGTTTCGTGGCTGAGGTGAGTGTTGGTTCGACAGGCTCAATGCATGGAGTGGGTGGAGTACACGGTATTG
>NZ_JBKEGK010000057.1:0-12861 GCF_046710025.1 Natronomonas sp. | reverse complement strand
GGTATATCTCATGCTAGCTGTAGCGGTCGCGCTGACCGGAGTCATCGCCTGGGCGGAACACTCGATGCCTAGATGGCTCTCGTGAACGCTGAGTGATCTAACGACACGTTACAGGCGGAGAGGACCGACACATAAACCTGGTTACGGAGCGCTACTCATCGCTCTCGATCGCCTCAGTCGCCGCTTGGAGCCGCTTGATGTCGGCGTCGATCGGCCCCCGGATCGCCCGCCGAAGCGTCCGTTCGGGCTGCCAGCCGACGATTCGGTTCTCGAACGTCTCAAGATCGACGCCGAACCGCTCTCGGACGACCGCGTCCGCCCGCTCGCGGGCCGTCTCCCCCGAGTCTTCCGGAGCGGCGTCGGCGAGCGCGTCGAGACGATCGGTCCAGGCGTCGTCATCCAGATCCGCAAACGCCCGCGCGTCGTCGGGCCGTTCGAGCCCACTGGGGGCTTCCTCCTCGACAAAATACCCCCACAGATCGCCCTCAATTTGATGGCTCACGAGCCGGCGTAACTGCTCGACGCGCGCCTCAACAGGCGGACCGTCCTCGGGCGGGTCGGCGCCGAGCGCCTCATAGTGGGCTTGGATCGCCTCGTGAAGGTCGCGTTCCGCGCCGGCGACGGCGAGAGCGACCGCCCCAACGGCCTCGTTGTTGGCCGGATCGAGGAGCGAATCGAAAAGGGTCACGCCTCAGTTTTGGCGTCGTCGTATATATACTGTGGCCCGGCGAGTCGGGCAAACTCTGTCGCAGGTATCTCGACGGCCTCTAGCCGCGCTTGGATTCGGTCCGGAACTATCGATAGCCGGGCCGCGAGTCGCCGGTCCCGGGCGATGTCGCCAGCGAGGTGCTCAGCCGCTGCGAGACCGCCAACCGACGCCACCGCGTCGGCAGCGGCACGCAGGTCGGTGGCGGCCCCGAGCCGTTCGGCTGCGTCGAGACGACATCTGATGCGATCGAGCCATGCGGTGACTCCAGCGGGAAGGTCGCTTGAGAGTGGCTCGGAACGGACGATCGTGACCGGGGGTCCGTCAGGTTGGACCGGCGTTGCGAAACCGACTGCCGTCCCCCCAGTTCCGACTGTTGTCGTCAGTCCCTGCTCGTCCCACCCCGCGGCGAACCGCCCGCCGGTCCGTGGCGGCCAGATTACGCCATTGAAACACGGTTCGATCCGGATCCGGTGGGGTCGGTCGGCCCGAACGACCGCCTCGACGAACGTCGCCCGCTCTCCGTTGATGACGGTGGCGTTCAGCGTCGGCATACCCGGTTTGCTCGCCCGTTGTGTTATAAACCGGCGGGTCACCCCCGGGGTGGAATCCGATACACCGGCGTCTTGAGCCAGCGCTCAGCCGTGTCGCGGTCCGGGAACCGACCACAGGCCACTACGATCGGTCGTTGGATCCGACCCACCCTGACGACCGCGAACGCGGCTGACACCGCGTCCGCCCTAGCGAAGTCGTCGACCTCGCTTCCCGGCGCGTCCGCTACCGCGTCGTCGACGCGCGGACGGATCGCCGATATTAATTCTCGGCGGGCCGTTCGTCTGGCGTTCCCGAGACGGTCCTCAAGATGCAGACGCCGATCGCGCGCGTCGAACGCAGACTGTGCCTGATCGCGAGCGTCAGCCAAGGCTTCCCTCGCGGCCGCGTGCTCTGTTTCAGCCTCCGAGAGCGTCCTGATCGCGTCCCGGTAGGCGGCATCGACGTTCCCCCCGTCGTCGGCCTGCATTCGCCCTCGGAGTGTCGCTACGTGCTCGCGCTTCACCTCGAGTGTGGTGGCGGTTTCGGCCACTCGACGGCGGGCCGCCGTCCGCGATGGAACTGACGCAGGCACAGCGTCGAGTTCCGTCCGTAGCGTCCGCAGTTCGGCGTCGACGCTCGTCTCGACGCCCAGCGACCGGGCCGCAGCCACGAGCACGTCACGGCGGGACAATGATAGGCCGGGGGCGAGTACCCGGACGTGTTCGTAAAGGCTCACAACTCCCGGTTCTTCAGCGTCGACGGCGACGGGTGTGGGGACCCGACGGCGAACGCCGCGTATGGCGTGGTGTCGTTCGCCCGGTCCTCATAGGCGCTTGCGGCCTCGCGGACTGCTTCGGGGACGTCCTGGAATTCGTTGAGCGGCTCGGTCCGCTCGAGCTGGACCGCGTCAGGGTGTTTTTGACGCAACCGGAGCGCGAGAAACGCGCCGTGCTCCGTTTCCTCAAGCAGCGCCGCCCGTCCAAGCCGTCGAACAATGCTTGCGGCGTGTGTCCGACAGACGTTCCGGAGTGATGTCCGGGCGGCCTGTGAATACGTTACGACCAACAGCATGATTGAACTTTCGAGCAGATCAGATATTAAAATTAAGCGTTCAATCGATCAATTGAACTGTCGGCGCGTCGGCATCGGTCAGTTCACGGACTTGCTCGCGGGCCTCGCGCTCGGAGGCGGCGACCACTACGGTCCCGTCGTCAGCACGATACGCCGAGAGGTCGCCGTCAAACTCCGTCGCGAACGTTCGAACGACGGCGCGGACGCGCCGTTCACACGTCTCGAGGTCGGTCTCGCCCGATTCAAACGCCGACAGCGACGCCTCGACCCGACGGAGGGCCGCGATCCGGTCCATCTACACCGTCCTCAGATGGTCCGTCGTCGGTTCGTACACATCCCCCTGCCGGCGGAGTTTCTCGATCTCGTGTTCGGCTTGGGAGCGCTCCATGCCCACCTCTTCGGCCCGGTCAAGGATCGTCTCGATCGGCGCCCCCTCGTCGTACTCCGATTCGATCTCGGCGATCAGCGACTTGATGTTCTTGATCCGGTCGCGTTGGGTCTTGCTTTGTCCCGTCTCGACGACGTCGGCGTCAAACTCGCCGGTCTCGGGATCGACACCGATGTCTTTGAGACACGACCGGACGATTTCGATGACGCGCTCGGCGTCCCCGCGGTCGACGGTATCGGACAGCCGCATCCGCGCGGAGGCCTCCGCGAGCCGCACCAACGCCTCTAGCTTTCGGGCCGTCACCGGGACCGGGGCGTCCTCGTCTTGGCCCTTCGAGCGCAGGTCAACGTAGAAATCCCGGATCTCGGCTTTCGCCTCCTCGGTCATCATCGGGTAGCAGTTCCGCTTGGCGTAGGCGACGTACTTCCTGAGCAACTCGGCGTCGATCTCTGGTTCGACATCCTCGGTGACGTTTTCGACCTCCTCCTCGGAGACGTTCGATGTCGTCGTGTTCTCGCGGTGGGTGTGCAACTCGCCCGCGTAGTTCGTGTTGATAATGTGCTCGGCGAGATTCGCGTCTTCCTCGGCGTCGGGCTGGTCCGTAACCGTGAAGATCAAATCGAACCGTGAGATGAGCGCCGGCTCGAGGTCGATCTGCTCGCCGATCGGCTCATATTGGTCGAAGCGGCCGTACTTGGGGTTCGCCGCGCCCAGAAGCGAACACCGCGATTTGAGGGTGGCGTTGATACCGGCCTTGGAGATGGAAATAGATTGCTGCTCAAGCGCTTCGTGCATCGCCGAGCGGTCCTCGCTACGCATCTTATCGAGTTCGTCGACGGCCGCGATCCCTTGGTCGGCGAGCACGAGCGCGCCGGCCTCAAGCGTCCACTGTTGGCCGTCGCCGAAGTCGTC
Source organism: Natronomonas sp. (assembly GCF_046710025.1). GTDB lineage: Archaea > Halobacteriota > Halobacteria > Halobacteriales > Haloarculaceae > Natronomonas. The sequence goes on along the minus strand of NZ_JBKEGK010000057.1, from coordinate 9,250 downwards.
TCTGACAGCCGCAGCGGTGAGTCCAGCACTGGACGATCCTTTACCAGATGTATATACTGACCGTGGAGCCAGGTTACGAATGTACTGCAAAAGTTGCGACTTTCCTGTACCCGGATCACCGATTAAAAGCATGTGCAGGTCGCCACGTGTCCGGGAGCCGTCGGGCAAATGCTTCGTCACCCCCGAAAACAGTTGCATGATGATGGCGAGTTTCTCCTGTTCGTAGCCGTAGATCGAAGGGGCCATCGAAGCGATCATCTTCTCGTAGATGTCGGACTCGTTGGAGAGTTCGATGATCCGCTTTTTATCCTCGTCGGTGATGTCCATGTCCTCGAACTGCTCGTCCTCGATCTCGACGGCCATGCCGTCCATGTACACGTCGAAGACCGGCGATTTCTCCTGATTCGAGCCCTGCTGTTCGAGATGTAGCACGCCCGTCACGCGGACGTGGTCGCCGGCGGTGACTGCCCCCGTGATGTCGTCGTCGATGTGGATGTCGATGTTTTGCGGTGTCTCGCCGCCTCGGAGGCCCTCGGGCGACTCCTGGATCCGGAGCTTCTGGGCGTCGACGAACTCCGATTGGTCGAAGTTGATGTCGAAGGGTCCCTGTCGCTCACAGCCTTGACACTCGTGGGGTTCGTAAAATTCACCGGAGGTCTGTGGAATTCGCGTTAGCGTGCCGCAACGCTGGCACTCGAAGGCCGCCTCGATCACCTTCGGGCGGACATCGGTCGCCTTCCGGACGATGCCCGTTACCTCGACGAGTTGGCCGCGGTGACGCGCGCGGATGTCCCGGATCCCGGTCGTGCGCTGGAGGTTCTGCACCCGGACGTGCGCCTGCCCGAGTTTGACGTCGACCGGTAGATCATAGAGCCTGAGCGCTTCCTCGGCGTAGTCGCGTATCTGGTCGGGTTGCGCAATAAAGTCGTCCGCGAGGTCGGGATCGAACCGGTAGAGATCGTTCCAATCGACGTACAGCGATCGCTTCTCGTTTGGATACTTCTGTGCGAGTTGCCCGATCTCGTTCCGGTAGTAGTCGCGATAGAACGCCTCGAACTTGTCGATGACCTCAGTGTCCTCCGCGCGAGCCATTTGAGTATCTACCCTTGGCGCGCCACCGAATAAGAACCTTGGTTCCGGGAGCCGGCAGGTGGGCGATTCAAGAGCGAATGGCCTTTTGAATCCGCTCGGCGAGCACTTCGTATTGTCCACGCCCGACATCCTTTTCGACGTAGTCGGTGACGTTGTCCAGAATCGCCTGTTTTGCGACCGTTTCACTTCCCTGCCCGGTGTAAAGAATAAACGGCAATTTCGGATACCGATCGCGAATTTCGTTGAGGAACTCGATGCCGTTCATGCCGGGCATCCGGTAGTCGCTGACGATGCAGTTTATGTCGCCGGCGCTCGGCGTACCGCCGAGGATATCGAGCGCCTCCGCGGCGCTCGTGGCCGTGGTCATGGATAACTCCTCGAGTTGCTGTCTCAAAAACACGCTTGCCATCTCGATGTCGTGTGGGTCGTCATCGACGAGCAGGAGGCTGATGGTATCGTCGTCTCCGGATGCGGTTCCGATCGCGTCCGTTGATAACAGGTCGGCCCGCAGATACCGCCCGAACAGATTGAGGAGCCGAAACGAGGGCAGGCTGGCGGTCGTCTTAATAACTCGATCGCCGGTGTCGGCGTAAATAACGACCGCCGGTTGTTGATCGTCGTGGCCGGACACGCCGGACGGCGTCTTGAATTTGATTAGCTCGTCTCTGGCGATACCGACCGACTCGCCCGCTGCGTCGGGGTGAAACTGGATCCGCGACGGGCTGACGACCAGCGTACCCTCCTGTGGCCCGCTCTTGGCGGTGCCGGCGCGGTCTCGACACTGGAATACGACGTCCGTTCCGCTCAGGAGTTGCTTGTAGAGGATCTGTTGGAACGTGACCAGCCTCTCCACGCCGGCGCTGATTGAGATGGCCGTTCGGTGGCCGTCGGTTCGGGACGCGAGGGTGACGGTCCCGGTCGATCCGGCCTCTTGCCCCCGCGAAACACCCTGTACGATATCGAAGATGTTCGATAGCTCGAAGACCTGTTTCTCACCGTCGAGCCCGAAACCAAGTTTCGATTCGTTTAGGACGACTCGCGTCCGGTCTGCGGTCTCCTCGGATCGACCGTCTACGTCCACGTCGGCTTGAAAATCCGCGACGATAGATCCCGGCAACGTACCGACGCTGGGAGTGCACGGGATATGATTGTTTCCACGATTTTGGGCATCGATCCCGTCGGGCGTCGTATGAGATGTCTAGTGGCGAAAAAACCGCTCGGCGACGACCCGAAACGGCCCGGCGACGATCCGAAGCGTATTGACGGGGATAGCCCATACCACACTGTGATGGGGTCGATACGCCGCGTGTTGCTCGTCGGGATTGAATCGGAAGACCACGCTGCGATAACGACGCGGCTCTCACAGCTCGAGACGGCTGTCGAGGTGCTTTCGGAGCCCGATGCGGCGTCCGCGCTCTCGTCGCTTCAGACCCTCCCGGAGTCGATCGACTGTATCGTCAGCGCCGCTCACCTCGCTGGGATGGACGGCATCGCGCTCTCTCGGGAGCGAACACGCCAACTCGCGTCGCCAACCGCTCCGTTCGTGCTGTTCGTCACCGACGGGTCCGAAGAGCTTGCGGCCACTGCACTCGAAGCCGGCGTCTCCGGATACGTCCGCCGGGGGACTCCCGATGCGGTCGAGCGTCTGGTTGAGCGGGTTCGGCGGGCGTTCGAGTCGACCCACCCGGGCGGGGACACGAAGGCCGACGGTGCCGCCGCCGACGTCCGTCAACGGGAGCTGCAACGGGAACGGGAACGGCTTGAGGACATCAGACACGCCCTTTCGCACGATCTGCGGAGTCCGCTGAACGTCGCAACCGGATATCTTCAGTATCTCTCCGACGGTGTCGACACGTCCAGCGGGGGCGTCGAAAACGAAGCGATCGAAAACGGGTTAGACGCGCTTGATCGCATCGACTCGTTTCTCGACGATATGAACGCGTTGGTCCAGCAAGGTCGCCCGGCTGTCTCGGCCGACCCCGTCGACCTCGCGTCGGCAGCCCAATCCGTTTGGGCGGATCTCGACACCGGCGAAGCCAGCCTTCGGGGTCTCGACGGGAGCCGCCCGGATTTCGGGACGGTCATCGCCGACCGCGAGCGGCTTCGGGGGCTGCTCGGGGAACTGTATCGAAACGCGATCGATCACTCCGAGCCGGGGGTGACCGTCGAGGTTGGTGCCCTCTTCGATGGGTTCTACGTCGAGGACGACGGCCCGGGGATTCGCGAGAGCAGGCGCGACGACACGTTCCGCATCGGGATGTCGGATAGAGAGGGCCACGCTGGCTTTGGGTTGGCTCGCGTTCGGCACATCGCTGCGGCCCACCACTGGCGCGTCGCGATTGCTGACGCCTCGACCGGGGGCACGCGCGTCGAAATGACGGGCGTCGAACGTACGAATTGAGTTCACCGTTCGTCCGAGCCCCGAGCTAGCGCTTCTTTACTGCTGAACTGCTAGATGTGAGCGATGCGGGGCCACGAGAGCGACAGATCAGTGCGTTGGGTGATTCATCTCCGCCCTACCGCTCACTACGGTCGCTCGGTGCGGACGGAGGCGTCTCGCCCCCTGTGAACATTGGCGTCACAGCTTCGGACAGACCGGAGAGACAGCACTACTCGTCTTCTCCCTCCGCCCGCCGTGTGGCCCCGACGCGCTCGGCCGCCTCGACAACTGTCCCAAGCGTCCGCTGCACATCGTCGTTCCGAAGCGCGGATAGCAGGCCGAGGATGCCGACCTGTCGGTCGGAGTTTTCGGCGACCGCCCCCGCGCCGGCTTCGACGGTCTCGAGTACCGCTGGGTCGGCGACCCGATCAGCAGTTTCGGCCGCCCCGCCGAGTCGCCGCCCGAGTTCGTAGTACTCCGCGGTGGTCCGCCCGGCACTCTCGCCGAACCCTTCCAGTAAGGCGACTAGCCCGTGAAGCGTCTCCATGTTTTCTCCGAGACGCTCGGCCGTTGCGACTGTCGTCTCGCGGTCGAAGGCGGCCGCGAGACGCTCGATATCCGCGCTGAGCGCCGCCGCTTCGGCGTCTTCCGATGGTGCAAGGTCGGCGAGCGTCTCACTCGTCACCTCCAGAACGGCCAGAAGGTCGAGGAATGTGTCCGTGTTGTGGCCGAGTCGACGCAGCAACGTCAAGGTCTCCTCGCGCTCGAACGCGAGCCGTAGCGCCTCCAGTTCCCCGCGTTGTTCAACGGCGACGGCCCGGAGTTCCGGGGTCAAATCGGCGGCGAGATCCCGCGTCACCGAGAGCAGATCTAGAAGTTCCGCGAGATCCTCCGCGTTCTCACCGACGCGCTCGGCCAGCACGAGCATTTCCTCGCGCTCAAGTGAGGTCCGGAGCTCAGCCAGCGGCTCGCGGTGTTCGGCGGCCGCCGTCCGGAGTTCGGGAGTGATGTCCTCGCTGAGGCCCTGGATCGCGACCAAGAGATCCAGAAGCTCTGCGAGGTCGTCGGCGTTCGCCTCTACGCGCGCTCGCAGCCGATCGACCCCCTCGTCGTCCTCGGCCGGGATCTCACCGACCGGCTCGGATGCGTCCGACATGGTCACGGCACCGGATCGTAGCCGCGCATCCAGACGTTCCAGTACAGCGACGGGATCACGTTGATGTCGAGGATCCAGTTGAGACGGCTGACGACCGGCGCGGAGATGGACTCCTCGTAGTTGAACTCCGCGATCATCGCCTTGCCCTGCTCCGTGAGGACCGGGCAGGCTGTGTACCCGTCGTAGCCGTCGTTGAGGCCCTGGTTCTCGAGGAACGCCTCGATGTTGTCCGCGACGACGTGGGACTGTTTGCGTGCCGCCGACGCAGTCCGCGACGTCGGCACGTCCGCACAGTCTCCGACCGCGAACACGTTGGAATACGTCTCGTGTTGGAGGGTGTGATCGTCGACGGAGACGTACTCGCCGCCGCCGGTCAGCGGCGTTTCCTCGACAAGGAACTCGTGGCCATACTGCGGCGGAACCGGCGCGTAGATGTCGTATGACTGCTCTTCGCCCTCTTTTGAGTGGACTACTCGCTCCTCGTAATCGATCTCCGAAACGGTGAACTCCGGGACGAACTCGATATCGCGCTCCGCCCAGATCTCCTCGATGCGCTCTTGATACGGGGCTTTCGGTCCCGTCCCAAACACGTCTGGGCCGGGCTTGGTCATGACGACCTCCGACGCCTCGCGGACACCGCGTTTCCGGAGGTGTTCCTCCATCAGCATCGTCAGTTTCAGCGGCGCGCCCCCACACTTGATCGGGGTGTCGGGAACGGACACGAGAAAACGACCGCCGTCGAACGTCTTGATCGCCTCGCCCAGCGCGTCCGCCGCCGAGGGGTCGTAGAACGGGTAGACGCTATCCGTCCGGTTCCACCCTTCCAGCATCCCGGGGACGGACTCCGGTTGAAGACTGTTGCCGACCGCGACGATGAGTGCGTCGTAGTGGTATGTGTTCCGTTCGCCGGTCACGGTGTTCCCGTCGGGATCGATTCCGCGTACGGCGTCCTCGATAAAGGTCACGTCATCGTGAAGCAGATTGCGCGCGTCGCGGGTTTCGTGATCCATATACCCGAAGGGGACCAGGTAGTAGGATGGCTGGTAGTGGTGTGTGCGGGTCCGGTCGACGACGGTGACGTTCACATCCAGACGCCGCCGGAGAATGTTTGCCGTCATCGTCCCACCGGCCCCGGCCCCGAGCACTAACACGTCGGTATCGGCAGTCGCTGCCATCGTTAGGGCCTCCGATCGCCGCGTTCGAGTTCGCCCGTCACGTCCGCACTATCGGCTCGCTCGGCGCCGACGCCGCGGGCCAACGCGAGCAGATAGCCGAGGCCGTCTTTGACCTCCGGATCGCGGAGCGCCCCGACTAACCCGAGTGCTCCGACCGGTTCGGCCGCCTCCGTGTCGGCCCGGCCGACTCCTTCTAGAAGATCGACGAGCCCCGCTCGGACCTGGTCGTCGGCCGCGGTATCGGCGAGTTCGCCCAGCGACGTTCCGGTCGCAGCCAGCGACTCGATCATCTCGTCGTCGGCAGCGTCTGTCACGAGCGCGAGCGCGTCCGCGACTTCGAACAGACGATCAAGGGTGCCGGTCCGTTGCAGCGTCGCAAGCCGATCGACGGTTTGGGCAAGCTCCTCGCCATGGCGGCCGACAGACGACGACAGGGCGACGGTCTCCTGCTCGGCGAGTTCCGCGGCCGCAAGTCCGAGCGTGGTGGCATCGCCCGTGAGGCTCTCGACCATCTCGTCGTCGAGACCGTCCTCCAGTAGCGCGAGCATGTCGAGTAACTCCCCCAGTTGCCCCGACCGCTCCAGCAGGCCGGCGACGGCCTCGGGGTTCTCCGCGATGGCGCGTTCGACTTCCGGCGGCACCGCCTGTTCGGTCCCCTGCTCGCCCTCGTCGTCGAGCGTGCTCATAGGACACCCCTGGCGGTCAGCCAGTACGACTGGTTGTAGCCGAGTTTCGACCAGTGCAACAGCCGGGAGGGCTCTTTCGGCGTAGGCTCTTCCTCGTAGTCGAAGGCGATGTACGTCCCTTCGTCACGGCCGCTCTCGATGAAGCAGACGGTTTTGCCGTCGTACTCGCTGGTCGGCACGTCCCCGCGGGCGACGCTCGCGAGCCGCTTTGCGAGCGCCCCGGCCGCGTAGTGGGCGGCGCTGCCGGCCTTGCTCGTCGGGAGGTCGGCGACATCCCCGAGCGCGTAAACGTCCTCCGCACCGGTCGCCTCGAGCGTGTTCGGGTCGACATCGACCCAGCCGTCATCGCCGAGACCCGCCTCCCGGACTAGATCGCTGCCCTCGTGAGGCGGGATCGCGACCAGCGTGTCATAGGATAGTTCCTGCCCCTCGACGGTGTGAATGACCTCCGCCTCGGGGTCGACCCGGTCGGGGTTGAAGAACGTCTCGACGTTTATATTCCGCTCCTCCATGATCGGATCGGCCCACTCCGCGACGGATCTGATACCGTGGGAGCGTCCGATCGGGTACGTGTAGGTGATGTCGACGTCCTCGCGGAGCCCCCGGTTCCGGAACCAGTCGTCGGCCATCAGCGTGAACTCCAGCGGCGCGACCGGACACATGTGGGGGTTGCCGATGACCGAGAGAACGAGATGTCCCCCGGTGAACGACGCGAGTTCCTCTCTGAGCGCCGTTGCGCCGTCCGGTCCGTAGAAGTGGTGGCCGCCTTCGGCAAGCCCCGGCGTCTCGGCCGGCGAGACGCTCGTACCCATCGCGAGAACGAGATGATCATACGACAGCTCTCCCGTTTCGCCCGCGAACGACACCGTCTTGGCGTCGGTATCGACGGCGGTCGCCCGGTCGATGACGAGGTCGATTCGCCGGTCGATGAGTTCGTCGAGCGGACGAAGGGCGTCGGCTGGCGTCTTTTCGCCGAAGGGGACGTACAGCCACGTCGGTTTGTAGACGTGCTCCTCGGTGTCGTTGACGAGGACGATCTCAGCGTCGCCAGCATCAATCTCGTCGGCGAGGTGCTCGCTCAAGTTGTTCGCAAGCACGGAACCGGCCGTCCCAGCCCCGACAATCAGGATGCGTTCGCTCATGTTACCTCCACGTAGAGATCTTGGTGATCCTCGTGGTCGACGACCGCGAGCAGTTTATTGCCCGACTCCTCGGCCCACTCGTCGACATCGCCCTCCGTCTGATCGTTCGAACTCTGGAGTCGGATGACTGTCCCGGAGTCGACCGATTTCACCTTGCCGATGAGATCCATCAGCGGTCCTGGACAGGACGAACCGATCGCGTTCACGGTTACGTCGGCGTCTATTTCGGATTCGGACATCGTGTGAGATCTGGGATATACATTATTATTAATTACTTTGTCGCACGACAAGCTGTCTAGCAACGTCGGTCCGGACCACCGGGCGCTCGCCCTGCAGATCTCCTGCCGGAGCGTTCATGTAGGATGTCGACAAACAACTTCAGCGACACGACCGATGTCCGATATTCCTCCCCCCGAGAATCGACGAACGGTTTCGATCAAACCGGATCTCAGCTGCTTGAGCGACCCGCGACGGGGTGGCGCGGGCGAATCCATCGGCGGCGAGTAGGATGTATGATTTCGGTTTCACAATCACGTACGAGGAGGGCATCGACGTCGTCGCAGACGCGCTCACCGACAACGATTCCGTGCGCTCGGAGCGTATCTACGCGTGTCTCGACCCCGAACGGATGTGGGCCCTGGAGTTCGTTACCGGCGATCCGGACGAGCTTCTGACCTTCGATGAACTGCTCTTCGACGAGTCGCTGGACCGGGAATCGATAGGGAGCCGGCCGTGCGATGGTGATCGTCGGATCAGCCAGCTCGGCGAGCAGCCCAGATGTCGGATGGTGTATACCTACGTCTCCGATATCGGGCGTTGCGACACCGTCCCGACAATCGCCACCCGGTACTTTTCGGCCGGTGCGCTGTTCGTAGAGGCTCGAACCGGCCAGACTGCGACCTGGCAGGTCTTAGCGCAACGCGACGAGAAGATCGGATTGCTCTACGACACGCTAGGGGCACGCATCGCCGAGGGGCTCAAGTTTTCGTTCGACCATCTCACCGAACTCGACCAGTGGCGGAGCCGTTTCGTCTTCCCCAACGGGTTCCGGCCCGAGCAGCGCGACGTACTCGTTGCCGCCGCCGAGCACGGATACTTCGAAACTCCGCGTGAGGTGACTCTTGAGGAACTCGCTGGGGTACTCGATCTCCCGCGCTCGACGGTCTCCTACCGGCTCCGTCGGGCGATCGCCGAGCTCGTGGAGACGTTCATCGACAGCGGGCCGTGAGCCGGAACGGAATTGCCTCGCGACCCCCGGTGGTGTAACCGTGCTCTGTGCGTTGGTCTGATCGACCGACGTTCCGTCTCGGCTCAGATATACCAGCGCCGAACTGGCCGTCCGAGGATCGGGAAGCCTGCGGTCGATTCATTCACAAGTTCGAATTTCTCTTTTCAAACATCACATCGGAGACTGTCCCTTGTGCGACGCTGAGATGCTGACTGAAGTCGGCTGGAATGTATTTACTCTCCAAGACTCAGCTGCTGAGTTCTTACTTGATCGCTATCTCCGTCGTCTGTCCAGCTTTCTGTGATGTTCTCCCCCCGTCACTTGATTTTCCGTCACTTGATTTTCCGTCACTTGATTTTCCCTCACTTGATTTTCCCTCACTCGATCTTCT
>NZ_JBKEGK010000056.1:0-12934 GCF_046710025.1 Natronomonas sp. | reverse complement strand
TACTCGCGGATGTACGTCGCCCCCTCGTCGTACTTGCTCGCCTGACTCACAGGATCGAAGATCCGCACGTCGACGGAGTCGGTACCGGTTGAGGCGACCCACTGCCACCCGCCGTGGTTCGAGGCGTAGTCGTGATCGAGCAACTGCTTGGTGAAGTACCGCGCGCCACGCCGCCAGTCGATCAGGAGGTGTTTGCTGAGAAAACTTGCCACGACCTGTCGCGGCCGGTTGTGGATGTATCCCTCCTGGTTCAACTGCCGCATTCCCGCGTCGACGAGCGGATACCCGGTCTCACCGCGGGTCCAGGCCTCGAAGGCGTCGTCGTCGTTGTGCCATTCGATGTCGTTCGGGAACGACTTGTAGTTCGACACCGCGAGATCCGGGTTGTAGTACAGCAGATGATACATCTGCTCGCGCCACGACAGCTCGTATCTGTACTTGTCGACGTTCCGTCGCTCCCCGCCGTGGACGGCGTCGTACACCTCGCTCGCGGTTGCCCACACCTCGCGGATCCCGATCGCCCCGGTCGCGAGATACGGCGACAGCCGCGAGACGGCGTGGGTCGGCTCCTCGACAGCCATCCGCAGGTCGTCTCGGGTGTCGTTGTACGAGGTGATCCCGTGGTCGACAAACGTATCGAGACGGTCGCGAGCGCCACGGTAGCCGGCCGCCGGCAGTTCGATGTCGACCTCGGGCTCCGGGACCGTCTTCCCGTCGCTGATCCCGGCGAGGGCGTCCGCGTCGGGTTCGGCGTATGACCCTCGTTTTGGGACCGCCTCCCAGTCGTTGTGGAACTGGCTGTGGTTCGGATAGGACCGCTCCAGTTTCTCGGGGCCGACCAATACGAGGTCCGTCCGCGCGTCGGTGTCGACGCCGGCGCCCGAAAGCGCGTCCTCGACGGCCCGCTGTCGGTTCCGCTGTGCCGCGCGGTAGTGCGTATTATAAAAGACGGTGTCAGCGCCGTACTCCGCCGCGAGGTCGACGAGGACGTCATCCGGGTCGCCGGCCCGGACCACGAGGTCGCTGTCGAGTTCCCGGTAGCGACGTTCGAGCGCCTTGATGTGCCGGAGGTACAATGCCCGCTGTCTGTCCCCCATCGTATTTAAGAGGCTGCTATCGTAGACGAACACCGGAACGACCGTTCCAGCCCGCGCGGCCGCCGCGAGCCCGGCGTTGTCACGCGTTCTCGGGTCCCGCCGGTGCCAAAACAGATCCATATCGTCTGTTCGTCCGGCGGCGGCTAATGCCTTCGGCCGGCGGCAGGCTACGCTCGGAGTTCGTACTCGTACTCGTACTCGTCGTACACCGCCCCGACGATCTCGGCCTCGGTTGTCCGCCCCCGCTCGAAGCCGACAGACTCGAAAAAGCCGATCCCCACGACGTTGTCGGCGAGGACGCCGCAGGCGACCCGATCCGCGCCTTCGCCTCGCGCCCACGTCTCGACCCGCTCGAAGAGCGCTTCGCCGATCCCCTCGCCCCACCGGTCGGGGTGGACGTAGACCGTGTGGAGTTCGACCTCATCGGCCCACGTCCGCTCGGCGCTGGCGAAGCCGCGGACCTCGCCGCCGACCGACGCGACGTAAAAGGCGATGCCCTCGCTCTCGATCCCCGCACCCACGACTTCGGGATCGTAATACGCTTCGAGCGCCGCGGCGATCTCGGCTGGGTCGAGCGCGCCACCCAGCGCGGCGTACCACGCGTCCTCTGCGACCGCGCGGATCGCCTCAAGGTCCGCCTCCGTTGCCTCGCGAACGGATACCGTCATGCCCGCAGGTACGCGACTCGCGGGAAAGAAGCCTCGGGTTCGGCCGTGTCGACTATCGCGTCATCGCCCCGATTCTACGTCCGTGTTCGGGTCCACGTCTCCGCCCGACTCCGCGTCGTCGCTCGGGCCCGCGTCCGCACCTGCGGGCTCGTCGATCCCCGTGATCTCGAAGCTCGCCCCGCCGGTTTCGGCCTCGCAAACGCCGACATCCCAGCCGTGGGCAGCGGCGATCTCCTTGACGATCGCCAGCCCGAAGCCGGTCCCGTCGTCGTCGGAGTAGCCCACCTCGAAGACCTGCTCGCGGTCGGACTCGGGGATTCCGGGGCCGTCGTCGGCGATGTAGAAGCCGTCTTCAAGTTCGCCGACGGTGACGGTTACGCCGCCCCCGACGCTGTCGTCGGCGTCCGGCCGATCGGTTGTCGAGTCGTGCTCAATGCCATTGTCGGGCTCAGCCGGGCCATCTGTGGAACCGTGTTCCACACTATTCCGAAATAGGTTCTCGAACAGCTGTGCCAGCCTGCTCGGGTCGGCCTCGACCGTCCGGTCGATATCAACGATCAGCTCCGCATCGGCCGTTTCGACGCGCCCCCAGTGCCGTTCCGCGGCCGCCGCGAGGTCGACGGCCTCGCGCTCTGAAACCGTTTCGCCTTCTCTGGCCAGCGCGAGCAGGTTCTCGATCAGCGTTTCCATGCGGTCGATCGAGTCGCTGACCGCCTCGAGACGGTCGCTTTCGCACTCCTCGCGGGCAAGCTTGAGGTTGCCCGCGGCCACGCTCAGGGGGTTCCGGAGGTCGTGGCTAACGACGCTTGCGAACTCCTCTAATCGTTCGTTCTGTTGGCGGAGGCGCTCCTCGGTGCGCCGCCGCCGGAGTTCGTAGCTGATCCATTTGCCCATCAGGTCGACAACCGCGACCTCCCACTCCGAGAACGGTGCCTCGCGCGGCTCGGTGTCGTAAAAACAGAACGTGCCGTACACCGACCCCTCCACGATGACCGGCGTCCCGATATAACAGGAGATGTCCCACTCGGCGTAACCGGCTTTTCCGGTGAGTTCGGGCGCTTCCTCGGCGATGTCGGCCAACACGACTGATCGCTCGCTTTCGACGATCCGCTCGCAGTTCGTGGCTCCGAGATCGACGACGTCGCCGGCTTCGATCGCCCCATCGTCGCCCCCGCCTTCGATACCCTCGAAAACGTAGTCATCGCCCTCGACCCGCGAGAGCGACCCGTACTCCGTGTCGACGATGTCACGCCCGATCTCGATGAGACGCTTAACCTTCCGATCGAACGTGTGATCGACGTCTGAGATCGCCTCGTAGATCTCTCGGATAGTCCGCTGGCGCTCGACGATCTGCTCCTCGCGCCGGCGCTCGGTCGTCCCGTCCCGGATGTACACCGACACCCCCGTCTCGGACGGGTACGCCCGAACGTCGAGCCAGCGCTCCCTGGGCGGGTAGTACCCCTCAAACGAAGCCGGACGCTGCTCCGACATTGCTTCGAGACACGCCTCCTGGAACGCTGTCCCGTCGGCCGCCGATAGCGCCTCCCAGAGGTGAAGCCCACGAACCCCGTCGTCGGCCTCGCTGTGCGCCTCGTTATTGACCTCGTCACTCGCCTCGCTGCCTCCCCCGTCACTCGCTCCGTCGCCCGACCCGGCGTAACCGTCGGCCCCCCGAACGAACGCCCGACCGCTTTCGTTGGCGTACTGAATGTGCCACGTGTCGTCGACCGCCACCAGCGCGTCGGTCATTCGATCGAGGATCGCCTCCCGCCTGCGGCCAGCTGACTCGCGCTCAAGAACGTGGCTCACACACTGGGCGATGAGTTCGACGAGCGCCCGCTCGTCCTCCGTCAGCGGCCGCTCGCGCGGCTCGCGATCGACGAAGCACACTGTCCCGAAGAGCTCGCCGTCGACGACGAGTTTCGTGCCGATGTAGTAGCCGACACCCCACTGCTCGTGTTTGCTCTCATTATCGTTGTCGTCCTCCAACGCCGTCGCGGAGAGGTCGAGAACGTCGTCGGTATCGACCGCCGCTGCGCAGAACGTATTTGAGAGCTCGCTCTCGGTCCCGACATCGATGATCTCCGATCCGGACGTGGCTTTGATCCTGTGACGGTTCGCCTCGCGATCGATCTCGACGATGTGGGCGTTCTCCACGCCAAGCGAGTCCCGGCCTATCTCGAGCAGGCGCTCGATCTTCGCGTCGGCGCGGAGGTCCGTCGCGGTTGTGATCCGGTGGATCTCCTGACGGCTCGTCTCGGTTCGCTCGTGTTCGGCCTCGCGTCGCTTGCGTTCGGTGATGTCACGGCTGATCGCGACGAAGCGTTCCTTGCCGTCGATGCGGAGTCGCCTGATGTGCACCTCAACCGGGAACGTTGTGCCGTCCTTGCGACGGTATCGCGTCTTGAGTTCGTGCCTGTCGCCGACCGACATCCCCGCCCAGATGTCGGCGGTCTCATCCGGATCGACCGCCACGTCAATATCCCAGACGTTCATGCCGACCAGCTCCGACTCGTCGTACCCCGTCAGCTCGCACAACTGAGGGTTCGCATCGACGATGGTCCCGTCGGCGTCGTGGACGTCGACTCCGTCCGGGGAGTTCTCGAACAGCGCCTCGAGACGGGCGGTCGTTCGCCGAAGCCGTTCCTCGCGGTTTCGGCGCTCAGTGACGTCTTGAAACTGTGAAAAGATCGCGACGACCTCGCCATCGTCGTCGGTGACGACGCGATTGTGCCACTCACACATGATTCGCTCGCCGTCCTTGCGGACGTTCTCGTCGACACTGTGGTAACCGCCCTCGGCGTCGGCGAGTTTGTCGGTAACCGCGTCGACGTTCTCGTAGCTCTCCTCAGTGACGAGCGCTTCCCACGTGTGACCCCGTAGCTCCGCCTCCGTGTAGCCGAGGATCTCCTCGCCGCGCTCGTTCAACCGGACGATCTCGAAGTCCTCGTTGTACTCCAACACCCCGAGCGGCGACTGTTCAATAAAAAGCGAGAGCCGCTTTTGACTGGCCTTAATCTCGTGTTGCGCCCGGTACTGTTCGACGGCGTTTTCGACCCGATTTGCGAGGACGGCGTACTGGCCGGTGCCGGTCTCCTTCTGAAGATAATCCGTTACGCCCGCCGAGATGGCGTCGCTGGCGATCTCCTCGCTGCCCTTGCCGGTAAAGAGAATAAATGGGAGGTCGGGGTCGATCTCCCGGACCTGCTCAAGAAACTCGATGCCGTTCTCGCCGGGCATATCGTAATCCGAGACGATACAGTCAACGCGGTGCTCGCGCAGGTGAGTGATCCCTTCGTCAGCCCCGTCGGCGGTTTCGACGGTGAGATCGTCAGACTCGCGTTCGAGGCACTCGGCGACCACGGCGGCGAACCCAGGCTCGTCGTCGACGTGAAGAATCCGTATTGATTCGCTGGCCTCGCTCATCCGATCACCGGATACTCACAAACGACGACGCCTGGGATGATAAGTATGCCTGCACGACGACCGACGAAAGCTGCCCGTGTGCCCAGAATTCCAGCTGCTCGGCCGGTTCGTCGTGCTCAACCCTACGTCGGCCCGTCGTCCGCCGGCCGCGACCGACCGATCGCCCGGGCGAGCGCGAGTACGTACCCAAGGCCGTACTGGACCTCTTGCTCCCGCGAGGCCCGAAGCAACTCGATCGGGCCGACCTGATCCGGCGGCTCCGACTCGGCCTCGGCGAGCCCCCCAAGCACAGTCTCGATTCCGTCACGGGCGTCCTCCTCGGCCGCCATGTCGGCGATCTCGCCCAGCGACGACCCAGTCGCGGCCAGCGAGGTGACCATCTCGTCGTCGAGAGCCGAACTCAGAAGCGACGCGACGCCGCCGAGTTCGACGAGCTCGTCGAGGACACCGGTCCGCTGGAGTTCGAGCACCGACTCGAGGGCGGCTTCGAGTTCCGCCCCGTTTTCGCCGACGGTTTCGGCCAGCCCGACCGTTTCCTCCGTCGCGATCCCGTCGGCGGATTCGGCGAGCGTCGCGGTCGTTCCGGCGACCTCTCGGATCATCTCGTCGGTCAGCGCGTTCTCTCCAAGGGAGAGCACGTCGAGCAACTCGTTGACCGCGTCCAGCCGGCGGACGAACTCGGCGACGGCCTCGGGGTTTTCCTCGATCGCCGCCTCAAGATCTGCCGACGCCTCATCGGTCATCACGGCGTCGGCCGCGGGTCCGTCCGCCATCTCAGAGCAGCCCCCGTGCGGTCAACCAGTAGGACTCGTTGTACGCCAGCTTCGACCAGTGGAGCTTCTCGGAGGGCGGCGCGGGCGACGGTGGGGTCTCGTAGTCGAACTCGACAAACGACGCCGCGTCCATCCCGGTTTCGATGAAACACAGCGTCTTGCCGTCGTACGTCGCTGTCGCGGGCCGTCCCCGGATCCGGCTGGCGAGCCGCTGTGCGAGGACGCCCGCCTGGTAGTGGGCGACGCTGCCGGCCTTCGGCACGCCCGTTGTAGCTGCATCGCCCATGGCGTAGACGTCCGCTGCTGTTTCGGCTTCGAGGGTATGTTTGTCGACATCTACCCATCCGTTCTCGCCGAGACCGGCCGCCTCGACGACGTCGACGCCGCGGTGCGGCGGGATCGAAACGAGGAGATCGTAGTCGAGTTCGGTCCCCTCCATAGAGGTGATCGTCCCTGCCTCGGGGTCGACTGACTCGGCGTTGAAGAACGTCTCGGCGCTGATGTCGCGTTCCTCGAAGATCGGCCGGGCCCACTCGGCGATGTGTGGGTTGCCGTGAACGCGCCCAATGGGGTAGGTGTAGGTGATCTCGACGTCCTCGCGGAGCCCGCGCTCCCGGAGCCAGTCGTCGGCCATGAACGTGAACTCCAGCGGCGCGGCCGGGCACATGTGTGGCGATCCCACAACCGAGAGAACTAGGTGTCCCGCATCGAACGATAACAGCTCCTCGCGGAGCGCTTCGGCGCCCGATTCGCTGTAGTAGTCGTGTCCGCCCGCCTCGAGACCCGGAATCGTCTCCGGCGCGAGCGTCGACCCGGTCGCGATCACGAGGTGGTCGTATTCGATCGGGCGGTGGCTGTCCCGACACGCCAGTTCCTTCGCGTCCGCATCGATCTCGGTCACGCGCTCCTCACGGACGTCGACCCGGTTGTCGATGAGGTCGGCGAGCGGCCGGCGGGCGTCCTCGGGTTCGCGCAATCCGAAGGGGACGTAGAGCCACACCGGCTTGTAGACGTGATCCGGCCCGTCGTTGAGCACCGTGACCCGGACCTCGCCGGCCTCCAGTTCCGTCCCGAGTCGCTCCGCGAGGTCGTTCGCCAACACCGAACCCCCGGTGCCGCCGCCGAGGATAACGATGTGTTCGCTCATGATTTCTCCACGTAGAACTCGTGGTGTCCATCGCCCTCGACGACTTCGAGGAGCTCGTTGCCGGCCTCCTCGGCCCACTCGGGGACGTCACCGAGCGACTGCTCGTTGTCGCTCAACAGCCGTACAACCGCGCCCGACTCCACGTCCCGCATCTTCCCGATGAGATCCATTAGCGGGCCGGGGCAGGCAGCCCCGCGGGCGTCGACCGTCGTGTCGGCTTCGATGTCTATCTGAGATGCCATTGTACGTAGACCTTCGTCACCCGGTGACTTAATATTGTGTATTGTTTTCAATACAGCACGCCACAATATGCTCGGTCACGTGTCGCCGCTGTCTGGTCGGGCGGTCACGAGAAAACGCGACCGCCACCGCGAAAACGCCGACCCTGAGCGAAATCGCCGGCGCTGTCGACACCACCGGTATCACCGCCGCCGCCGCCGATGGCACTGCCCTCTACGGTTCGACCCCCCGCGTTTTCGCCCTCGGGGCGGCCTTTTTGTCCCTTCGACGCCTACAGATCGTATGCCCGAAACGAACGTCCTCGGCGAGTCCCTCGAACCCTGTAGCACCGATCCGACAACCGGGTTCGAGCGCGACGGCTGCTGCGGCACGCACCCGGGCGATCGCGGCCGCCACGAGCTCTGTGCGGTGATGACCGCGGACTTTTTAGAATTCAGCAAGGAGCGCGGCAACGACCTGACCACCCCGCGGCCAGACCTACAGTTCCCCGGGCTGGATCCGGGCGACCAGTGGTGTCTCTGTCTCGGCCGCTGGATCGAGGCGCTTGACGCGACGCGAGAGCAACGGCTCCCGGAGACGACCGTTCCGCCCGTTGTGCTTCATGCGACGAACGAGGCCGTCCTCGACACCGTCGAGTTAGACACGCTCGAGGCTCACGCGTACAACGGTTTATAAGCGGCCGTCGCCCCGGTCGCACCCTTAGATCTCCAACCCCCCGGCTGATCTCCGGCTCCGCAACCGTCAGTAGTAACAAATGGCTCAATCCTCGCGCCGCTAGCTTGATTATCCTCCACAATGTATGTCAACATATGCCATGTAAGATCGAGTGCAACGACTGCGATCTCGAACAACGGATCGACGACTGCGTGACCGCTCACGAGCGCGCGAAGGAACACGAGGCCCGCCACGGCGACCACTACGTGACCCTCTACGATCGCGCGCGGGGGTGAGTCAGCATTGGATCAGCTGCTTGATCCGTGGTTCCGCCCCGAGTTTCTCCCGCTGGGTCTTATAAACGCCCCTCAACAGTCCCCGCAGCCCACACGTCTCCCCGACCGATTCGTTCGGCGCAACGCGCCTCGCTCACGGACGCGCCGCGTCCGTTCGCTCGCGGAACATATGTTCCGCCGGTTTCGCGTCACTCATCTCTCGCACGTAGAACGGAGAGTCGGCCCTCGGGGGTCGACACGCTCGCGCTCGCCACCCGTCCCTCGGGCACGGCTCCGAGCGCGCGCCACCGTAGCGGCGGTGAGTGTGGATTGTAACGTCGCCCTCGCTTTCTTATAAGTACCTCCGTCGCTGCCGTCTCGGGCTACATAAACAGCAACGCCCGGCCGATCCCGGAGCTTTCGGGCCGTCCCGATCGATTCCGACCGGGCCGTTTATTTCTCGCGGGCGGCCACGTCCGGGCGTGTACCTGCTGGAGTTGGCCGGCGAGGACGACGCCTTCGCGGTTCGGGAGGCCGAGAGCCGCTGTTCGGCCGTCGACCCCGTCGCCCCGGGGGTCGCCACCGCACGCGGAATCAAGGCCCCCGAGACGCTTGCCTATACCCGCCGGATCTGCCGGTTGATCGGCACCTGCGAGTCGGACGTGGCGGCTGCGAGCGCACTTGTCCGGACCGCCGGCCGCGACCGGACCGGCACC
This sequence comes from Natronomonas sp., assembly GCF_046710025.1. GTDB lineage: Archaea > Halobacteriota > Halobacteria > Halobacteriales > Haloarculaceae > Natronomonas. The sequence goes on along the minus strand of NZ_JBKEGK010000056.1, from coordinate 3,938 downwards.
GTTGCCGTCAGGGCCCGTGATGTCCGGGGGCTCGCGGGGGTCGACACCCAGGCCGCCGAGCGCCGCCTCGGGGGACGCCTCGTCGATCAGGGCTTTGACGTCGACCTTGACGATCCCGACAACACCCTCGTCGCGCTCTTTTCCTCTGGGCTCGCGGCGCTCGGATGGCTCGAAGCCGAGACCGTTCGGGACTTCACCGCCCGGAAGCCGACCGACAAACCGTTTTTCCAACCGGGGAGCATGGCTCCGATGGACGCCCGCGCCCTCGCGAACATCGCCGGAGCGGCGCCCGGCGCCCGGCTTCTCGATCCGATGTGCGGCACCGGCGGCATCCTCGTCGAGGCCGGGCTCGCGGGTGCGGCCGTCGTTGGCGTCGACGCGCAGGCGAAGATGGTCCGCGGGACCCGACGTAACCTCTCGGCCTACCTCGGCGACGGCTCGGTTCTCCGCGGCGATGCCACCCGACTTCCCGTCGCCGACGGGAGCTTCGACGGCGCGGTCTTGGATGCCCCCTACGGCCGACAATCGAAGGTGGCTGGCAGCTCTCTTTCCGACCTCGTCGGCGGGACGCTTTCGGAACTCCGCCGTGTCGCGCCGCGAGCGGTGCTGGTCGGCGATCGGGTCTGGAGCGACGCCGCCGAAGCGGCCGGCTGGACCGTCGCGGACCGGTTCGACCGCCGGGTTCACGCCTCACTGACACGGCACGTGCACGTCTTAAAATAGCTGTCCCCGCCAACTCGGACTGCCTCCCGACCACGGCCCGACGCCCCGACGGATCGAGGGCCTACCGGCCCAATTCAGCGAGCAACCGCCCCAGGTGGACGCGATCAGACGTTCCATCGGCCATCTCGAACTCGATCTCGCCCGCGAGTTCGTGGATCGCCGCGAGTTCATCGCCGCCGTATCGGCTCCGGGCGGCGCCGAGCAGCGCGTTAAGCACCTCCCTGCCCTCGTAGCCCTCATCGTACAGCAGGTCGTCGAGGTCGCCCCGGGCGTCCTCGAAGGCCCCTTCGTCGGCGGCCGCGAGGATCGATTCGAGTTCCTCTCGGAGCCCGATCTCCCCCAACGCCTCGTAGGCGGCCTCCATCGTCACCGCCCCTTCGTCCTCGGCGGCGGTCTGTGCGCCCAGAATCGATTTACGAAGGTTTCCGTCGCCGTAGCCCGCAACGTATTCGAGGCCGTCATCGTCGTACTCGACGCCCTCGCGGGTGACGATGCGTTCGAGCACCGCGACCGTCTCGGCGTGAGTGGGTGCCCGAACCGGAATCGGGAAACACCGCGATTCGATCGGCGGGATGAGCTTCGATGGCTGGCGGGTGGCGATGACAAACTGCGTCGCCTCGTAGTGTTTCTCCATCACCCGGCGCAGCGCTTGCTGGAAGTCCTCACGGATCGCCTCGGCGTTGTCGAGGAGGATCGTCCGGAACTTCCCCGATACCGGTTGATAGGAGGCCTGCTCCTTCAGGATGTGGCTGATCATGTCCCGCTTCGAGAGGCTCGATCGTCCCTCGAGAAACCCCCTGAATCGATCGTCGTTCCGGATCTCTTTTTTTGTCCGGTCGAAGAAGTCGGCGACGTTGATAACGACGAAGTCGTTGTCCGGGTCCTCGTGGGTCTCGCGGGCGAGCGCCCGGATCGCGGCCGTCTTGCCGGCGCCGCGGGGGCCGAACACGACGAGGTTCATCGGCTCGGCGGCCACGCGCTCTAAGTGCTCTCGGACCGCCGGCTGTGGAAGCTCCGAGCGCTCCGGGGCGTGTTCGTCCGTCCAAAGCGGCGCGTCCATACACGCCGGTGGGTCCGCGCCGGTGAAAAGCCCTCCTGTCCGCGTCCTGCCGACCTGTTTTGCTCTTCGCTTAGTCCTGCTTTCGCACCCGTTACAGCCGTTCGACGACGGCCTCGGCTAGCGACTTGAATTCGGCCGTTTCGGGGACGACATCGACGCCGATGCCGGCCGCCTCGGCGGTCTTCCGGGTCGGTTCGCCGATGGTGCCGACCGTCGCTCCGTGCAGCCCCTCGATCGCCGCGGCCCGGACCCCGCGCTCCGCGGCGGCGGCGAGGAAGTGCTCGACAGTCAACGAGGAGGTGAAACAGACGCCCGCCAGTTCGCCCCGGGCGGCGGCTTCGGCCGATCTTCCGGCGTCTTCTGGTCGTATAAGCCGATATAGCACCGTCTCGTGGACGTACGCGCCCGCGTCGTTCAGTCCATCCAAGAGGACTGCGGAGCCGTGATCCGAGCGAGCAACTTCGACTGTGGCCCCGGCGGCGTCCGAAGCGAGTTCCTCGACGAGTCCCGAGGAGGAGAACTCCGCAGGGAGCCGATCGACCGTATAATCGGCCGCCTCAAGCGCCTCGGCAGTCGGAGTCCCGATGGCGACCACCGCCCCGCTCGGCCGCCAGCCGGCCGTCCCGACGAGTTCCGCGCCGGTCTTGCTCGTGAAGACCGTGTGGTCGGCGTCTGACCGTGGCGTTTCGCCGGTCGGCTCGATCGCCAACATCGGATCCGAGAGCGGTTCACACCCGAGGTCGCGGACGATCGTTGCGGCCGATTTGGCGCGCTCGTCGTCGGGCCTAAAGAAAGCGACGCGGCTCATCGCCGCCCCCTGTTTGTGTCGATCTCCGCCGCCAGAGCGATTTGATATAGCAATATATGATTCATTTTTCCTGGCTCTCCGGATTGGACTCGCCCTTTAGAAACGCCGCTACATCGGCTCTCGTGGCCGCAACCTCGCCGATCACGGTGATCGCGGGCGGCTCGATTTCCCGCTTGTCGCGCACCGTGACAATCGTCTCGAGCGTTCCAGTCGCGACGCGCTGGTCCGGCCACGTCGCCCGCTCGACGAGCGCGACGGGCGTTTCCGGACCCATTCCGGCCGAACGCAGTTCCTCGGCGTACATCGGCAACTTCCCGACCCCCATCAACACGACGATGGTGCCACCCGTCGCCGCCAGCGCCCCCCAATCGATCGCCGACTCCGCTTTCGTCGGATCTTCGTGGCCCGTGACGAACGACACCGACGAGGCGTGATCGCGGTGGGTGACCGGGACTCCGGCGACGCCGGGGCCGGCGATCGCGCTCGTCACGCCGGGGACGTACTCGAAGTCGATCCCGTTCTCTGCGAGGTGTTGGGCCTCCTCGCCGCCACGTCCGAAGACGAAGGGGTCGCCCCCCTTGAGGCGGACGACATCGGCTTCCTCCTCGGCGAGTTCGACGAGCCGCCGGTTCGTGTACTCCTGTGGCGTCCACTCCCCGCCGGCCCGCTTGCCGACATCTTCGCGTTTCGACTCCGGGATGGATTCGAGAATCTCCGGGCCGGGAAGTTTGTCGTGGAGGACGACGTCGGCTTCGTTGATGAGCCGCCTCGCCTTCACAGTCAACAGTTCCGGATCCCCCGGCCCGCTGCCGACGAGGTACACTGTCCCGGTCATTCTTCTTCGTCCCTCCGCGCGCGGGCGATGAGGTCCTTCGCGCCCTGTTCGGCCAGCTCCTCGGCGAACTCACGCGCCGCCGCTGGGTGGCGTTCGGCCGACAGATCCCGGCTCGCCTCGATTTCCTCGGTACCGTCCTGCGAGAGCACCCGGACCTGCGTCTGGACGTACTCGCCTTGGACGACCGCGTAGATCCCGATCGGGGCGACACAACCGCCACCGAGCGTCCCGAGTATCGTCCGCTCGACGGTGGTCTCGACCCGGGTTCGTGGGTGATCGAGGCCGGACTGAACCGTCGAAGCCACCCCGTCGTTGCGCGTCGTCACGGCTAGGGCGCCCTGCCCCGGTGCGGAGACGAACGGAGCCGGCAGTCGACTGTACTCGATTTCTTCGAGTAGCCCGATCCGGTCCAACCCGGCCTCGGCGAGCACGATGGCATCGAACTCAGTCTCGACGGTTCGCTCTATCGCTCGCCGTTCGATATCGCTGAGCGCCTCGCGCCACGCCTCGGG
>NZ_JBKEGK010000055.1:0-12980 GCF_046710025.1 Natronomonas sp. | reverse complement strand
CGTAGAGATCCTCTCCCGCCTCGATGGTCAACTGGACCGGGGCAGTCAACGCGTTGGCAAAGGCGACGGTCTCTCTCGCCTTGGCGACGTTCTCGCGGGCGCTGGATTCAACGCTCGAGACGTTCGCCCGCGAGGTTCCGAGCGATTCGGCGATCTCGGCCTGCGACACGTCGCGTTCGCGGAGCGAGAGCACCTCGGCCTGACGGCGCGTCAGTACGTTCGTCTCCTCGTCGAACCCTACCCGGTCCAACATCTCGTCAGCGTTAGGAACTGTCATCCGATGTCGTATCGTAGTTCAGTCGGTTGCTGTGCGTCACGCGCCCCTCGCGGCTGTCGGCACCATCCACGCGACGGCTGCCATTCCGACTGCTGTTGGATCGGCGCCAGCGGCCGTCTGACGGTGTCTTTCACTGTCGGTCCACCTAGTTGCCCCAGAAGTTCTCGCGGCTGCCCAAGCGCTCCCGATCGAGTGCTTTCTGTCGATCGCTTCGGTTGTCCTCATCGTCATCTTCGGCCGCTTCGCCCGCGGCCTCGACGTCGGACCCGTCGTCCGCTTCGGCGTCTTCGTCCATCGGAAGGCGCTCGATCTCGTCGGCTCTGGCGTGGTTCGATCGGACCTCCGTGATCTTGACCTTCGCACGGGCTTCGGGTAACACGCCGTCGACCATGACGATGAAGCCGTCCTCGGTTCGGCCGACACCCGCGCCCGACTCGTGAATGTCCTCGACATCGACGACGACCTCCTCGCCGAGTTGGACGGGTTGCTGTTTGAGATCCCGGATCGGCTGGCTATAGTGGGAGCACCACTCGGCACCGCCTCGGTCGCCGTAGTGTTGACAGCCCATGCCTTCGATGCGTTCTGAGAAACTGGGACATTCGTCCGCGAGTGGGCATTCGGGCATACAGTTTCTTGCCCCGCGGGCGATTAAACGCTTGTGGGTCGCCCACCGACTCGAAATCGCCCGCTTCGGGGCGGAGATACCCGATTCGGCGCGGCCGAGGGGTCAGAACGTCTCCATCGCGACCACCAACGCGGCGAGGAAGACGTGCTCGCCGTCGATGACGAACCCATAAAACAGCGCCCCTCGGTTCCGCGTCGCGAACGGGATGTAGGCGGCGACGTAGGCGAGAAAGCCGAGCAAGACGAGGAACCGACGGGCGAGAATCCCGGCTGTGACGAGCGCGACGACCCCGACCGCGACGACGACGGTGACAGCGAAGGCGCCGATTCGAGTGGCTCGGATCCCGAAGACGATCGGCGCGGTCCGGATTCCCTCGGCGCGGTCTCCCTCGATGTCTTTTATATCGAACACCGCCGCAGCGACGGTCAACATGATAGTAAAGAAGACCGACAGGACGAGGATCCCTGCCCGCGGTCCGGTCCCATAGTAGACGCCGACGCCGAGCGGAATGATCCCCCACGAGACGCCGACGATCAGGTTCTTTACGAGAAGAATCCGCTTGACATGAAACAGCGAGTAAAGAGCCGCCGCGACGGCTGGGAGGGCGAGAAACGGCGCGCCCGGCAACCCGAGGGCGACCGCCCCGGCGATGGCGAGCAGGTATAGAACAACGCCCGCCGCGAGGAGGATACGACCGTACCGTTCGGTGAAGTCGGCACGTCCGGGCACGTTCTCGCGGTCCTCCTCGATGTCGGTGATCCGATTGAGGCTGTAGACGAAAAGCGTCGCCGCGAAAACAATAAACAGCGCCAGTGGGTCCGGCGCGAGTCCGACGAGCAACATCGTTGAGAGTGCAACCGACGTGGCAGCGATCGAAATGAATAGATTGCTGTGGACGAGCGACTCAACGACAGCTCCGAGCGCGGTGAGTAGCCGGTATCCGTGGGCGCGTGCGTCTCGCATTCGGAATCCGATACGCGGGGCTACGCATCCGACCCCGTTGACTCTTTGTGTCGGACCAGACACCGGATCGGTCAGTCGAAGCGCTGATTACACGGCACCCCGAGGTATAGGTGAATGCTGTCGCCCTCGTGGAAGCGTGACATCGCGAGCGGGTTGATTGTCCTCGTTCCACTGCTCATCACCGCTTACGTGGTCGCCTTTATTTATCAGGCCATCGCCAACCTCCCGTTTCTCGAAGCGACGCTCGGGGGCCTGCCGGTCATCGCTCGGGTGTTCATTACGCTCTTGCTCTTCGGGTTACTCGTGCTTGCCGTCGGCTACCTGATGCGAACGACCGTCGGCGACATCCTTGAGGAACTCCTCGATGGGGCAATGAACCGCCTGCCGGGGCTCCGCGTCGTGTACAACGCCTCGAAGATGGCCGTCGAAACGGCGGTTTCCGGCCCCGACGAACTCCAGACGCCGGTCAAACTCGAAATCTGGAACGGGATGCGGATGACCGCATTCAAGACCGGCAAGACGACCGACGACGGCCGGGACGTGCTGTTTTTACCCACCGCGCCGAACATAACGACGGGCTATGTCATCGAGGTTGAATCAGACGTCTACACCGAGATCGACGAAACCGTCGAGGACTCGTTGACCCGGATCCTGAGCGCCGGTTTCGGCGAAAACGAGGACCGTGGCATCGACATCAACGTCACCGAGGAGTCGCTGCTGCCGAACCCGGAACGCTCCGAGACCGACGAGGGGTAGCGTCCCCCCGGCCCGAACGCCGCCCAGGCGTCACCCCCCGAACCACGCTTTTTATACCACGGCCGTTCGCACTCGCGGTATGGTAGTCGAGACCGTCGCGGTGGCGATATGGGCCATGCTTCCCGCCTATATTCCGAACAACGTCGCGGTGCTCGCCGGCGGCGGCCGGCCCATCGACGGCGGCCGGACCCTCGACGATGACAATCGAATCCTCGGCGACGGCAAGACCTGGCGCGGGACGGCCGTCGGCACCGCCGCCGGCGTCGCCGTTGCGCTTCTGCTCAACCGGATTCACCCATTTATAAGCAGCATCGTGGTCGCCGACCCGTTTCCGGTCGCGGCTGCCGTCTCCCTCTCGTTCGGCGCGATGCTCGGCGATATCCTCGCCTCGTTTCTGAAACGCCGCACCGGTCGCCAACGCGGTGCCGTCTTCCCCGGCGTCGATCAACTTGATTTCGTCGTCGTCTCATTGGTTTTGACCGCCATTGTCGCGACCGGCTGGTTCCTCGATACGTTCACCCTTTCTGTCGTCGTCGCCGTTATCGTGTTGACGCCGCTGTTGCACATCGGGACGAACGCGCTCGCCTACGCCGTCGGACTGAAAGACGAGCCATGGTGACCGTCCTAATGCTCTGGTCGATGTCGGCTCCGTAGGGGTCGCTGCTGCCGGTTCGTGAACATATTCGCAAATTCAACTATATGCCGTCCGGTACACGACTGCGGTACACATGAGAAACCTCGACAGACGACAGTTCGTGTGTGGTACAGCGGCCGTGGCCGTAACGGGCTCGCTTGCGGGTTGTTCGGGCAACGGCGGCGGCAACGAGAATGAAAACGGCGACGGCAACGACGACGGAAACAGCGACGCACCGGGCCCCGAAGCACGTACGGAGTCGTTCGCCGACGACAACGACGCGAATCTCTACGAGGGGTCCCTCGAGGACATGACCGGCCAAGACGAGGTCGTCATCGAAACCGGCGCCGGTGACAACGGCTTTTCGTTTGATCCCTCTGGCGTGGTCGTCAGCACCGGGACGAACGTCGTCTGGGAGTGGACCGGTGAGGGCGGTGCCCACAACGTTGTCTCAGAGGACGGCAGCGACTACGAATTCGAAAGCGAACTCACCGATGAGGCGGGCTTCACGATCGAGCAAACCGCCGACGAGGCGGGCACCATTTTTTACGTTTGTGTCCCCCACCGTGCGCAGGGCATGTACGGCGCCGTCGCCGTCGTCGACGGGTAGGACAGCCTGTGGAAACTGCGGGTCATCTCCCTTCCCGCTCGCTGTTTCGAGGCGCTCACTATCGCGTGCTCCTCGCTCAGCTCGGAGCACGCCTTCGAAGCGTTTTTCTCCTACACCATCGCATCCGTGGACATGGATCGGGATGCCGTCGTCGAAGCCGTCGTCGCGTTCGCTGGCGCCGGAACGCTCGCCGCGATCGTCCTGTGGATCGGCTCCACGTACACCGACGGCTCGTTGACGGGGAACGGCGGCCTCGCACTCGTCGCCGCTATCGCCTTTTTTATTATCCTCATGTCCGTGATCGGCTTCGGCCTCTCGCGGCGTTACTGATAAATCGCCCCTCCGAGTCCGGTACGTTCTATAATATACTCGGCAGCCGAGTAATATACAGACACCCCAATAGTATCTCACCTGAAAGGCACGGCGCGTCTTTCCTGATTACAGGAGAGCAGCGCTTCTCGAAGCCTCCGACGACGAGGAATCTCATCCCAGTAATGGCCCGACGTGTCGACGGAAGCGGTACGCATCGTTCGTCGACTGATATCGATTCCCCCTGCCGTGTCTATTCGATCGTTCTGCTCCCGGCTCAGGATTTCCCTTGGCCGCTGTCTCGCCAGTCGGTGATCCGATCGTCCGCGGTCCGCTGGAGCGCCGCTTCGTAGTACGAGAGCGGGTGCCGGATCGTCTCGCAGGTCTCGTCTTTGTCGACGCAGTCGCCGTACTCGTCCATCACGACACACGACGGCGGGACGGCGACCGCACCGTCATCGTCGCGGAGGCGTTCGACCTGTGCCCGGACCGTCTCGGCCGATGCCTCCGGAACGTCGCATAGCTCAATGACACCGTCGGCGTCGAGCCCCGCCGCAAGCAGGAACGAGACGAGCGAGAAACGCGAGTGATCGGGCAGGCCCGCCAGTCCCGCCCCGTTGCGGGCCTGCGACAGTAACGACCGCATGCAGGGCGGAAACAGCCCCGGCGTCACCGCCTCGAACGACGTGGGCGGATCCAGATCTGCGATCGCGCGCCGGATCGACGCCAACTCCGACGACAGCGGCGCCTCAATCGACTCCGGAACCGACAGGGGAAGCCCCTCCCGGACCCGCCGTCCGACCGCCTCCCGAAGCAGCGTATACAGCTCCGGCCGCCCGACGGGGACCGTCCCCGCCGAGAGCGGCCGCCGGGCGAGATGCCACCGATCGTCGTCGAGTTCGGCCGCGAGCTCGAGGTATGCAGTCACGTCGAGTTCGAAGCGGCCGTCGCCGATCGGTTCGACGCCGCCGGCCAACTCGAAGTCGGCGAGCAGCCGATCGAGCGTCAGCCGTCCCCCCTCGGCGCTCTTCAGTTCCAAGTCCGCCTCGAAGTCCTCGACAAAGCGCTCTCGCGCTGTCGCCGCCTCCGCGGCGGCGTACTTCTCGGTCGCCCCCGGGATATCGAGCAGCGACACGAGCACGCGGGCGATCGGGTACGACAGCAGTTCGGCACGGGTGCTCCAGGCGCGTGGCTCCTCGGATACGGTCGTTCCCTCAAGAAGCGCCCGTCGGACGCGCTCGTGGCCGCGCTCGACGGCCGGTCCCCCCTCGGCGACCAGGGTCGCGAGATCGATCCCCGCTGCCTCGACGGCCGCCCGCGAGGCGTCCAAAAACGGGTATCGGGCGTGGAGCCGCTCCATGCGCTTCGGTATCGGCGCGGCGCGAATAAACGCACCGACCTGTTCGATCGAGCGCCGATGACTACCTGGGCCCTCGGCCGCCGCGGCGAACGATACGCATTTGAATCCCCGAACCCACCCCACGAACATCCGTGCGTCTCAGGTATCGCTGCCCCGACTGTCGAACGACGAGCAACCTCCACGACCCCGGTTGCGAGTTCGAGGGGACCGACCGCCGCCACATCGAGAAGGCCTACACCGACCTCCTCGGTGCGCTCTCGGCACGGACCTTCCCCGACGAGGACGCGCTCCGCGAGGCGGTCCCCGAACGCTGGAGTGGACTCCACGCCGCCGTCTTCGGCCGTCTGCGGAGCGACCAGCGCGTGGTCGACGAAGAGGGGTCGCTCCGGCTGCTGGCTCCTGACGAGTATACCGATCGCGTCTCCCGGCCGACATTCGAGCCGCTCAAGACGATCTACGAGAACGGTAGCGTCCCGGGTGCCCACGACCACTCCGTGTTCGCGATGGTGGCGTTCTACGAGATGGTCGGCCTCTCGTGGGAGGAGGCCCGCGAGAACACGGTCGAGTGGCTCCAAGAGTCCGGGACGTGGGATCGCGGCGGCTTCGACGAATCCTCACCCGAGAAGCTCGTCGACTCGAAACGACACGTCTACGAGCAGGGCTACGGCTGGAAGCAGGCCGCCACCGAGGCGAAGGCGGTCATCGACCGCCGGGTTGCGGCCGCCAAGGACTGACCACGACCGGTTGTGTCGCCCGGTACTGTATCGACGCAAACACTATGACGACGGCCGCGGTCGGTTAGCCTATGCGAGGGCGGAACCCATGAGCGCGCGGCGCGACCCCCGCGATCGGGTCCAGGTACTCGACGAGGACGGACGGGTTCGCGAGGGGGCCACCGTGCCCGACATCGACGACGAGTCCCTCGTCGAGATGTACCGCGAGATGCGGCTTGCCCGCCACTTCGATACGCGCGCGGTGAGCCTCCAGCGCCAGGGTCGGATGGGGACGTACCCGCCGCTCTCCGGCCAGGAGGCCGCACAGGTCGGCAGCGCAATGGCGCTCGCCGCCGACGACTGGGTCTTCCCGAGTTACCGCGAACACGCGGCGGCCCACGTCCGCGGCGTCGGCGTTGAACGGACGCTACGCTACTGGATGGGCGACGAGCGCGGCAACGCTCTCGACGACGTGCACGTCTTTCCGGTCGCCGTCCCCATCGCGACACAGGTGTTGCACGCCACCGGGGCGGCCTGGGCCGCTGATCTCCGTGGCGATGACGCCGCCGTTCTCTGCTATTTCGGTGATGGCGCGACGAGCGAGGGCGACTTTCACGAGGGGCTCAATTTCGCGGGCGTTTTTGACGTGCCCGCCGTCTTCTTCTGTAACAACAACCAGTGGGCGATCTCGGTGCCCCGCGAGCGCCAGTCGGCCTCGGCGACGCTGGCGCAAAAAGCCCACGCCTACGGTTTCGAGGGGGTTCTCGTCGACGGCATGGATCCGCTGGCGGTGTATCAGGTCACGACCGAGGCGCTCTCGAAGGCGAAGGACCCCGACGCTGCGGCCGACGACGCCCCCGGCCGGGCGACCCGACCCACGCTCATCGAAGCGATCCAGTACCGCTTCGGCGCCCACACGACCGCTGACGACCCCTCTGTGTACCGCGACGACGACGAGGTCGAGCGCTGGAAACAAAAAGACCCGATTCCGCGGCTGGAGACGTATCTCCGCGAGCAGGGGCTTCTCGACGACGAGGGCGTCGACGCGATCGAGACGGAGATCGAGGCGGAAGTCGCGGCGGCGATTGAGGCCGCCGAGCGCACCGAACGCCCCGCCCCAACCGATATGTTTGATCACGTCCACGCCGAACGGACGGCGCAGCTCGACGAACAGGCCGCAGCCCTCGAACGGTTGCGCGAACGCTACGGCGACGAGGAGCTACTCGAATGAGCACTCGATCTACACAGAGTCTGACGCTGGTACAGGCCGTCCGCGACGGACTGAAAAGCGAGATGGAGCGCGACGACGACGTGCTCGTCCTCGGCGAGGATGTCGGCGAGAACGGTGGCGTCTTCCGGGCGACGGAGGGACTCCTCGACGCGTTCGGCGAGGATCGCGTCATCGACACGCCGCTTGCGGAGTCGGGGATCGTCGGCACGGCGATCGGGATGGCGGCCTACGGCTTCCGGCCGGTTCCCGAGTTGCAGTTCTCTGGGTTTATGTACCCCGCCTTCGACCAAATCGTCTCCCACGCCGCGCGTCTCCGGACCCGATCACGCGGGCGGTTCACCTGCCCGATGGTCGTTCGCGCGCCCTACGGCGGCGGTATCCGCGCGCCCGAACACCACTCTGAATCGAAGGAGACGTTTTATACCCACGAGCCGGGGCTGAAGGTCGTCGTTCCCTCGACCCCCTACGACACGAAGGGACTGCTCGCGGCGTCGATCCGCGATCCCGATCCCGTCGTGTTTCTCGAACCGAAACTCATCTATCGGGCGTTCCGCGAGGACGTTCCCGAGGAGTCCTACACAGTCGAGTTGGGCGAGGCCGCCGTCCGACGCGATGGCGATGACCTCTCGGTGTTCACCTGGGGTGCGATGACCCGGCCGACGCTTGAGGCCGCCGAAGCGGTCGCCGAGGACGGCATCGACTGTGAGGTCGTCGACCTGCGGACGCTGTCGCCGATGGATACCGACGCGATCGTCGAGTCGTTCAAAAAGACCGGCCGGGCCGTCGTCGTCCACGAGGCGCCAAAGACCGGTGGCCTCGCCGGCGAAATCACGGCAACAATCCAAGAGGAGGCGCTGTACTACCAGGAGGCACCGATCAACCGCGTGACCGGCTTCGACGTCCCCTACCCGCTGTACGCCTTGGAAGATTACTACCTGCCCGAGGACATGCGGATCGAGGACGCGATCCGGGAGACATACGAGGTATAGCATGGCCCGCGAGTTCACACTCCCCGACGTTGGCGAGGGGCTGACCGAGGCCGAGATCGTCTCGTGGCTCGTCGCCCCAGGCGATACCGTCTCCGAGGACCAGCCAGTCGCGGAGGTCGAGACGGACAAGGCGGTCGTCGAAGTCCCCTCGCCGGTCGATGGGACGGTCGGAGAGATTCTCGCCGAGGAGGGCGAGATGGTCCCCGTCGGGACGGTGATCGTCACCTTCGACGTTGACGGTGCATCGGCCGACGCGGACGCCGACCGCGCAGAGGCGTCGACGAAAACAAGTGATGCCGGCGACGCGGCTCCCGACGCCGCCGATTCGGGCTCGGGGGGCGGCCGAACCTTTGCCTCGCCGACCACCCGACAGTTGGCCCGCGAACTCGGCGTCGAGATCGGAGCCGTCGATGGCAGCGGCCCCGGCGGCCGGATCACCGACGCTGACGTGCGCGCGGCGGCCGACGATGCGGCGGGCGTCGAAGCCGACGCTGACTCGGCGACCGGAGAGGCTGATGGGGCGAAATCCGCGACCCGTCGGATCGACGACGAGGGATCGTTCGGGAACAGAGCGGACGAGGACGCGTCGGCGACGGCATCGCCGACCGAAGGCGCGTCGACGACGCGACCGGCGACGGCCGCCGATCGTACCCGGACGCTCGCGGCCCCCGCGACTAGGAAACACGCTGAGGAGGCGGGCGTCGACATCGACGCGGTCCCGACCGACCGGGTGAAAGAGGGCGAGGCGTTCGTCACGCCCGCCGAGGTCGATGCCTACGCCGAGGCACAGACGCGGGCACAGGCGGCCGACGCCGAGGCACTCTCTGCGGACAGCGCCGGTGGAGCGGCCTCCGGCGACGCAGCCGAACCGTCGCCCGCGACGGCCGACCGCCCCACGCCCGGTGAGGACGAACGCATCCCGTACCGAGGCGTCCGCCGGACGATCGGCGAGCAGATGGAGCGCTCGAAGTACACGGCCCCGCACGCTACGCATCACGACGAGGCCGACGTGACCGAACTGGTCGGGATCCGGAATCGGCTCACGGAACGCGCTGCCGAGCGCGGGAGTTCGCTGTCGTACCTCCCGTTCGTCATCAAGGCCGTCGTCGCCGGGCTCAAACAGTACCCGATCCTCAACTCCCATCTCGACGAGGACAACGAGGAGATCGTTCTCCGGGGGGCGCACAACATCGGAATCGCGACGGCGACCGACGCGGGGCTCATGGTGCCGGTACTGAAACACGCCGACGACAAGAGCCTCCTCGAGATCGCCGACGAAATGAACGACCTCGTCGAACGGGCGCGGGATCGCTCAATCGCCCCCGAGGAGATGCGGGGCGGCAGCTTCTCGATCACGAATTTCGGCGCGGTCGGCGGCGAGTACGCCACACCGATCATCAACTACCCCGAGACGGCGATCCTCGGGCTGGGTGCGATCAAGGAGAAGCCGCGGGTGGTTGAGGCGACCAACGGCGACACGGACGGTGTAAGCGGCGACGCAGCGCGAAAGGAGGTTGTCCCGCGGAAGGTACTGACGATCTCGCTGTCGATCGACCATCGCGTCGTCGACGGGGCCGAGGCCGCCCGGTTTACCAACACCGTCATCGAGTACCTCGAATCGCCCGAGTTGCTGTTGCTCGAGTGAGCCGGTATCCAACGGCCGAACCACTCGAACGGCCAGATCGAGGCCGTCGGCGAGGGCGGTGCAATGGGACGTTTTTTTAAGGTATCGGGGAGAAAAGAGACGTATATGTTCAAGGCTATCGTGAGTGCGGATACGCTCGGGGCGGCGCTCGACTCCGTGGGCGTGCTGGTCGATGAATGCAAGATTCGCCTCGAGGAAGAGGGCCTCACGATCCGTGCGGTCGATCCGGCGAACGTCGGGATGGTCGATCTGGAGCTGTCGGCGAACGCCTTCGAGTCCTACGAGACCGACGGCGGCGTCATCGGGGTCAACCTCGATCGCCTTGAGGACATCGTCGCGATGGCCGATTCGAGCCAACTGGTCCACCTCGAACTCGACGAGGAGACCCGCAAACTCCATATTTCACTAGACGGGCTTGAGTACACGCTCGCGCTCATCGACCCCGACTCGATCCGGCAGGAACCCGATCTCCCCGATCTGGATCTCTCATCGGAGGTCGTCATCGAGGGCGCGGACATCAACCGGTCGGTCACGGCCGCCGACATGGTCTCAGATCACATCGCGTTGGGCGTCGACTCCGACGCCGAGCAGTTCTACGTCGACGCTGAGGGCGACACTGACGATGTCCACCTCGAGTTGGGTCGCGAGGACCTCATCGACCTCACCCCCGGCGATGCGCGTTCTTTGTTCTCGCTCGACTATCTGAAGGACATGAACAAGGCGATCCCGAAGGACGCCGAGGTGACGATGGAACTCGGCGAGGAGTTCCCGATCAAGATGCACTTCGGCTTCGCCGAGGGCGACGGCCACGTCACGTTCATGCTCGCCCCGCGGATCCAGAGCGACTAACACGAGCCGTCCCGTCGCCGAACGCTTTTTCATCCGACCCCAAGACTGTCGCCGCATATATTCCCGCTAACGCGGAGGCCGTGCCCCGCGATTTCCCCACGTCGGGGCCCCAGCACGGTTTCGCTATACGGTTCCGCGGTTTCGCTACACGGTTCCCGTTTCGCCAGCGCGTGCGATCCTCAAGGCCTATAGTGTGTCGGCGGGAATCCGGAGACGATATGGCCGCCATCGAACTTGACGGCGTCGAGAAGTCTTTCGGCGACGTGCGGGCGCTCCGGGGTCTCGATCTGGACGTCCAGGACGGCGAGATCTTCGGCTTCCTCGGCCCCAACGGTGCGGGGAAGTCGACGACGATCAACGTGCTGTTGGACTTTATCCGTCCCGACTCCGGCTCTGTCCGGGTGCTGGGTCGGGACGCCCGCGACGACAGCGTCGCGGTCAGGGAACGAACCGGCGTCCTCCCTGAGGGGTTCGACGTCTACGAGCGCTTGACGGCGCGCGAGCACGTCCAGTTCGCCATCGACTCCAAGGGGGCCGACGACGACCCCTATCCAATCCTCGAACGGGTCGGGCTGGCGGACGCCGCAGGGCGGAAGGCCGGCGGCTTCTCCACCGGGATGCGCCAGCGCCTCGCGCTCGCGATGGCGCTGGTCGGCGATCCCGAACTGCTCGTGCTCGACGAGCCCTCCTCGGGGCTGGACCCCAACGGCGCGCGCGAACTCCGCGAGATAGTCGAGAGTGAAGCCGCCAACGGGACGACGGTCTTTTTTTCTAGTCACATTCTCGGGCAGGTCGAGGCCGTCTGCGACCGCGTCGGTATCATCCGCGAGGGCGAACTCGTCGCCGTCGACACCATCGACGGCCTCCGCGAAAACGTCGGCGGCGGATCGACACTCGTCGTCGAGGTCGATTCGGTCCCCGATGACGCCGCCCACCGGCTGAAGAGCCTCGACGGCATAGGCGAGGTAACCGTCGACGGGACGACGCTGCGAATCACCTGTGAAGACGATGTCAAGATGGACGCCGTTCAAGAACTTGAGGGGTTGGGCGTCGACGTTTCGGACTTCTCGACGGAGGAGGCGCCCTTGGAGGATCTCTTCGCCGCCTACACGGAGGGCGACGAATGAGCTGGCAGGCCGTCGCTGAAAAGGACTTTCGGGACGCGATCCGCTCGCGACTGCTGATCGTGTTGACGCTGCTCTTTACGCTGTTCTCGGCGGGCGCAGCGTACCTTGTCACCGAGATCAACCCGCCACAGCAGGCCGCGTTCACCGGCGAGGTGACGACGGTGCTCTTGATCACCGGCCTCGTCAGCGCCACCGCCGTCTTCATCCCAATCGTTTCCATCGCGGTGGCGTACCGCTCGCTGGCCGGCGAGCGCGATAGCGGTAGTCTGAAACTCCTGTTGTCATTGCCGAACAGCCGGCTTGACGTCCTCATCGGGAAGTTTGTCGGCCGGTCGGGTGTCGTCGCGGTTGCGCTGTTCATCGGCTTCGCTGTAGGAATTGTTGTTACTGCCTCGCTTGCCGACGCGTTCTCGCCGCTTGAGTACGTCGTCTTCGTCGGTATCTCGATGCTCTTCGCGTTCGTCTTCATCGCGATCACAGTCGGTGTATCGGCTTTTACGTCGTCGACCGCCCGGGCGGCCTACGGGGCCTTCGGACTGTTCGTGGTCTTTCAGTTCCTCTGGTCGAGCCTCGCACAGGGGATCGCCTATGTGATCAACGGCTTCTCGTTCGAGGGTATCGAGGAGGGCGACGCGGTGTTCGAACTGTTCCAGGTGCTCACGATCCTTGATCCGACCGCTGCCTACGAGCAGGGGACACTGTGGGTCGTCCGCCGGTTGGACGAGAGCGGGGAACTGGCGAACGCTAACTCCGAGTTGGCCTTTTATCTCCAAGACTGGTTCGGCTTCATCGTGATGGCACTTTGGATCGTTCTCCCACTGGCGATCGGCTACACCCGATTCAACTCGTCGGACCTGTAGGCGTCAACCGCCGTCGGATCCCGCGTTTGCTC
>NZ_JBKEGK010000054.1:0-13134 GCF_046710025.1 Natronomonas sp. | reverse complement strand
GTCTCCGGGATCGGCTCGTCCGCGCGCTTGCGGGGTCGCAACAGCGTGACAAGCTTGTCCGTTCGGCCCGCCCGGTACAGCTGCAGTTGGGAGTGTTGATCCGTCGCGCCAAGGGCCCGGACGGGCGTCTGTCCGAGGCCGTCCTTGCCGAGGCTTTCGGCCCACAATTGGGCGAACCACTCCGCGAGCGGTTCGAGCGCCTCGGCGTAGGGGATGAAGACGTTCGTCGTCGCCCCGCGGGTCTCGAGGGCGTATGCGACCGCCCCGTAGGCGTAGGCGGGACACTCAAAAAGCGATGGGGACAGCGCCGCCCGCCCCGCCGTCCCACCGTCTAAGATCGCCTCAATGTCACACCCGAGGGCGGCCGCGGGCACCAACCCGACGGCCGACAGCGCCGAGAACCGGCCGGGGACGCCGTCGGGAACCGGGCATCTCGGCAGGTCGTGTTCGTCGGCTAAATCCTGGAGCGGCCCCGAATCGCCGGTCGTGACGACCGTCCGATCGGTCCAGTCGACGCCCGCCTCGGCCATCGCCTCCCGGACGACGAGGAAGTTCGCAAGCGTTTCGGCGGTCGTCCCCGACCGCGAGACGACGTTGACGAGCGTCGACCCAAGCGGGAGGTCCGCGAGGAGGTCGCGGGTCCGCGCCGGATCGACGTTGTCGAGGCTGTAGTGTTCGGAGCAGCCGAGCGCCGCCGTGATCGTCTCCGCACCGAGGGCCGATCCACCGATGCCGACCGTCAGGACGGCCTCGGGATCGAATCCCTCAAGCGCCGACCTGATCGCCCCGGGATCGGTATCTTCGGGGAGCGCGAGGCTCGCGTAGCCGAACTCCCGGTCGTCGGTCCCCGTTGCGATCCGGTCGTGCGCCCCCTGGACGCGGTCGTTGAGCCGTTCGAGCGACTCCTCGGAGACGCCCGTGACCGCCTCCGAAGCCAGCGCGTTACCGAAATCAACGTTCATGACTGTACCGGGGTAGCGGCCCGTAAAATCGTTGGCAATGCGGCCCGGGTGTACATACGTCCGAACGACACATTCGATTCAATATATAAGTGGCCGCGAGCACGGCTCGGGGGGTTTATAAACACCGCGGGGATAGTCCCGAGCGGCGTATAAATCGACCACCGTATCGTCGCGGTCGCCCGAAACCCCGAAGAGTATCGGGTGTCTTCGTCCCTACATGACGGCAGGAAACGCCGATGGAACGGGCGTGGCCGTGGTTGAGGGACGGTTCGTGGTCACCCACGCCGACGAGGCCTCGGCGGTCTTAAAAGACATCGACCGCGGCGGGGTCCACACGCTTGGTGACAACCCGGGCGTCGACCCCGAGGAGGTAATCGAGGGAACCCTCGAGCCGGAGCCGCCCATGGCTGTGACGTACCGGATTGCCGAGATCGAAGCCCGGCGGCAGCTCTCCATCGATGAGAGCCCTGAACCGCCCACCCGACAGGAACGCCGCCTCGCGGCTGAACAGGGCGTCGGTGAGGTGACAAGACGGGAGCGCGCCGGGACCGGGGAGTTGCACATCCTGACAGTACCCGAAGAGGAGACCGAGGCCGCGATCGAGGACGTCCTGACCGACGAGGCGACGCTGGCCCGGGCGGCCCGCATCGGTGTCGGCCGTGTCGAAGTCCGTAGCGAGCCGGGGGTCGTGAGCGTCCGGTATATGCCATAGGAATGAAAGAGTTCCCCTCCATCCCCCGGGTGGCGGACGCCCCCGATGGGCTGTTCGAATCGGGGCACCTCTGGGTACTTGAGAAGATCGACGGCGCAGCCCTCCGGTTCCAGCTCCGCGAGTCGGGGGCGATCCGCTTCGGCGATCGGAACCGCGTCTACGACGACCCTGAAGCGATCCCGGCGCCGTACGAGCACGCCGTCCGACACGTCCGCGAGCGTCTCGACCGCGGGGCGCTCCGAAACGCCGTCGACGACGTCGAGTCGGTCGTCTTCTTCGGCGAGGCGACCCACCGCCACACGATCGAGTACGACTGGGACCGGCTGCCGTCGTTTCTCGGCTTCGACATCTGGTCCGAGAGCGAGGGGTCGTTCCGGCCGCCCGGGGCCGTCCACGGTATCTTCGAGCGGCTGGGCCTCGAGCCGGTCAACGCAGTTGAACGAGAACTCCACACGCGGGACTTCGATCCCAAATCGTACGCTGTCCCGATGTCCGCGTGGTACGACGGTCCAGCCGAGGGCGTCGTGATCCGGAACAAGCGTGGGGGGTGGGCGAAACTGCTACACCCTGACTTTCGGGAGGTCCACGAGACGACCCCGGTCGACGCGCCGGCCGAGGAGTTAGCGGAGTCGTACGCCACGGACCGGCGTTTCGAGAAACTCGCACACGAACACGACGGGCGCGATGTCACATTTGAGACGCTGTACGACCGGGCGCTGATGGACATCGTTCGCGAGGAACACAAGCGACTGTATCACGGCTCTTCGTCGGTCGATTTCCCGGCGTTCCGGTCGGCGGTCGCGGCGCGGACACGGGCGTTCTTGAACGAGAGTACCGAGTAGAAACCGTTTTGTGTACGACCGCGCGACGTAGCAATGGGAACCGCACGACCGCAAATCCGACTCGCCGGCCGGTTGGCCGGCTTGGGATTGCGGTAGTGCCGGCGCGGACGTTGCGGGCGACGCCCGAGGCGGAACGCGCCGTACGCGAGCGGTCTGTGCAGTTCCAATCAGAGATAACAATGGCACGAATGCACTCACGCCGTCGCGGGTCGTCCGGTTCGGACCGCCCCACGGCAGACGAACCACCGGAGTGGAGCGAGGTAGACGAAGCGGCGATCGAAGAGCGGGTCGTCGAGTTGGCCGAGGCGGGCCACGACCCCAGCCAGATCGGCCTGAAACTGCGCGATGAGGGCGTCCAGGGCGTCCCGGTCCCGGATGTCAAACTCGCCACGGGCAAGAAGGTCACCGAGATTCTTGAGGAACACGACGCGGTCGGCGACCTCCCCGAGGACCTCCGAAACCTGATGGAGCGCGCGGTCGGCCTGCGCGATCACATGGAGCGAAACCCCGGCGACGCACAGAACAAGCGGGCGCTCCAGAACACCGAGTCGAAGATCCGACGCCTCGTCGACTACTACCGCGGCGACAAACTCGACGAGTCGTTCACCTACGAGTACGACGAAGCGAAAGAGCTGCTGGAGTAATCCCATGTCGGCCGCCGGTCACTCGGAGGACGGACGCCCGCGCGCCGCGGCAGCGCTCGCCGACGCCGACTTCGTTCGGCTCGTCGGAACCGCCGACGGCGACGCAGTCGCAGCCGCTGGGCTCCTCGCCCGAGCGCTCGATGCCGCGGGCACACCATACCAGGTTAGCCTCGCGGCCGTCCCCGAGCCCCCGGCGACCGACGCCGACTGTACCGTCGCGGTCGGTCACCCGACCGGCGACCTGACGCTTGAGGGCGACGCTCTCGCCCTCGAGGCGGCCGCCATCGTCGCCGAACTCGCCTCCGAGGCAGTGGATCCCGAACTCGCACTCGCCGGCGCGATCTGTGCGGGCGTCGAGCCCTCGGGGCACCTCCTAGAGGCGGCCGACCTCGATCGACGCCCCGGCGTTGCGATCCCGACCGACGACCGGATCGAAGGGCTCGCCGCCTCGACGCTCGTTCACGCCCCGTTTTCGGGGGATGACGAAGTCGTCGAGGCGGCACTTGAGGAGTTCGACGAGCAAGACGGCCGCGAACTCGCCTCCTTGGTCGCACTATCAGCGATCGAGGAGGCGCCGCCACGAGCCGCCGAAGCGGTCGAGCGCGCGCTTCGACCGTACGTCACAGAGCGCTTCGGGACGCTTGGCGGGTTTGCGGACGTCCTCGATGCGGTTGCCCGGGAGCGGCCCGGAACCGGAATCGCGCTGGCGCTCGGCCACGAGGTTGAGACTGCGGCACTTGAGTCGTGGCGCACCCACGGCAAGCGGGCCCACAGGGCGCTTCGAGCGGCTAACACCGGCCGCTACGAGGGCGTCTACGTTCTCCGGCTCGATGCGGGGTCGCCGGCGTTTTTGGGCACGGTCGCCCGACTCGGTCTCTCATATCGCTCACCCGAACCGGTCGCGCTTGCGGTGACAGACGGCGCAGCGGCGGCGGTCAGCGAGACATCGGTCGAGACCCCAGTGCGGGCGGCCGCGGGCGAACTCGACGGCCGAGCGACAGTACGGAACGACCACGGGACAGCGACCTTCGACGGGACGGTTGCGGGCTTCACCGCGGCGTTCAGGGGGGCCGTATGACCGACGCGACCCGGCGGGCGACGATCCGGACGGTCCACGACCGACCGCGGGTGATCGCCGACGCGATCACGCCGGACAACACCGACGAGGTCTCGACGCGCGTCGAGGCCGAGAGCGCCCCCAATGATGCGCCGAACAACGGCTCGGGGGCCGTCGTCACGACGATCGAACGGGACGGAACCGGCGGCCTCCGGACGACGGTCGACGACTACGTCTCGAATCTCACAGTTGCACAGCGAATAACCGACACCACAACCCAATCATGAGCGAACGTTCAGTATCCAAACGGAAACAGGAGAAGCGATGGTACACCGTGATGGCCCCAGAGATGTTCGACCGGGCCGAACTCGGCGAGACACCCGCGGACGAGCCCGAACAGGTCTACGACCGCACCATCCAGACGACCCTCGGGGAACTGCAGAATGACCCGAGCGAAAACAACACGAAGCTGACCTTCCAGATCACGGATGTCGGCAGCGACACCGCCTACAGCGAGTTCATCCAGCACGAACTCACCCGTGACTACCTGCGCAGCCTCACCCGTCGTGGCACCTCGAAGGTCGACGCCTTCATCACCGTGTTGACGACGGATGACTATCGAGTGCAGGTGCAGCCCGTCGCCTACACGACGAAGAGCGCAGACCACAGCCAAGAGCACGCCATCCGGCGGACGATGATCGACCTCGTCGAGGAAGCTGCGGAGGAGCGTACCTTTGAGGGGCTTGTCGACAGCATCGTTGAGGGACGGCTCTCTTCAGCGATCTACGGCGAGGCGAAGACGATCTACCCGCTCCGACGCGTCGAGGTTCAAAAGACCCGCGTCGAGGCCAAACCCGAGGAGATCGCCGCCGAGCAGGAGGCGACCGTCGGCGTCGACGAGGACGCCTAACCCGCTTTCGAGTGTCGACGTTCTTTTGTCTACACCCCAGAGCGGCCGCGCCGGTCCGGAGACCCGGCAACTGATATACGACCGCCGCCACTTCGGCGTATGCTCATCACGCTCGAGGGGATCGACGGGGGTGGAAAGACGACCATCGCCGAGGCGCTCGCGGAGGACTTCCCGGCCGATCGGTCCGTCTTCACCCGGGAGCCGACCGACTCGTGGTACGGCGATTCGGTCGAGCGCTCGATCGCCAACGACGACGCGGACCCGCTGGCGGAGTTGTTCCTGTACACGGCCGACCACGCGGACCACCTCTCCCGCGTCGTTCGGCCCGCCCTCGAAGCCGGACAGGTCGTCGTCTCGGATCGGTACTCCGATTCTAGGTACGCCTACCAGGGCGCGACGCTGGCCGGGACGCTCGACTCGCCGATGGAATATATACGGTCAGTCCACGAGCCGTTCACCCGGCCGCCCGACGCGACACTGTATCTCGACCTGCCGGCCGAACTCGGTGCCGAACGGGCGGGCGCGACGAACAAGTTCGAGGCCGAAGCGTACCTGAAAGATGTGCGGACGAACTACGAGCGGCTGATTGAGGCGGAGCCGGATCGGTTCCACCGAATCGACGCGACCCAACGCCGCGAGGACGTCGTCGCGGAGGCGCGTGCCGTTGTCTCCGAGCTGCTCGGGTAGCCGTTCGGAGCTTGGCGAGTGGTTGTTTCTGACATTTGGGCGTCGAAACGTGCGTTGGTCGGCGACGAGATGTAGAGACCGTCGCAAGAACTTCGTGCCTCGGGCGCTCAATTGAAACGGTATGACAGAACAAGCGCTCGCGGACCAGGCGTGTGAGGCGTGTACGAGCGACGACGACCCCCTCGCCGGCGAGGAGTTGAACTCGCTGCACGGGCGAATCGACACCGATGTCTGGGAGATCGTCGACGAGCACCATCTCGAGGGGAACTACGAGTTCGAGGATTTCCGGGACGCTCTCGAGTTCACCTACGAGATCGGCGAGCTTGCCGAAGAAGAGTGGCACCATCCCGACATCCAACTCGCGTGGGGCGAGGTGGGCGTCGAGATGTGGACACACAAGATCGACGGCCTCCATCGCGCCGACTTCGTGATGGCGGCCCGGATGGATCGCATCCACGAAGCGTACGCGCCGGAGTCGTAACTGTTGCCGACCGATTTCACGGCTAGCTGGCCGTCGAATACGAGCCGTTAATAAACCATCGAGCACGCGTTTTTGAAAGCCGGAGTCAAAACGTACGGTAATCGGCGGCCCCAGGGGTTTATTCCAGACAGACGTACGTTTTGGTGTCCGCCACGTCGTCGAGTTCCCGCACTCGCGTCGCAACGGAGTTGATAATATCGTACACCTCCGTCGATTCGGCCTCTACGATCACATCGAAGTCGCCAGCGACGACGCTCGCGACGGAAACGTGGTCAAACCCGGCCAGCCGTTCGGACAGCCCCGCGGCATCGCCGGTGGCTGCTTTCACCATAATAAACGAGCGCACCATAGGCTGTAGTGATTATCCATTATAAAAAAGCTTTCCCGCCGTGCGGCCGCTGTCGCCGGTCGTATC
The DNA here is from genome assembly GCF_046710025.1 of Natronomonas sp. GTDB lineage: Archaea > Halobacteriota > Halobacteria > Halobacteriales > Haloarculaceae > Natronomonas. Next base: position 6,424 of record NZ_JBKEGK010000054.1, on the reverse strand, counting down.
CAGTCCGTGTACAGAATAGTTCGGTCCATTCGCGCAGGTCCGTCTGCCTCCGTCCAAGCGGGGCTGCCGACAGGTCGGCAGCCTGCGGAACACACCGTCGCCGGCATGCGAAAGAGTAACATTATTGCATCCGGTCGTCGTAGGAAGACCATGAAGTTCATCATCGTGGGTGCCGGCCGCGTCGGAATGCGAACCGCACGAGTGCTCGCGGAGGAGGACCACGAGTCCGTACTGATCGAGCCTGACCAGACGAAGGTTGAGCGACTGCGTAACTCCGGGTTCGAGGTCGTCCAAGGGGACGGAAGCAACGAGGAGACGCTGCTCGAACTGGACCTCGAAACGGCCGACGGGGTCGCCGGCCTCACCGGCGATCTCGCCACCAACTTTATCGCTTGCATGATCGGGAAACGCCACGGCTGTCGGACCGTCGCACGGGTCGACAACGACGATCACGAGTACGTCGTCGGCAAGTACGCCGATTCGGTCGACGAGGTCATCTACCCCGAGCGCCTCGGCGCGATCGCCGCCAAGAACGCCCTCGTCGGCGGGAGCGTTCGGGCGGTCGCGGACATTGCGCAGAATCTTCAGTTGCTCGAACTCACCGTCACGCCTGGGTCACCGATGCGGGGCTACTCGTTGTCGGAACTGGAACTCCCTGCGGACGCCCGGGTGCTCGCGTTCGGCAAGGATGGCCACCAGCTCCAGCTCCCGAACGCGGACGCCTCGCTCGAGGTCGGCGACCGCATCGTCGCGATCGCCGACTTCGACGTCCTCCGGGAAGTCGAACAGATCATCGTCGGTGAGACCGACCGCGCGCTCGCACACGGTGGTGTCTAAGATGGTCCTCGCCTACGTGATGGTCAAAGCCCACACCGGCGAAGCGGGGCAACTCCGCGACGACATCGAGGGGATCGACGGCGTCGTTTCCGCACACATCGTTGCCGGCGATGTCGACATCATCGCAAAGGTCGACGTCGACTCCCCGGGCGGGGTAAAGGAGATTGCCGCCGACGGCGTCCAGGCAATCGACGGCGTTGAAGACACGCACACGTACCTCGCGATGGAATGACTACCTGGGCGCTGTGAGGCTCACGACGGTCGTAGTAGTCCAATAAAAGTGGTCGATCCGAAACGAAGCGTCGTCGGCCACAATGCGGCCGACGAAAGCGCTCTATTGTCGGACGAGGTTCGTCGCGCGGGGTCCTTTCTGCGAGGACTCGATATCGAACTCGACGTCTTGGCCCTCTTCGAGGTCGGGGCCGCCGACATCCTCCATGTGGAAGAACACGTCTTCGTCGTCGTCTACCGCGTCGTCGTCAGTCGAAATGAAACCGTAGCCGCCAGTGTCGTTGAAGAAGTCAACAGTACCGTTTGCCATTACGACCTACCCTTTGACCGAGTCCGATATAATCCTTCCGAGAGTCGGGGTACCACGGCTCCTCCGCTACCGTCGTCGCTGAGGACGGGTCTGAGCACCGGATAAAAGGACAGGTGTGCAAAGCATTTATATAATGAGTAGGCAAATCATATAAGCGTAATGCCAGGGCCCACCCGACAGCGAGAGCGCACCAGCGAAGAGGAGACGGAAACGGAGGATGAAACCGGCTGTCCCGAGTGCGAGTCGGACTCACTGGTGCGGAGCGCCGACGGGGGCGGCGAACTTGTCTGTGAGGACTGCGGGCTTGTTATCGAAGAGGAAAATATCGATCGGGGGCCGGAGTGGCGGGCGTTCAACCACTCCGAGCGCCAATCAAAGTCCCGCGTCGGCGCGCCGACGACCCAGACGATGCACGACAAGGGGCTCACGACACAGATCGACTGGAAGGATAAGGATGCATACGGTCGATCGATCTCCTCGGAAAAACGCTCACAGATGCACCGCCTCCGGAAGTGGCAAGAACGGATCCGAACAAAAGATGCGGGCGAACGGAACCTGCAGTTCGCGCTCTCGGAGATCGACCGGATGTCCTCGGCGCTTGGGGTCCCCCGGTCAGTCCGTGAGGTCGCCTCGGTCATCTACCGCCGCGCGCTGGACGACGACCTGATCCGAGGACGCTCAATCGAGGGCGTTGCGACCGCCGCGCTGTACGCCGCCTGCCGGCAGGAAAACATCCCGCGCAGCCTTGACGAGGTTGCCGAGGTCGCCCGGGTCGAACAGAAAGAGATCGGGCGGACGTACCGGTATATTGCACAAGAACTCTCGCTCGGGCTCAAACCCGTCGATCCCGTACAGTACGTTCCGCGCTTCTGTTCGGAACTCGGCCTGAGCGAGGAGGTCGAACAGAAAACCCGCGAGATCATCGAGGTGACTGCCGAGAAGGGGATGCTCTCGGGGAAGTCGCCGACCGGTTACGCCGCCGCGGCAATCTACGCGGCGTCGCTTTTGTGCAACGAAAAGAAGACCCAACGCGAGGTCGCCGAGGTCGCCCAGGTCACCGAAGTGACCATCCGGAACCGCTATCAAGAGCAGATCGAGGCGCTCGGCATCCACTGATTGGCCCCGCCCGAGCCATCGAGCAGTCTCGTTCAGTCGCTGTTTTTTGCCGTTGTCGCCGCCAACACGGTTACGTCCGTGAGTGCCCTACCCGTGAGTGATGACTGTTTCGGAGCCGCCGAGCCGCGAACGAATCGGACAAACATCTTCGGAGGCGGTCGCCGGACTTAGCTCGGGGGTGACGACGACCGGGGAGCAGTGAGAGCGGTTCGACGTCGAGGCCCCCGGCCGCGGCGACATCATCGGCCACCTGCCGGCGTGCACGGCAGCCGACGTCGAGGCCGCGTTCGAGCGGGCGGATGGGGCCGGGGACGCTTGGGGCGACAGATCCCCGGCTGAGCGGGCCGAGGTGTTCGTCCGGTATCACGACCTCCTCTTCGAGAACCGCGAGGAACTCCTCGACATTGTCCAACTCGAAACTGGGAAAGCCCGGCGACACGCCCACGCTGAGGTCCTCGACGTAGCAATGACGGCCCGATACTACGCATATCGGACGGCATCGTTGCTTGAGTCCGAGCAACGACAGGGGGCGCTTCCGGGTCTGACAGCGACAGAGGTCCACCGTCACCCGATCGGAACCGTTGGTATCATTTCGCCGTGGAACTACCCCCTGACGCTGTCGATCTCCGACATCGTGCCCGCACTCTTGGCCGGCAACGGCGTCGTGCTCAAACCGTCCGAGGAAACGTCCTACACCTCGTTGAAAGCCGCGGAGCTGCTCTACGAGGCCGGGGTCCCGCGGGACTGTTTTCACGTCGTCACAGGCTTCGGCCCTGATCTTGGCGAGCCGCTCGTCTCGGCGGCCGACCACGTCTGTTTTATAGGCTCAACCGAGACCGGGCGGATCGTCGCCCGGACCGCGGGCGAGACGCTCACCGACTGCTCGCTCGAGTTGGGCGGTAAGAATCCCGCCATCGTCCGGCCCGACACCGACGTTGAGCGGGCGGCCGAGGGGCTCGTGCGCGGCTGTTTCGCCAATGCTGGACAACTCTGTCTCTCGATAGAACGGATCTACGTCCACGAATCGGTCCGCACGCGGTTCCTCGACGCTTTCGTGGACACGGCCGAGTCGATGCGTCTTGGAGTCGGGCCGGCGTTCGACATCGACATGGGGAGTCTGGTGTCCGAGAGCCACCTCTCGAAGGTCGAGGCCCACGTCGAGGAGGCCAAGCGTGAGGGTGCGACAGTTCTGACTGGCGGGCGCACACGGCCCGATATCGGTCCTTACGTCTACGAGCCGACGGTACTGACCGGCGTCGACGGATCAATAACGCTTCGCAACGAGGAGACGTTCGGCCCGGTTGTCTCCGTCTACGGATACGGCGACGACGAGGCCGTTGAACGCGCCAATGAGACTGAGTATGGGCTGAACGCCTCGATCTGGACCGAGGACACGGGGCGCGGCCGCGAACTCGCCGCCCGCATCGAGGCGGGGACCGTAAATATAAATGAAAGCTACGCCGCGGCGTGGGCCTCGCTGGACGCCCCGATTGGCGGGATGGGCGACTCGGGGATCGGCCGTCGACACGGACCGGAAGGGCTGCTTCGGTTTACGGAATCGCAGACAGTTGCGACACAGCGAGGCCCCGCGTTTGCCGCCCCGGACGGGGTGCCCTACTGGCTGTACGCGAAACTGCTGGACGCGACGATGGCGTTTCGCCGGCGCGTCCCGGGGCTTCGGTAGCACTCCGAGTTCGTTCACGGGAGCCTTCAGTTGAGGGCAACGAACAGACTCCCCGGCCAATCGAGTACGCAGGTAGTCAGTTTCATCAGAAATTATAAAACGTGTAGATGCTGGATTCCAAAATGTCTGATATATCGTTTGGATATATGCGGATAGAATAGCCATATGGCGGAAAATTACTTATACTGGTAGACACATGCATAGGATATGCCGGCAGACTCTCAGCGCACGTCCAGATCACACACGGAATACACACACAATCGCACGCGCTGCCCCCGGTGTGGAAGCCATCTTCCCACCCCCGAATCGCCACGGAGCGACGGGGGCTGTCTGAACTGCACGTCGGGGTAGCGCCCGGTTTCTCTCGTGGAACGCAAGGTTACGTTTCGGCCCTCAACCGCGCTTCTCGTCGAGAATGAGTCGGGTCTTCGTCGAGACGACATCGTTGAGTTCGCGCGCGCGAGTGATCAGGTCGTTGAGCGTCCCCGTGTCGGTCGTGTCGGCGACGACAACGACATCCTCCTCGCCAGAGACCTGCCAGACGAAGTCGACCTCCGTCCATTCGGCCATCCGCTCGGACATCGCGCCGGTGTCGACGTCGACCGCAACCCCGATCTCCACCATCGCCTTGACGTTGCCCGTCCGCGTCGCAACAGTAAAGCGCTCTATAACGCCAGACTCAAGAAGCTGTTCGACGCGGTTCCGGACGGTTCCCTCGGAAGTCCCGACGCGATCCGCGATCTCCGTGTAGGGTGTCCGGGAGTCGCGACGGAGGATGTCGAGGATGCGGCGGTCGAGGTCGTCCATCGAGATGTGTCCGTTCCGCTTCCCGGTACTTACCGATTACGAATTTCGTAACGATCCTTCGAACACAAGCGTTAATTGCGGGTATGTCGTACGCATCTCGTAATGACGAAGGCCTACGTGGCGCTCGAGGACGGCCGGACCATCGAAGCGCGCTCGCGCGCGCCCGGCCGCACTCGCGGTGAACTCGTTTTCACCACCGCCTACACCGGCTACGAGGAATCGCTCACCGATCCGAGTTACGAGGAACAGATCCTCACCTTCTCGTACCCACTGATCGGCAACTACGGGGTCCGAGAGGAGCGCTTCGAGTCGGATCGGGTCCATCCCCGCGGCGTCGTCGCCCGGGACCTGACCGAGGATGTCGCCGAGTGGCTGGCCGAGGAAGGCGTCCCCGCTATCGACGAACTCGACACGCGTGACCTCGTCACCGGCATCCGTGAGGAGGGTGCGATGCAGTGCGGGATCGCCGCCGGCCCCGACGCGACGGCCGCCGACGCCGAGGCTGAACTCGACGCTTGCAAGGGGATGAGCGAACACACCGACATCGGATCGCAGGTCTCCATCGGGGAGCCTGTCACGTACAACCCTGATGGGGACGGCCCGCGGGTCGCACTCATCGACTGCGGCGCAAAAGGCTCGATCGCCAGTTCGCTCGTTGAGCGCGATGCGGTCGTCGAGAAGCTTCCCTACGACGCGACCGTCGCTGATGTTGAATCGGTCGATCCGGACGTGCTCTTCATCTCGAACGGCCCCGGCGACCCGGAGAACTTCGAGGCGGCCGCGGCGCTCGTTGAGGAGTACGTCGGCGACGTTCCCTTGGCCGGCATCTGTCTCGGCCAGCAGGTCATCGCGAACGCGCTTGGCGGGCAAACCGAGAAGATGGAGTTCGGCCACCGTGGGGTCAATCAGCCGGTTCGTGACCTCCGCTCAAACAAAGTTGTCATGACGACGCAGAACCATGGCTACACCGTCTCGGAACCGGGGGACCTCGACGTGACGCAGATCAACGTCAACGACGACACCCCTGAAGGCCTCGAGAGCGACGAAATGAACGTCATCACCCGCCAGTACCACCCCGAGGCCAACCCCGGTCCGCACGACACGCTTGGCTTCTTCGACGACGTGCTCGGGATGACGTCCGCCCGGACAAACTAGCGGTTCGTTAATACGCTTCTCAGTGCCAATCACCGCCGCGATGGACGGACACCAATCAATTCGGTATTAACTGAAAACAGGCGCTAAGTCCCCTTCCTCAAGGAGCAACGCAACGAGCAAAGCGAGTGAGTAGCGCAGTAGGGAGGGGATACAGCGTCGTCTTCGTTTTCCCCACACGTTCTTCGCTCGGCCCACAGGCCCATACAAGAGGGTGTCATAGAACAGTTCGCATACCAAAGAGCAGGGTGAACGCTGAGGTGGAATGAGTTCAGCGACCCTGCAAG
>NZ_JBKEGK010000053.1:0-13224 GCF_046710025.1 Natronomonas sp. | reverse complement strand
GGCGGCAATCAGGGCAACCTGTCCTCAGTCCTCGCTCAGTCCGTCGGCCGCGATCCCCTCGCGTGCCTCCTGAATTACCTCGTCGACGTAGCCCCAGGCGACCGGCGGTTCGACGGCTGAGAGCGCGGCGTCGAGATCCTCAAGCCGCTCATCGAACCGGTCGTCCCAGTCTGGGCGGTCAGCGAGCGCCTCAGCGCTCGCCGCAGCCTCGTCCCGGACCGAATCGATCCGCGTCTCGATGTCGTCCGGGAACGACTTGTCCTCGCGCTCTGCCCATTCCCGGAGGCCGGCAGTCTCGGTCCGGAGATCGGCGACGACGATGTCAAGGACGCGCGCCTGAACGGTGGCGTCGAACCACCGCTCCGGGTCGGGGTCGTCCGCATTCCGAAGCGACTCGACGATCTCTCTGAGGGACTCGGCGGACTCCTCGGCGGCCTCAACGTCGTCGACGAGCGCGTCGCGCCGCCGGTTGGCCGATCCGAGCCACGCCTCGAACGCCTCGACCTCGGTCTCGAGGTCGTGGGCGACACGGACGATCTGCTGCGCGTCGGTCGTCACCTCGTGGAGGTCGACCGCGGCCTCGTAGATATCGACCGACGAGTCGAGGTCGTCCGTCGCCGCCGAGAGTTCCCCGCCGAGTCCCTCGACATCCGACCGAAGATCGGCGAGCCGCTCCTCGAAGGCGTTCTGTCGGACCCGAACGATCTCCAGGTCCGGGACGTCGCCGACGGCGTCGCTCGCGTCCTCGACGGTGCGTGTCGCGAGGTCCACCCGCGTCTCGGCGGTGGCGAGTATCTGTGAGACGTCGGTGACGGTCGCCTCGATCGCCTCGGGCGTGACGCTCCCGTCGTCGGTGAACGGGTCGAGCCACGTCCGGACCGACTCCGGGTCCTCACCCGTCCGGTCGGCGACGTCGTCGACGAGCTCGTCGAGGGGAACCTCTGGGGGCGCGAACTCACTCATACCTCGGCATTTCCGACGGGGGGCCCTATACCTTCCGTCAGAGTCGATCATTCATGAACAGTTCCCAACATACCAATATTGCGTAATATATAGCCAAAAGAATAACATATAAAATAGGTATCGCTACGTGGCTCTCTACCCTTGAATATATTAGAATTATAAGGTTTCTTATTAAATTAGGGTATCCTCACACTTGATGTCAGATCGGAACTGGGCTGACGGCGGCGTATCGCGGCGGAAGGTCCTCATCACCTCGGGAGCGCTCGGCACCGCCGGCTTGGCGGGCTGCGGCGGTCAGAGCGAGAGCGGGAGTGGTGACGGCAGCGGCGGCGGCTCCGGCAGCGACGGAGGCGACGGCGGCTCCGGTCCGAACACGGCCCTGCTCAACGCGGAGGGCTCCTCGACAGTGTACCCCATCTCGAACACGGGGAGCTCGTACTGGAACTCCAACGCCCCGTCGAGCGACGGCGAGTACTGGGGCGCGAACGACGAGAGCTCGGTCCCCGGCTGGAACACGCTCTCGTCCGACGGCGCGGACGACATGCTTCTCGCCGACTACTTCGCCTCGAAGTTCGGCTTCGAGCCGACCGAGCAGCGCTCCTCGCCGCCGTTCCCGACGACGGTCGGCCTGAGCCACTCGGGAACCGGCTGCGAGGCGGTCACCGAGGGGCTTGTCGACATCGGCAACTCCTCCGGCCCCATCACGGCCGAGCTCGGCTGGAGCGAGGAGAAGGCCCAGAACGAGGTCGTCGACAACGTCGTCGGCCGCGACGGGCAGCCGGTCGTCATCAGCTCCGACGTCGCGGACGCCGGCGTCACCCAACTGACGGGCGAGGACATCCGCGGGATATATCAGGACGAGATCACGAACTGGAACCAGATCGACGGCATCGACTACGACCAGGAAATCTACGCCATCGGCCGCGCCGAGGGGTCGGGCACCGACACCTCGTTCCGCCTGAACATGCTCGGCAGCGCCGACGCCTCGATGTCGGGCGTGGACACGCGCTTCGGACAGAACCAGCAAGTCGCCCAGGCCGTCTCCCAGAACGAGGGCGCCATCGCGTACATGGCGCTTGCGTTCACGAGCGAGACGGTCACCCCCATCGCCATCAATTTCGACGGCACGCTGTACGAGACCAGTCGCGACGCGGAGAACACCATCTTCGACAGCAGCTACCCGCTCAACCGCGACCTCCACATGTACACGCTCATCGAGGAGAGCAACCCCGACGGCGGCGGGTACGACCAGCGCGAGGCGGCGTTCGTTAATATGTTCCTCAACGAGTACGGGCAGACCATCTTCGTTGAGGGGAACAACTACATCCCGCTCCCGACGAGCGACCTCGAATCGATGAAAGAGCAGGTCTCGTCGGTCGCGACGGAAGAGCTGCTGGCGCCGTAGGTCCGAACCGAGTCGATCTCCGTCACACGCTGTGACGGGGGCGTCGCGCCGCTCGGGGATCGCCCCCCCTCGAACACCCGCGCCCCCGAGGCGTTCGGAACCCGCCTTTGAGTTGAAAACACTTCCATGACACACGAAACGCACATGCCACTCATACCAAATCCATGGCACAGGTAATAGACTCTCGAGACGGACGGATACGGAGCGCAGTCGGCGAGCAAGTCCGGCAGACCAAACGGTTCGTCGCCGAGACCGAGCCGGCCGCGCTGGGGATCCTCGTGGTCATGACGCTGTCGCTCCTCGGCGCGCTCGTTGGGTTCCTGGCCGTCTCGGACTGGACTATCGTCCCCTTCACCGCCTTCTTGGGATCGTCGGCGGTCGGCTGGGTCCGCTATCAGGAGGAGACGGCGTACGTCATCGCACTGATGATGACCATCTCGACGATCCTCATTCTCGGACTGATCATCGTGTTCATCTTCCGGGAGTCGGTCCCGGTGATCCGGTACGAGAGCGCGACGGTGTACGGGATCACAGTCCCCGGGCTCCGGATGTTCATCCAGCCGAACTGGGACGCGGTCTCGCCGCCGATCCGGTACTCGATGGTGCCGATGATCCACGGCACGGTGATGGTGACGCTCATCGCGTCGGCCGTTGCCGCGCCACTCGGCGTCTCGGCGGCGCTGTTCCTCTCGGAGATCGCTCCCCCGACCGTCCGCGAGGTCGTCAAGCCCGGCGTCGAGATCCTCGCCGGCATCCCCTCCATCGTCTACGGGTTCATCGGGTTCACCGTGCTGGGTCCGTGGGCCTCCGACCAGTTCCAGACGACCGGCCAGGGGTCGTACCTCTTCGTCGGCATCGTCGTCGGCCTGATGGCGCTCCCGACGGTCGTCTCCGTCGCGGAAGACGCGCTGAGCAGCGTTCCGGAGTCGATGAAAAGCGGGTCGCTAGCGATGGGGACGACCGACTGGCAGACGATGACATCGATCACGCTGCCGGCGGCGTTCTCCGGCGTTTCCGCCGCGGTCCTGCTCGGCGTCGGCCGCGCCATCGGCGAGACGATGGCCGCGACGGTGATGCTCCGCGGCGTCCCCCGGCTCACGGAGCCGCTGGTCAACGTCTTCTACGGCCAGGAGACGCTGACCTCGATCATCGCGCGCAACTACGGCGAGGCCGACGGCCTCCAGATGGACGCGCTGTTCGTCGCCGGCGTTATCCTGTTCGTCACCGTCCTCGTCATCTCGATCGGCGCGCAGTACATCGAATGGCGGATGCACAAGCGGCTGGGGGGTGAGATCTGATGGCGGGAGCGGGCCAGACAGACACGCGGCTGGTCGAATCGGAGACGACCGAGACGGACGCCGTCGCCGCGGTGGCCGTCGGGCTCTCGGCGATCCTGTTCGTCCTCGCCGTCGCGGCGCTGTTCGATCGCGTCAGCCTCACCGGCTCGCTGTTCGAGGTCCAGACCGTGACGCTGCTCGGCGGCCTCCTGACCGCGCTCGGTGTCACGGTGATCGCCTTCGGCGTCGGGTCGCGGTTCGGCTACGTCGAGACGAATCCGGACCCGAGCGCCGGGCTCATCGCGGGCTTCGGCGCCGCTATCCCGTGGGTCGTCATCGGGGGTGTCGTCGCGAGCCAGACGCTTGGCCTCGGCTCAGGAGTCGGTGTCGCCGCCGGAGTCGCTACCGGCGCCGTCGCGTTCGCGGCCACAGTCCTCCCCCGCGAGGACCTCGGGTCGACGGTCCCGCTGGGGGCCCTCTTGGGGGTGACGGGACTCGTCTTCCTAACGGGCGCCATCGGCCCGACGTGGGTCTGGGAGCTCGGCTGGGCACAGAAGGCCGCGATCACCGCGGAGTTCCTCATCCCCGTTTCGACGCTGTTCAGCGCGCTGTACGGCGGGTGGGCGTCAGCGAAGGCGTACGGCGGCTTCGGCGCCCGCGGGCGACACATGGGCGCGTACGTGCTCGTATACGTGAACGCGCTCTCTATCGTCGCCTTCCTGTTCATCCTCGTCGCCTTCGTGGTCGTTCAGGGGATCCCCGGCCTGCTGAACGGCACCGAGTTCGGATTCGGGACCGGACCGACGACGTCGATCTTCGGCGTGTCGGTCGCGCTCCCGGTCTCTGTTCCGTTCCTCATGAACGGCGTCGCCCTGTTCAACGACTTCCAGGGCGTGCTGCCCGCGATCGTCGGCACGGTCTGGCTGGTGGCCGGCGCGGTCGTGCTGGCGGTCCCGCTCGGCGTCGGTGCGGCGCTGTTCCTCACCGAGTACGCCGAGCGCGGCCGGTTCACGCAGGTCGTCGAAGTCGCCACCAACGGGCTGTGGAGCACCCCGAGCATCGTCTTCGGCCTGTTCGGGTTCGCCTTCCTGATCCCGCGGTTCGGGAACGGGAAGTCGCTGCTCTCCGGGATGATCACGCTCGGCTTCATGCTGTTACCGCTCGTGGTCATCACCTCGCGCGAGGCGATGCTCTCTGTCCCCGACGAGTACCGCGACGCGAGCGCCGCGCTCGGCGTCTCGAAGTGGCAGACGATTCGGAGCGTCGTCCTCCCCGCGGCGCTGCCGGGCGTCGTCACCGGCGTCATACTCGGCGTCGGCCGGATCGCCGGCGAGACGGCACCGATTCTGCTGACGATGGCCGGCGGGACGTTCGTTCCCGGCTCCCAGACGGCCGACGTCATCGGCGGCTTCCAGTTCACGTCGGCACCGCCGTTCGTCGCGAACCCGGAGCTCCTCCAGGCCACCTCGGCGCTCCCGTACCAGCTGTACGCGCTGATCACGGCCGGCGTCGGCGCGAGCAGCAACGTCGGGAACGCGGACGAGTTCCGCTGGGCGACGGCGCTCGTGCTGCTCGTCGTCGTCCTCTCCTTCTACGCGATCGGAATCGCGACGCGCTACTACTTCCGGCGGCGGCTCAGACACACCTGATCACCAATGAGCGAGAATACCAACCCACGGACCGAGACGGAACCGCAGACGGAGACCGCGACGACGGGCACCGACCAGCCACTCACGACGACCGCCGGCGAAAGCGTCGAGCAGACGCGAGACGAGTGGCGAGAGTACGAGTTCCAGGGAGAAGCCAAGATGGCCGTCGAGGACCTCGACGTCCACTACGGTGATGACCACGCGCTGAAGGGTGTCTCGATGGAGATCCCGGAGAAGAGCGTCACCGCCCTGATCGGCCCGTCCGGCTGCGGGAAATCAACGTACCTCCGTTGTCTCAACCGGATGAACGACCGGGTCAGCTCCGCCCAGATCGACGGCTCGGTGAAGCTGGACGGCGAAGAGATCTATCAGGACGGGGTCAACCTCGTCGAGCTTCGGAAGCGGGTCGGGATGGTGTTTCAGTCGCCGAACCCGTTCCCGAAGTCGATCCGCGAGAACATCGCCTACGGCCCGAAGAAACACGGCGACCTCGATACCGGGCTGCTCGCCCGGCTGCTGAACCGGAGCGACGCCGAGGAGCGCGACGAGCTCGTCGAGCGCTGCCTCCGCGACGCAGCGCTGTGGGACGAGGTGAGCGACCGACTTGACGACAACGCGCTCGGGCTCTCGGGCGGGCAACAGCAGCGCCTCTGTATCGCCCGCGCCCTCTCGGTCGACCCGGAGATCATCCTGATGGACGAGCCCGCGTCGGCGCTCGACCCCATCGCCACCGCGAAGATCGAGGACCTGATCGACGACCTCTCCGAGGAATACACGGTCGTCATCGTCACCCACAACATGCAGCAGGCCGCGCGCATCTCGGACCAGACCGCCGTCTTCCTCACGGGCGGCGAGCTCGTCGAGTACGGCGAGACTGATCAGGTGTTCGAGAACCCGCGCAGCGAGCGCGTCGAAGACTACATCACGGGGAAGTTCGGGTAATCGCATGCCCCGGGAACGCTATAAGGACTCTCTCGACGAACTCCGGTCCGACGTGCTCGCGATGGGCGATCAGGTCGTCGAGCGGCTGGACAGGAGCCTCGAAGCGGTCGAGCGCCGCAACGAGTCGCTGGCGCAGGACGTCGTCGACGGCGACGCCGACATAAACGAGACGTACCTGCGGTTAGAGGACCGCTGCGTCGACCTGTTCGCGCTCCAGCAGCCGGTCGCCGGCGACCTCCGGTTCGTCACCGCCTCGTTCAAGATCATCACCGACCTCGAACGAGTCGGCGACCTCGCCGTCAACCTCGCGAACTACTCGCGGGCCGCGACGCGGACGGTCGCGCCGGACGCGGAGATCGAGGCGCTCGGGGAGGCGGCACGCGCGCTCCTCGAACGCAGCCTCGCGGCGTACGAGACGCGGAACGCCGACGAGTGTCGCGCGATCGCCGAGGCCGACGACGAGGTCGACGCGATGTGTCAACACGCCAGCGAGATCGTCACCCGAGACCTGATAGCGCAGAACGACGACACATGGGGCGCCGAGCGGCAATTGGACGATGTCTCGCGCGTGCTGCTGACGATCCGGGACCTGGAACGGGTCGCAGACCACGCCGTGAACATCGCGGCGCGCACCCTGTACATGGTCGAGAACGACCCGGAGCTGCTCTACTAACCATGGAGACGCGAAAGGTTCAGACCGTCGGAAACGGAACGTACACCGTCTCGCTCCCGAAGGCATGGGCCGAGTCGCACGGCCTCTCCGCCGGCGATGTCGTGACGCTACACGATTACATCGACGGGGTGTTGGCGGTCCAAGTGCGGGGGCAAACCGACGACGAAGCGCCGGCCGCCGCTCGGGTCGAGTCGATCGACTCGGAGGTAATCGAGCGCGCGCTGCGGGCGGCGTACGTGGCTGGCGCGCGAGAGGTCACAATCGAGCGGGACGGACCGCTCACGCCGGAAGTTCGGCGGGTCGTCGAACGGGTCGCCCGCGAGCGGATCGGGATGTCAGTGGCCGCGGAGTCGGAGGCCGGGACGACGGTGCGGATCATGCTGGACTCGGAGGAAGTGTCGGTGAGCCAGTCGCTCCGGCAACTGGCGTTCACCGTGCGCTCGGTCCACCACGACGCGGTCGCCGCCCTCGAGTCGCCCCCCGACTCGCCGCCGATCGGCTCCCGAGACGAGCAGGTCGACCGCCTGTCGGCGATGGTCGAACGGTCCGTCTCCTGCGGCATGGCGGACCTGGGCGAGGTCGACTCCCTCGGAAAGAACCGCTCGGAGCTATTCGAGCTGTGGACTGCGATGCGCGAGCTTCGTCGCGTCCGCGACGCCGCGGCGGAAATCGGTGACGCCGCGGCATCGCTCGACGAGGCCCCCGTGGAGGCCCAGCTGGAGGAGTGTCGCGACATCGGCGACGCGGTCCGCGGGACCGTGTCCGACGGGGTGGACGTCGTCCTCGGCGACGCGAACGTCGACATGGCACGGACCGCAATTGATGACCTGCGACAGATCCGGGAGCGTCTCGACGCCTTCGATCAAAAGCTGGCCGACGCCGGGGGCGACACGGTGGCGCTCCGCCGCGTCTCGCGGGGACTGCGCCGTACCGCGGAATGCGGCACCGACATCGCCGAGGTCGGCCTCCGTCGAGCGGTCCGCTGCGGGGAACCGATACGCGATTCGGAGCCGGAACGGGCGGACTGATGCTCCTGACCGCTCCGGACTTTCACGGAGAACCGGGTGCCCGTGTCGCCGCAGAGTCGGAACTCAACCGAACGTTAATTAACCCCTCTCAGCTCCTAGGTCATGATAGTCGACCTTGCCCGCGAGAAATAAATAGCAGTATAGTCCGCTATTAGAAACGGCTTAACCGGGCGAGTGGCTACATTTGTTTGAACACCGGTTCAACCGGGAACGCACGTCCCTCCTAAACCAACATATGAGCACGAAACCTCAGTTTGGCGCCGACATTGAAGTACAACACACTCGGTTCGATATCGATCGATACGAAGATGTCTACCTGGTCGGAGACGTTCACGGGAGCTTGGACGTTCTCAAACGGCTTCTCTCACGGCTCGAACTAAACGACGACGATCTTGTTATTTTCGTCGGCGACCTCGTGCGGAAAGGCCCCGACAGCCCCGGCGTCGTCGACTTCGTCCGCGCAGACCCGCGTCTCGTCAGCATCCGCGGGAACAACGAACAGAAGATCCTGCGCGGCGATAAGGATCCCGACTGGCTCCGCGAGGGGGACCGGGAGTACTTCCAGTCGCTCCCGATCGCGATCTCGTTCGACACCGCCCTCGTCGTACACGGCGGCGTCGACCCCGAACGGTCGCTCGAAGACCACACCGCCGACGAGCTGCTGACGATGCGTTCCCCACATGGCGACGGGTACGACGGGCCGTTCTGGTACGACGACTACGATGGCCCCTATCGCGTGTTCTTCGGACACACTGTCCACGATCGGCCGGTAGACCGCGAACACGCCGTCGGGCTCGACACCGGCTGCGTCTACGGTGGAGAGCTCACCGCGTACGATTACCGAAACGACAAGTTCCACACCGTCGCGTCGAAGACACATCAGGATCGCGCCAGCTCGAAGGTCGTCGATCCCGCCTGAGCAGCCTCTCCGGCCTGCGGTCGAGTCCGTCTCCGTGGAAGCGGAGCGACGACGACGCCGGTGATTTATTCCTCGTCTCGGTCCTCGGAGCTGTCGTACTCCGCCCGTAGCCGACGGCTCGCCCCGTCCCGTGTCTTGAAGTATCGTCGCTCGCCGTCGGTCGTCCGGACCGCCCAGCTGTACGTGTCGCTGTCCGGACGATACCAGTGGTCGGCGTACGCGTCGAAGACCGACGCGTCGCCGCCGTCCGAATGCGGTGGTTCCTCGTCGTCATCGGGAACAATCCCGTCGGGCTCCGCGGAGTCGGCGTCCGGCTCCTCCTCTCCAACGTCCTCGACGAGCAGTTTCTCCTCGATGCGGTCCGGATCGACCGCCAGTCCGGGTCCATATCCGCGGTCGAGAGCTGCCTCCGTGGCCGCCATCAGCGTCTCTTGGACGTCTCGTACCGGCTTGTCATCGCTCGGGGCCCGTTCGTAACTCCCGTCGCTCCGCATCACCCACCGACGGCGGTTGTCGCTCAGAGAGGCTTCCAAGACGAACCGGAGCTGCTCTCGGAGCTCCGTGGTCTCGACGGGGGTGACCGCCTCGACGCGGTAGTCCAGGTTACGAGTCATCCAATCGGCCGATCCGATATACCACCGGGGTTTGCCCCCGTTCTCGAAGTAGAATATCCGGGCGTGTTCGAGGAAGCGGCCGACGATCGAATGGACGGTGACGTTGTCGCTCACCCCCTCGATGCCGGGGCGGAGCCGGCAGATGTCCCGGACGATCAGGTCAATCTCGACCCCCGCCATCGAGGCGCGGTACAGCTCCTCGACCATCGAGGGGTCTTCGAGGCCGTTTATTTTCACAACGATTCGCGCCTGCCGACCGGCCCGGGCGTGCTCGGCCTCTCGCCTGACCATCTCGGTGAACCGCTCCCGCATCGTGACGGGAGCGATCAGGAGCTTCCGAAAGCGATCGTCGAGCGTCGGCCCGGTGAAGAAATTGAACACCTTCGTGAGGTCGAATCCGATATCCCGGTCGGCGGTCAACAGTCCGAGATCGGAGTACCCCTTCGCTGTCCCCGAGTGGTAGTTCCCGGTCCCGACGTGCGAGTACAGCTGGACTCCGTCGTCCTCCTTTCGAACGACGAGCGCCGTCTTCGTGTGAGTCTTCAGACCCACGGTCCCGTAGGCGACGTGGATCCCCTCCTCTTCGAGTTGTCGGACCCATTCGAGGTTGTTTTTCTCGTCGAACCGTGCCTTCAGTTCGACCATCACCGCCACTTGTTTCCCGTTGTCGGCGGCGTCGATGAGGCTCTGAATCACCTTCGAGTCGCTCGCGGTCCGATAGATCGCCGCCTTCACCGCGAGCACGTTGGGGTCGTTCGCCGCCGCGTGGAGGAAACGCTGGACCGTCCCCTCGAAGGAGTGATACGGGTGATGCGCGAGGACATCGCCCGCCCGAATCTCTTCGAAGATGTCGTTCGTCCCGTCTTGTTCGTCGCTCGTCACCGACCCCAGTCGAGGGTGCGGTTTCGGGCTCCATTCCGGGGGTTTGAGATCGGGACGATCGAGGTCGACGAGCTCGAAGAAGTCCTCAAAGTCGATCGGACCATTTCGATGGAACACCTCTCGGTCGTCCACGTCGAGGTGTCTCTTCAGGATCGAGAGTGACTCCTCGGGCATGTCGTCGTCGACCTCTAGGCGGACGACCGTCGCGAAGCGACGCTGTTCGAGGACCTCCTCGACCATGTCGATGAGGTCTTCGGCCACCTCCTCGTCACGCCGCACCTCCGCGTTTCGGGTGACTTTGAACTTGGACACGTCGCTGATCTCGAGGTCGGGGAGCAGGAGGTCGAGATTGGACTCGATAAGGTCCTCGATGAGGACGTACCGTCCGTTCTCGTTGGGAACGCTTACGAGCCGAGGTTGATTCGGCGGGATCTTGATCCGAGTGAACGTCGTTTCGTCGGCGCCGTTCGACGAGAGCACCGCGAGCGAAAGCGAGAGGTTCGAAATGAACGGAAACGGGTGCGCCGGATCGAACGCGAGCGGTGTCAGCGTGGGAAGGATAGACTCTTCAAAGTGGGTGCTCAGCTTCTCCTGTGCGTCCGCCTGTAACTCGTCAACAGGGAGGATCTCGATCCCTTCGTCCGCGAGTGTTGGTCGCAGGACGGTACGCCAGTACTCGGACTGCTCTCGAAAGAGTGGACGCGCTTCCTCGAGCACCTCAGTCCACTGCTGTTCCGGCGTCCGACCGTCCGGCGTCGTCCCTGTCACGCCGGCGTCGATCTGTTGTTTGAGCCCACCCACGCGTTTCATGAAGAACTCATCCGTATTCTTCGTAAAAAACGCAAGAAATCTGAGCCGTTCGAGCGGTGGATTTCGCTCGTCCATTCCCTCGCAGAGAACGCGTTCCTGAAAAGCGAGTTCGGAGAGTTCCCGATTGAGATAGTACTCGGGATCAGTCAGATCTTTCTCGCTCACTGGAAGGTCCTCCGAACGGGGTTCGATGATTTCACGTAGGATCCGAGACCGCAAAATATCAGCGGTGTTTTTGAGTTACACTGGATTGTTCCCACCGAGCACGCACACGACGGTCGCTTTGTCACCCTCACTGCGAGAATCCCTCCTGGGAGGCAGAGTAAGGCAGTACGATCTCGATCGTCGAGTTGGTCGCCACCCAGGACCTGTCGCTACCGAAAGCGTCGACACCCGGTAACCACGCCGCGTCGCGGTCCGCCGATTTCCCGACAGGAAACTGGGGATACTTATCAGAGGACACGATTACCTCAACGTCACTCGCGGCCATCGAGTGCTTCTGAATTACGGCTTTCGACTAGGTAAGTCCGTGTTCGTCTAAGTGGCTCTTTGTGGTCGCAGGCATAGCTCGCTTTGAGATCCCGCATCGTTTGCCTCTGATCGCTAGTACAGCATGGCATGTCTACGACTACAGGATGCGGATACAAGAATCCCGATTTATACTAATATATTCTAATATATAGCACTCAGGTTATTCATTTGGCCCTTTATGTCGCCGAGGCACACTTCAATATTGGTCCGTTAACCAATACTTTATTTCATCGAGTGTGGGGTTGGTTAAATAATCAGCTCTCAGGTAGCTGCTCCAGAGGTGTTAGTAAAAGCAGATCAGGATAGTACCCGTCTTGATTACGCGTCTATCGAGACCTAGCTTCTGAATTCACAGAACGCACAATCGTATTCTCAAGGATATTTTTTTCTCCGTTCTGTAGCCTCGCCAACACTGCTGGCTGAGTAACGCCCAGTGTCTCGCCGAGTTCTTCCAAAGTTGTTTTTCGAGGTTTGTCGAAATAACCTTCAGTATATGCTAGTGTTAATGCTTCGTACTGTTTCTCGGTGAGATCATACTCTCGCCTATTGAATATCTGGATTTGTGTCGGAAATCGAGTCAACCGAACACTGAAGTCGTTTTCTTTACAGTACGATTGAAATGTAGAAAGCTGTTCAGCTGACTCGGCCTGAAGTCGAAACGTCCACTCAGGTCCATCCGACTTTGCTTCTTCCAGATTCACAGTTGCGTTAGTTATTCCAACAAAGATACTTTCGCGATCGCTTTTCAGACGTGCTGAGTAGAGAGATTCGTCCGGGAGTGTATCAAGTAGTTCGACGGAACTGAAAATATCAGTATCCATCAATTCAGAATCTGATGGGGGGGTTGATTCCGTAATCAGCCAAAAGTAGAGTACAATAGCTGTCTCGGTCTGTTTTATTTGTTCTACCTCCACATTTACCATAGGATACTCAGCAAATACTTTCCCAATAGGAAATTGCGAGGGGCGAGTGGTGAATTCTGCGACGGTAGCCATTTTTTCGATAGTAGGGCCCTAGCCCTCTATCACTTTCTAATTATGATATCGTGGTTTATAATCGGACAATATACTATATACCAACTATTTTTCCAGATCCGAATGAGAACTCACGAATGTTCTTTCATAAATAAAACTAAATTGATGACAAAACGCTGTCAATGATTTTCTTGATAACATCAGGCTCAGGGCATCTGTCCGAATTCGTACTGCGACAAACACCCACCTTCATTCGTTGAGGCTTTGTTGACTCGATGGAAACGCTGCTACCCTAGCAGAGCGTGAAACAAGATATGGGGCGCAAGAGACCGACCTGGATTTCGTGCCACAGAGCACGTTTTGTTGACTGGTCCGTGTGCGAAAGAAGCCGAGTCATGGGCGTTACAGCCCGGATGCCGCGCCCCGCGGCATCCGGGAAAGCCCGAATAGGTGAATCTCTGCTTCACGCACTGGCGTCCCGGGTGAACGAACCATGTACCTCGGAATTGACGTCCACAAACGGTACGCACAGGTGGCAGTAATGGATGAAGCTGGGA
>NZ_JBKEGK010000052.1:0-13406 GCF_046710025.1 Natronomonas sp. | reverse complement strand
CGAAGACGGCGCCTCTGATTCGAACGGTTTCGACGCCGACGAGGAACTGGACGGATCGATCGAGCCCGGGACGGCGGACGGAATGGCAGGTAATGATGTCGACGAGGGAACCGGCGGCGTGGATTCCGCCAGAGATGCCGGGACAGCGACGGCCGATACTGGATCACCTGTCGACAGCGGGAAACCATACCTCGGGACGATGCCATCCGGATACGTCGCCGACATCGTCGTCATGGACTGGCTGGAGTTCCTCGTCGGGGAGGCGGGAGTCGACGGGGCTGCACGGACGATTGCCTACTACGAGGCGATCGACTGGATCGACGGGGCGGCCGCGGAAACGCTACAGACGTTCCTGAAGGGGTTCGGCGACGGCGTCGAGTCCGACCCCGACCCCCGATCCTCGCTGACTGTCGCCCACCACAACCGGAGCCTCCGGTTCATAAGCCGGATCGCGAACCCGGATATGGAGATGGTGGCCTTCGACGAGCGGGCCGGGGCCGGGTCGCCCGGGCGTGGGTCGGGACCGGAGGCGGGGCGGACGCCACGGACGCCCGATCGACGAGGGGTCGAGTCGGACGGCGGCCACGACCTCGCCGGGAGCCGGGATCGGGTGCCAGACGACTCCCTCGAGGGGGGGCGCTCCCGATCGCGTCCGCCCGAGCGGACCTCGGGGTCGGACCGGCCAAACGAGGGGTTCGACTGGGGAGACGAGCGGACGGAGTAACGCCACTATGCAAGATACACGAAATATACGCTCGCTCGGACTCGATGATCATGACCGACTCAACAAGGAACTCGGCGGCGGAATTCCACGGGGGAGCATTGTGCTCATGGAGGGCGACTACGGTGCCGGCAAGAGTGCCATCTCCCAGCGGATGGCCTACGGGTTCTGCGAGGAGGAGACGACCGTTAGTTTCCTCTCGACAGAACTCACCATCGGCGGCTTCCTCGATCAGATGAACTCGCTGTCCTACGATGTCGTCGATCACTTACTCGACGAGCGGATGTTGTTCCTGCACGCCGACCTCGATACGGGCGGCGTTCTCTCGGGCAATAGCGACGATGAAAACCGAATGGATCTGCTCACGCGCCTGATGGATGCCGAGACGATGTGGACGGCCGATGTCGTCATCGTCGACACATTCGACGCCATCCTCCGGAACGACCCGACGTTCGAGGCGCTGATCCGAAAAAACGAGGAACGGCAGGCCGCTCTCGAGATCATCTCCTTCTTCCGCGATATGATCTCCGAGGGCAAGATCATCGTGTTGACGGTCGACCCCTCGACGGTTGACGGCGACGCGATCGGGCCGTTCCGGGCCATCGCCGACGTGTTCATTGAACTCGAGATGATCGAGGTCGGCAACGACGTGCGCCGACAGGTTTCGGTGAAACGGTTCGCGGGCATGGGCGAACAGGTCGGTGATACGATCGGCTACTCCGTCCGATCGGGAACCGGAATCGTCATCGAGAGCCGAAGCGTCGCCTAACAATGACGGAACTGGGAACCGCAAAACCGTCCGACGAACTCAGACAGGCCGCGGCGAGCAGACCGCACCTCCGCGAGCACCTCAAGAAGTTCAAACAGATAACCGGGGAGTTCCCTCTGTTCATCGAGGAGGCAGACAGCGAGTACGAGACGAACCGACCGAATGTCCTCTACCCCGTCGGTGGACCGATCTACTGTCACGTCTACGGCGATGTCGGGCGCGACATGAAGTACTACGCGATCGAGCCGACACTGTCGGGCGACGAGAAAGAGGTGTTCGAGGAAATCAAGGACGAACTGCTCAGACGCAGCGTCACGAAGGATGCTCCACAGAGCGAAGCCGAGTACGGCGATCGGATCGAGGAACTCCTCTCGGAGGCGACACAGATCGAGGGTGATGAACCCGACGACCTCCTCGAACGCATCCGGTTCCGAATCGACCCGAACACGGAGGAGGTCTCGCAAGGAACCTTCGAGAACATCCGCTACCGTCTGAACCGCGACATTGTTGGGCTCGGCCCGCTCGAACCGGTGATGCGTGATCCGGCCAACGAGGATATCCACGTCATCGGCCCCAGCGAGTGTTACGTCGACCACAGCGTCTACGGGATGTTGAAAACGACGGTCGATTTCGGGACGGATGCGGAGTTTGATAACTGGCTCCGAAACATGGGCGAACGGATCGGCGACCCGCTGAGCGACTCCGACCCGATCGTCGACTCGACGCTCCCCGACGGCTCCCGGCTAAACGTCATCTACAGCGACGACGTGAGCCTGAAAGGGCCGAGCCTCACAATCAGGCAGGGTGACGATGTTCCGCTCTCGATCAACCAGATCACAAAGTGGGGAACGCTGTCGCCGGAGCTCTCGGCGTACCTGTGGCTCTGTCTCGAGAACGAACAGACCGTCTTCGTCGTCGGCGAGACGGCCTCGGGGAAGACAACAACGTTGAACAGCATCATGTCGTTCATCCCCCGTGACTCGAAGATTTACTCGGCGGAGGACACCGCCGAGGTGATGCCGCCCCACGACACCTGGCAGCAACTGCTCACGCGGGAGGGCGGCGGCGAGGACTCACAAGACGTCGATATGTTCAATCTCGTCGAAGCGGCGCTCCGATCGCGGCCCGAGTACATCATCGTCGGCGAGGTCCGTGGCGAAGAGGGGCGAATGGCATTCCAGGCGGCCCAGACTGGTCACCCGGTGATGTTGACGTTTCACGCCTCCGATATCGTCTCGATGATCCAACGGTTCACCGGCGAACCGATCAACGTTCCCGAGACGTTCATGGACAATGCCGATGTCGCGCTGTTCCAGAACCGCGTCAAACAAGGCGACGACGTGTTGCGGCGGGTGACGAGCGTTCAAGAGATCGAAGGGTACTCAAAGGAGATGGACGGCGTCGTCACCCGGCAGGCGTTCTACTGGGACCCTGTCGAGGACGAGATCGTCTTCCAAGGCATGAACAACTCCTACGTCCTCGAAGACCAGATCGCCGAGTTGCTCGGGTACGCCGACACCCGAGATATCTACGACGACCTCCAGTACCGCGCGGACATCATCGAGCGGATGATTCAGGAGGATATCCTCGGTTACCACGAGGTCAACGATGCGATCTCCGACTTCCAGCGCGACGGTATCGAAGGGCTTCCGTTCACGATCGCACGGAGTGATTGACACATGGGTGCCGCCGGACGAGCCGCACAGGCGACCCAACTCGCCGGCTCCATTCTCGACGCCTACGATCGGATGGAGATGGACTCGCGGCGATACGTGCTGGCGGTTCTTCTCCCGGCGACAGTGCTTTTTTTCGGTACGGTCGTCGTCGCCGTCGCTTGGCCGACGCTGTTCTTTGTTCGGCTGTTGTTGCCGGTGCTCGGCGCGGTGTTTCTCGTGACCGGCGTCGCTTACCCGAAAGTCGCGGTCGACCGCCGCCGCATCGAGATGGAGGACCGGTTTCACCTGATGGTCACGCATATGACGGTCCTCTCTACGACAAACATCGACCGGATGGAGGTGTTTCGGAAACTCGGTAACGAGGAGGAGTACGGCGAACTCACCGTCGAGAACCGCCGGATCGTCCAGTTGGTCGACACGTGGAACCAGAGTCTCGACGACGCCCTGCGCCGCCGCGCCAAACAGGTCCCAAGTGACTCGCTCACCGACCTCTACGACCGGCTCGCCTACACCCTCGGCGCGGGTCAAGAGATGTCGGATTTCCTCTTCGAGGAGCAAAGCGTCATGATCGAGAACTACAGCACGATCTACGAGCAGTCCCTGGAGAATCTCGATGTCATGAAGGATCTGTACCTGTCGATGGTGCTGTCGATGACGTTTGCGCTGGTCTTTGCGGTTGTCCTCCCGATTTTGACGGGGACAAACCCGACGTGGACCGTCGCGGCAGTCATTTCCATGTTCGTGTTCGTCCAGATCGGCTTCTTTCTCGTCATCCGCGCGATCGTTCCCTATGACCCACTGTGGTACATCGAAGAGGGCTACCGGACGCGCTCGAAGCAGTTTCTCGTTGGAAGCTCCGCGGTCGCGGTGGCGCTGTTTTCGCTCATTACCCTTTCGATGCTCGCGAGCACGTTCGGCGTCTCACCGTTTCCGACCATCGTTCCAATGGCGTCGATCCCGCAACCACTGTATCTGGCGATCCCGACGCTACCGTTCCTGTTTCCGGCGATCGTTTTCCGCCGACAGGAGCGGGCGATCATCGAACGCGACGAGGAGTTCCCGAGTTTCATCCGGGCGCTTGGGGCCAGCGAGAGCGCGAAGCAATCGACCACGTCGATGGTGTTGCGAACCCTCCGGAAGAAGGATTTCGGGGCACTGAGCGAGAACCTCGATGACCTCTATTGCCGGCTGAACATGCGACTCGACACCGAGAACGCTTGGCGGTACTTCGCGGAGGACACAAGTTCCTACGTGATCCAGAAGTTCAGCGAGATGTACCTCATAGGTCGCGAAATGGGGGGCGATCCGAAACTGCTCGGGGAGTTGATAAGCCAAAACATGAACGAACTCGCCCAACTCCGCGAGCGCCGCCGACAGGTCACGATGACGCTGGTCGGGTTACTGTACGGGATTAGCGCCGCCTCGACGTTCGCCTTCTTTACCGGCCTCGAAATCGCGATTATCATGGCCGGGTTCGACATCGACGTTGGTAGCACCGCCGTCGACTTCGGCCAGCTTATCCACACCGACATGTACAATGTTCCGCTGCTTCGGTACCTGTTGCTTCTCGTGTTGTTGTTCAATTCGGTCGTCTCCTCGTTAACGATCCGAACCGCCGACGGCGGCCACTACGGAAACGCGTTGTTGCACTTCGTCGCGTTGATCTGGGTCGGCTGTCTGACCGCTGTCGCGACCGAATCGCTGATTAGCATGCTCCTCGAGGTAGACGTATGAGCGGGGAGGAAAGCGCCGTCGCGGATTTCGTCGGCCGGTTCGCCCGGAACCCCAAGACCGGCATCACCGACGAACCCGAAACCGCTCGCGTCGTGATGAGCCGAAAGCGGCTCGTTATCGCGGCCGAGGACCGGATCACGATCCCGCTCCCGTCGGTCGTCGATGTCGTTGTTGGCAACGTTCCGCCGAACCTTCGTGACCTCTTCGATTCGACCATCACAGTAGGATACCGGGTGGACGACAGCGTCGAGACCGTCCTCATCGAGGGGGGCGACGAGACGATTTCGAAGTTCCAGACGGTCCTATTTAAGTGCCTCCTCAACGGGACAAAAGCGCGGCTCAAGCATCCAGCCCGGGTCGGCGGCCGTGTGACCGACAGCCCAGTTCGGATGGCGAAACTCTCGATTACGCCCGAGCGGGTGGCGTTCAAGACCCAGGCCGGGAGCGTTGGGATCGACATCACGAACGTCGTGGGCTTCGAGCGCACCGAGCGCGCCCCTGACGGAACCGAGCGCCCGACACTACTCGTCAGACACACAGACGACGGTCAGGTGACGATGTCGCTCGTCGCACCGAGTTCGACGCGCCGCCTGAACCTCCTCGGCCGATTCCTCCGGATCGAGTACGGCAAACTGCTCTCTGCGGTCTCCGACATCGACCTCAGCGAGCCCGAAACACAGCTCCTCGTCGCGGTCTACGCCACCGGCGGCGACATCGACTTCACGAGCGTCCTCGACGGTGACGCCGCCCGGGCGACCAACGTCGTGAACTCGCTTCGCAAGAAGGAGTTGATCGAGGAGGGGCCTTCGGGCATGTCTCTGACAACCCACGGCCAGATCATGGTGACCCAGCGGGTCGAAGACGTGAATATTTAGCCACTATCCCATCCCGTCACGCCCGCTCGTAGGGGCCGAGTCGTGTGCCGTCGAGCAGATACGCCTCCCCGCTCTCAAGCCCCGATGGGAGAAATGGCGAGAGGAACCCATCGTTTTCGTTGACCACCGTCCCCCCAGAGCGATCGTTGAATGCCGGGCAGACGACGAGCCGATCCCCGACAGCATCGTAGTCGGGAAAGCCCCCCGGGTCGAGTTGCCCTCGGAGCCAGACGCGCTCGGTTCGGGAGCCGCCCACGGCGTCGGTCAGCCGAACGAGGGGGTGTTCGTGGGCGGTACAGACCAGCGGTGCAGCGACGACCGGGGGTGCGGGCCAGGTGTGGCCGTGACAGAACCCGACGTCGCCGATCCGAGCACCGTCGCCGCCGGTAATCTCGACACCGTCGATCCCGTCAACGACGGCATCGATCCCACCGTCGTGGTTACCCTTCACGATGGTCACAGGGTACTCGGTGGCTAATGCAGTTAATACGTTTCGCAGTTCCGTGCGCTCCTCGCGTCCGGGCGTGCCGATGCTGTCGCCGATATCTCCGAGGAACACCACCCGATCGACCGGGTGGCGGGTCAAAAGCGCCGACAGCCGCTCGCGGCGGCGCTCGGCGCGGCTGTCGAGTTCGACGCCGTCGCGGCGGAGCCCGACTTCGATGCCGGCGTGGTAGTCCGCGACTACGAGGGCTCGCTCGTCCCCGCAGTCGGCGACCGCGGCGGGGTCATCGGGAACCGGATCGAGCATTTAGATCCGCTTCAGCGTGCCGTCAGCGGGCTCGTAACACTGCCCGCTCATCAACGCGTCTTGGATCGCGTCCTCGACAGCGGCGGGGTCAACTCCGTGTACGTCGACAACCGTCGAGACCAGATCATCTCGGTCGGCACCATCGCCATCGTCGAGTTCGCCCATCATCGTCACGACGGCCTCGCCGAGGTCGACTGCGCCAGCGTTGTCGGCCGCTTCGGCGTCAGCGTCATCCGTCTCCGTCTTGGCCCCAGCATCGTCCGTCCCCTGATCGGTGCTCGCGTCGTCCGCCCCTTCGGTAGCGCCGGTGCCGCCGGCCCCGATCTCGGCACCAGCGTCGGGCTCTGCATCGGGTTTCGCCGCTGGCTCCGCTCTCTCGGGCTCGATGTCAGCCGGTTCGACCTCATCGGCGGTCGAGAACTCCGTCCCGTACTCCTCCTCGACCGCTTGGCGTTCCGACTCGTCGAGTTCGAATTCGCCGGGGTCGACGTTTTCGGACTGCTCAAACTCGTCGGCGGCGGCAGAACCTGAATCGGCCGTCGGATCGTCGAGCGGGTCGTCGTCGACGGCGTCCGTCCCTGCCCCGATACCTGCATCGGCGTCGGGTTGCGGTGCCGTTTCGGTGGTCGACCCCGACTCGGTCTCGGACGGCGTCGTCGGCTCTGGGCCTGTCCCAGGGTCGGGTGCCGACTCCGATCCCGTTGGTGTGTCCGGCTTAGCCTCCGCCTCAGACTCCAACTCCGCCTCCGGTTCCGCCTCAGCCGCTGGCTCCGCGTCGGTGGCTGTCTCCGCGGTCGATTCCGAGCCGGCGTCCGTCTCCGTCCGCACCCCCGGCTCCGATCCCGTGTCCGCGTCCGACATCGGCTCCGTATCTGACCCGGATATCGGTTCCGCGTCCGGCTCCCCAACCGCATCTGTTTCGGCGTCCTCGGCTCCGTCAGCGCCCCCCACTCCGGCGGCGGCCGCGGCGCTCTCGGGCGTCGGCGCGCCGGCGAGATCGATCGTCGCCAAGTCGCTCGCGTCGCCAGCCCCCTCCTCCGGAGCGAGTTCGAGTGCGGAGACCTCCTCGTGCTCGCCCGCGACGACCTCGACAGCTTCGAGCGCGACCCGCCTGAGATCCGCGAGGTACGCCGGCGACGTCCCGTAGTAGTCGACCGCGAGCGCGACGCCGTCGGCCAACCGTTCGTCGACGCCCGCCTCGGCGAGCGCCGCCCGGAGTTGGTCGCCGACGAGGCCGGACTCGATCGCCGAGGCCATCACGCCGATCCGCTCGAGCGTTCGCTCGGTAGCGGTCACGACCCACCGGTCCCGCGTTTCGGCATCGACCTCGCTCACCGTTTCGGGGCGGACCGAACTGTAGATCCGGTCTCCGTCGTCAGGTTCGTACGTTCGGGCCTTCCCAGAGAGCGAGAAGAAAGCGGGCGGGTCGGCGCGCTCGAGGACCGCCAAGGCCTCGGGTTGGTACTGCCCGGCATAGGTGACGAACGCTCCCGTCGGGTCGACGAGCCGTCCCCGAACCATCTCGGGATTCACGTCGCCGACCTCGGTGAGGACGCCGACGGCGAACAGGCGGTTGACCCGCGCGCCGGTCGGTGTCACGACGTAGTTCGGGGCGCGTTCCTCGTCGCTCTCGCTGTAGGAGAGCTCCGAGTCGTCGAACTCGGCGGCGAAGAGCCGGTAGGCAACCTCCCGGCGGCCGGGACCGGAGCCGGAGTCGCTCATGCGTCCACCTCCGCGAGGAACGCCGCCGCACGCGCCTCGGGGTCTTTGTCGCTCTCGTCGAACTCGGAGGCATTGAGGTTTGCGCCGTACTCGTCGACCGACAGCGAGCCGCGGACGCGGTACTCCCGGCCCTCAACTCGCTTTGCGATCCGTTCGGCAACCACGTCACGATTCATCTCGTCGCGGGCGTGCTCAAGGGCGTCCTCGAGGGTGCCGCCGTAGACATCGGTGGTCAACTCACGGTCGAGTATGGCCGTAACGGCGTCGGTGCCGTCGTCGAGGATGGCTTTGACTCGCAGGTCGTCCTCGGGGTCGACCTGGCCGTGGGTGCGACACTGGTCGTTCTGGACGACGCGGCCGCACTCGGGACAGCGCTGAATGAGGCCCGAGCCGTCCCGAACCTCGATGACGTTCCCCGTCAGGAGAGCGTCGTAGACGCCGCCCGACTCGACCGCCTCGCGGACGGACAGCTCGGTCGCCGAATCGCTGACGTCGACCGCGGCGACGGGGTCGACCGTCGAAAACTCCGTGATGTTCACCGAGGGGACGCCGCGGAACTCGTCGACGTAGATGTCCTCGAGGCGCACCGACGCGCCATCGGTGATCGCGTCGTGGGGGTCCCAGTCGGTGAACGGGAGCCGCGTCGTCTCGTCGCCCACTTCCCCGCTCAGGATCTCTGTCTCACCGTCCCGGCCGTCGATCGTTCGGCGCTCGACGTCGAGGACCCGGACCTCGATCGTCCGGCCGCGATCGCCCGGTTCGAGGTCGATGAGGTCGCGCTCGCCGCCGACCTCGTGAGGGACATCGATCGGGTCTTCCTCAAGAGTCACTGTCGTCGACCCGCCGAGGTTCAGTTCCGGCTCGCCGTCCCACTCGCGAACGCCGGCGTTGCCCGCGGTGATCGTGTCGCCGGGCGACAGCGAAAAGTCGTTCCAGGCGGTGTAGGAGATCCGCCCCGACTCGTCGGCAAGCTCGCCCTCGAAGATGATCTGTTCGTCGCCCTCGTATCGGATCGATCGCTTGCCGACGGTCAACACCCGCGCCGAGACAGTCACGTTGCCTGACTCCGGCGCGATGTCGGCGATATCCGTCTCGGAGGGCGCCCCGCTTCCGCCGCCTGCGGCCGAATCGCCGTACTTGCGGCGCAGGCTCTGTTTGGCCTCGTCTACCGGTACCGAGTACGAAACGAGCTTCTCGAGATCCGCCTTAACCTCCGTTTTGTCAACGCCGAGGGTGGAGGCGAGTTCCTCGGCCGCGTCGTCGAGACTCATGTCTGACGGTTCGTCGCCCCGTGTCAAAAGGGTTCGTGACGCCCGGCGACGGTTATAAGCCGAGCGTCGAAACCGATCGGCTCAGGAGTAAAACAGCGCCGGGCGACGCGTTTCTCCCCCGGCCTCACGCCCGGGGTCGTACGCGTCGAATGACTCGATCGACGCCTCGCCCAATAGGAGGTCGAGCACGTCGACCGCGGATGCTCGAAGCAGGGGCCGGTTGTCGTTGCCGCAGTTCTCGTCGAACGTGCACGCCGGGCAGCCGTTCGGGCGACCACAGCCACACTCGCGGAGCTGATCGCGGGCACGGGCCGCGAGTGCCTCGAAGGACTCATAGATCGCGCGGGCGAAGCCGAGGCCGCCCTCGACCCCGTCGTATATAAACCACCCCGAGGCGGGCGGGCCGTCGAGTTGTCGTTGTCGCGCGTCGACAGCGTGCTCGGCCGCCCGGAGCGATTCGGGGGGTGAGCCGTCCTCGGGCGTCGTGTCTGTATCCCGGCCCGAGGTGTCCTCGGCGGCGTAGTGCGAATCCAACACGAGTGTCGCCAGCCCGCCAAGGTCACCCTTGTCGACGCGCAACTCTAGCGGTGCGGTCTGTATCGTGGCGTGTTCGGCTGCGTGCAGCCCAGCGACGTAGCCAAGATGTGGCGGGTCGGCCGCATCGGGGGCAACGCCTGTCTCGACGCCGTAGGCGCGGTACGTCTCGACCAGCGTTTGCTCGATTGATTTCGGAACCTCGATCCAACAGAGCTGTGTCTCCATCTCGATCGGTTCCGTTCCGGTCGGGAGTCCGGCCTCAAGGGTCTCGCTGTTTCCGACGGACACCCGATCGTACGCGTCGTGGTGGACGAGCACCGTCCCGTGGCCGAAGTGGAGTTCAAAGCCGTTGACGGTGCGCGACTCCTCGGAGTCGGCTTCGATGACGTTCACGTCGGTTCGGGTCCGGGTGTAATAGTCGACATCGACAGGTGCGAGTTCGATCACCGGGGTCGGGCGCGAATCCTCGACGGAAACGACCTCGAACTGCTGGCCGCCGTGGAGCCGGACCGCCCCCTCGTGGTAGTCGCGGGCGGCGCGGTTCCGGTCGACCGGTTCGAGGTCCAACCCCTCGGGGAGGCTCCACCGATCGCGGTCGACGCTCTCGGCGAGCACCAACCGATAGTCGTCCCCGTCCGTCCCGTAAA
The DNA here is from genome assembly GCF_046710025.1 of Natronomonas sp. Taxonomy (GTDB): domain Archaea; phylum Halobacteriota; class Halobacteria; order Halobacteriales; family Haloarculaceae; genus Natronomonas. The sequence goes on along the minus strand of NZ_JBKEGK010000052.1, from coordinate 2,703 downwards.
CGTTCACGTCCGTCTGGGGCCGCGGCGGCCCGGTGTAGTGGACGGCGGCTTCGGGGTGCCCCTCGAGTTTGCCGGTCCGGCGCCACATCTCGATCCCGGCCCGGAGCCGGTCGGCGTCGGCGAACGAGCCGAGGTCGTCGGTCCCGAGCGCGATCTCGTCGGCCGCACACAGCAGGTGGCTAGCGAAGACGGCGTCGTTCGAAATGTCGACGACGGCGTCCTCAACATCGGATTCGAGCAGGTACGCGGGGTTCGAAACGACGTACTGGTCCAGCGTCCGGTGGTCGGCGACCAGCACCGCGAGGCTGTGGTCGGTCCCCCGTCCCGCCCGTCCGATCCGCTGTCTAAACGACTGCCGCTGGCCGGGATAGCCCATCAGCACCGTCGCCTCCAAGGAGCCGATGTCGATGCCGAGTTCGAGCGCCGAGGTCGTCGCGAGGCCACGCAACGCGTCGGTTTGGAACTCCGTCTCGCGCGCGTGACGGGTGCGCCTGCCGAGGCCGGCGTGATAGGGTGCGATCCCCGTCGTCGCGCGCTCGCCGTAGGTCCGTGGGCCTCCTCGAACGTGCTCTTTCGCCCGCTCGACGCTCAACTCGGTGAGTTTGCGGCTCGGGCAGAACAGGAGCGTCTCGATGTCGCTGGCGGTGAGGTGGCCGAACACCTTCGGCGCGTCGACGCTTGCAGGCACGCGGTCGGCGACGCCGTCGTCGTCCGCCCGCGCCCCGTCATTTGTCGAAGAGCCGTTGTCGGTCGTCGGCAATCCGTCGCCCGTCGGCATCCCGTCATTCGCCGCCGGTCCGTCTGAGCGGTCCCGCGGCGGCGGGTTCCAGAGGACGACGTCCCGTGCCCCCTGCGGCGAGCCGTCGTCGTCGACGACCGTTACGGGCGCGCCGAGCAACGTCTCCGAGTGGGCCTTCGGGTTCCCGACCGTCGCCGACGCGAGAGCGTACGTCGGATCGCCGCCCCAGTACTTGAGGACACGTTCGAGCCGGCGGATGATCCACGCCGCGTGCATTCCCTGAACCCCGGTGTATGTGTGCGACTCGTCGATCGCGACCAGTTCGAGGGCGCTGTAAAACCGGCTCCAGCGATCGTGGTGTTCGAGGTAGACGTTCAGCGCTTGGACGTTCGTGAGAATGACGTCGGCCTCCTCGCGGGTCGATCGCCGCTCGGCAGTCGGCGTGTCGCCGTCGTACACCCGGACTCGGATGTCGAGCCCCAAGTCGTCGTACAGGGAGTCGAGCGCGTCGCGTTGGTCGTTCGTCAGCGCCTTGGTCGGGTAGAGACACAGCGCTGTCGCCCTCTCGTTTCGGTCTGCGGCCCGAGTTCCGTCCGGGGCGAGCACGCCGGCCGCGAACAGCCGCCTGGCGATCTCAAGCCCGTAGACGTGGGTCTTGCCGCTGGCGGTCGAGGTCGAAACGCAAACGTGTTCGTTGCCCCCGAGCGCCCGCAGGGCGGCTGCCTGGTGGCTGTACAACTCGAAGGGGTACCGATCGGCGAGAATCGGATCAAGAACCTCTCCGGCCGGGACGGTGTCGGCCTCGCGGGCGGGAACGGTGAGGACGGACGCGGACGCCGAGTCTGGCCCAAGTCCGGCGCGCGGAAACGTCTCGAGCAGTCGGTCGCCGTCGGTCGGTCGTGTATCGTTGTCGTGCATATCAAAAATCTGTCAATCCGCTCTGTCGGCCGCTCGCGCCGCCCGACCCGCTGTCGGTCGCGTCCCGGCGGTCGGCAGCTTCGATCGCCTCGTACACGTGCCAAAGCGCCTCGCAGTCGTCCCGGCAGTACCGCTCGTGTCGCTCCCAGTCGGGGGCGGCCGCCAGGTCGTCGGGGCGTCGCATGAAGCGCCGGTAGGCGGCCGCGGTTTGGGCACCCGAGAGCCCCCGCTCGCGTGGCTCATAGCCCAGCGCGTCGGCGACATCGTCAAGACGATTCGTCCGTCCAGGCAACAACGCGTTACCGTCCCGGACGGCCCATGTATACAGATCGTACCGCCGGAGATCGTTCCAAGCCTCAATGTAGTGGGGGTGATGCCGGCGGAGAAACCGCTCGATTTGGGGATAGTCGAAGCCGTTCCCGTTCCACGTCAGGATCGCTCTGTCGGCGTGGCGCCCGAGCAGCCACTCGAGAAACTGCCCGAGGACGGCGGCAGGGTCGGTCGGATCGGTGCGCTCGACGAACGCCCGGTAGGAATCCCTGGCCGGGTCGTAGACCCCGAACTGCCAGATAATCGTCGGCGAGAGGCCGTCGGTCTCGATATCGAGACACAGCGGTGGGCGACCCGACTGCGTTGGGACCGGCTGCTCGTTCGTCAGTTTGAGCGGTTCGCCGGTCTCGATCACCTCGGCGTGAGCGTGCAGGCGTTCGGCCGTCCGCCGACCAAGCCCCTCGATCGCCGACAACTCGGCGACCGCAACGTCCCCGACATCGGCTCTAGTCCGACAGCCGACATCGGCGAGGCGTTCCTCGGTCGCCGCCCCGACGCCGTCGAGCGCTCGAAGTCCGAACCCGTCGGCGGTGATCGCGTCGGCCGCGGCCGCCCCGTCCGTTCCGCAGGCAACATCGACGAACGCGGCCCCGCCCTCGCCGGTGGCCCCGAGGCCGACCACCGGAACGTCGATCGTTGGGGAATCAAGGGTCGAATCAGTTTCCGAAGGGGTCGCACGCCCCCCGGCCGGCGTGGTGTCGACCGGGAGGGTCCAG
>NZ_JBKEGK010000051.1:0-13652 GCF_046710025.1 Natronomonas sp. | reverse complement strand
CGACAGCGGATCTGCAGAGAGCCGCTCGAGGTACGTCCGGTTCGTCGCGACCCGGCGTTTCAGCAGGGCCGCATCGTCGACATAGTGTGAGAGCTTAGAGGTCGAGTAGTCGGCGTACTCAAGCAAATCCACAACGGCATACTCACCCGCCTCTCGCTCGCGGACGTATTCGAGGAGGTCCTCGGGCGGCGACTCGTAATCGACGAAGGGGGTGCGTGCGGCCCGATCGACGAACCCGAGAAACGACGCCGCGGGAGCTTCACGGCGGAACGCGTTGAAGACGTCCGCGATCGCGTCGTCGTACGCCCGTATCGGTTCTTCAAGCCGCTCGGTCGGCGCGTCGAGGTCCGCCTCGCCGAGTTCGAGGAGGCGATCGAGCGTTTCGATCCGCTCGTGGAGTTCCATCTCCCGCCGTTCGGCGCGCTGCTCGGCCTCGCGGCGGCCCGCAAGTGCCGACTCGAGGTCCGCACGGAGTTCCGCGTACTCCCGCGCCGGGGCCAGCGCCTCGCGGGCGGCGTCAAAGTCGCTCGCTCGGAGGGACTTTGAAACGCCGGCCGTCGTCACGTGCTCGTCGGCCTCGACGAACGCCTCGCGCTCGGGGACATCGTCGGGAATCGATTCGAGGGTCCCCGCTAGGTCGTCCCTGAACTTGACGTACCCCTCGAAGTCGTCCCAGTCGGTGGCGCGCTCCTGCCAGCGGTCGAGGACTGTTTCGACGTCCCGATAGGCGTCGGCGACCGTCTCCAGTGTCGAGCGATCCAGCCCCGTTTCGGCGAGTCGGGACCTGAGCGACTCGACGCGCTCCTTTGCGGCGACGAGGTCGTCTGCGGCCGTCGAGTCGGTCTCGTCGGCCATCGGTCACTCGTACACCGTCTCCGGGTCGAAGACCTGCTCGCCGACGACCTCGCCGTCGATCGTCCGGTGAAAACAGCTCTCGTAGCCCGTGTGACAGGCCCCGCCCTCTTGCTCGACAATATAGAGGAGCGCGTCGCCGTCGCAGTCGACGCGGATCTCCTCAACGGGCTGGACGTGACCGCTGGAGCCGCCCTTGTGCCACAGCGTCTCGCGGCTCCGGGAGTAGTAGTGGGCTTCCCCGGTCTCGCGGGTGCGTTCAACGGCCTCGGGCGTGACGTAGGCCAACATCAACACCTCGCCGGAGTCGGCGTCTTGAGCGATCGCCGGCAACAGTTCGTTCTCCGCGAAGGCGAGATCGACGCTCATACTCGACCCGTTGTCGGTTTCCCGCATAGGCCTTTTCGTTGTCCCGGCCAGGGGTGTTGCTCGTTTATATAGGACGTTCGATGGTTTATATAACCTGCCCGCTGAGTTATATACCAACGCGTCGGACTCGTCCTGGCCCACGGCCGATCTGAACTCCCAATCCGATCCGGACGAACGAATTTCGGTTTTTATCTCGTCCTTTGCCGTGTATTAATAATTTCAGTCGTCTATAACCTTCGCCGGAGTTTATATACCGCGCGGCGGTGCGAGCCGCCCCGCCCAAGGGCCAGCATCGAGTCCACGTTCAGGGGACGACCGGCAGGCCCCGAGGCGAACGGAGTGGGTCGACGGGGCCGCCGGGAGTCGGTCGAGAAGGCGTGTGGCTCGCGGGGGCGGCGGCTGTGGCGACTGCGGTGGCGATCGCGAAATCATCACGGGGCCAACCGCGTCGTGATCTGTACGCATTTATATACGACAGATTCCGGACGAGACACAGAGGGCGGCCGAATGACGAACGTCAGACAGGTGTCTGACGAACGCTTATATTTCTGGACGCACGAATCACGACAACAATGGGCAACAAGAACAAGACGATCTCCTTTCGGGTGAACCAGGAGGCGTTCGAAACCCTCCGGGAGATCGCCGAGGAGCGCGACATCTCCCTGTCGGCCGTGTTCCGCGACTACGTGGACACCCTCGTTGCTCACGACGGCCAGGTCCGGGTCGTCCCGGAGCACGAACTCAAAAGTGGCAGCGCCTCCGAAACCGCCTCCGCGGCGGAGAGCTTCCCGCCGAAAGTCGAGGTGCCAAAGAGCTTCGTTCGCGAACACGAACGCCTCGAACTGGAGGCCGAACATCTCCGCGAACAGCTCGACGAGTACAAACAGTACGTCACGAAACTCAGCCAGCAGGTCGAAGAGCAGGAAGCCGACGAGGTCATCCAACTTGAGGATCTCGACGGCAACGAGAACGAGGAAGAGCCGTTCCGACTCGGCTGACCCGCCCGGCTGTTTTGTGCCCATTGCAGTCGTCATAAGAGGTCGTGAGAGACTGAACCCGGAGCCACCGCTTTCCTATGATGGGGTCACCAAGCCGGTTGTTAGCGGCTTTTCAGGACATTACTGCGAGAGGTGTCGCTTTCGTTGCCCGATCCGGTTTTCGGCCTCCGGACGACCGTCGACGTCCGCGAGCCGTTCGGCCGCCTCCAACGTCCGGACGGCGCTGTCCAGAAATGATAGCACGTCGCCCGGGTAGGCGTACAACATGTAGTCGTCGCCCATCACGTCGACGATAGCGTCGGGGCCGAGCCCCTGTGCGCGAAGCTCCAGAAGATACGAGACGAACTTCCGCTCGGGGCAACCACAGTGGGGGTGGCCCTGGCAGTCACAGTCGAGGAAGTCCTCCGCGAACTCGAGCACCCGATCTCGGGAGGCCTCGTCGAGCTTTGCGATGCCATCGCCGGTAAAGAGGATGTCAAGCGTCGCGCCGGAGAAGGCGCTCTTCGGAAAGCTCGTGTCGAGCTGTGAGGCGAGCTGGCGGTGGTTTTTGACGTATATCTTGTCCGTGATCGCCACAAATGCGCGTAGTCGGTCGGGGGTAAAAAACCCACGGACGGCGGGTGAGAGTCCGTCTCACAGCTCCCGAAAAGCCGTAATGTATATAACCGCGAGTTGGTTTATTATTAATTGCGTGTCCGGGTTGGGGTAGTGGTATCCTCCAGCCTTGTGGTGGCTGGGACGTGGGTTCAATTCCCGCACCCGGACCTGTAATATATTTTATATAATGGGTCGACGCGTCGAGTTTCGCCCGAACGGTTTCGAACGAACGCGGGGCAACCGGCAGTATGTACCAGTGCCCACCGCGTTTCGAACGAGTTCTCACGCGTCGGGCACTCGGCGTTCACCACAGCAGTGTGCACGGCAGACGGCTACCGAATCGGACGTGTGATCACTGCGGTGAGGAGTTCCGCTCGCGGTATAAAAAGGAGGATCACATCGTGCCGGTCCGGGCGTTCGTCGAGACACCCGTGACAGCCGAGCCCGACGCTCACTACCCCGACAACCTCGTCTGTCTGTGTCCGTCGTGTCACCGCAACGCCGAGTTCGGGAACGTTGTCCCGGCGTGCCTCCGGGCGGCCACCCCCTCGGCGGCGGCCTTTTGAATCCCGCGGCCGAATCACGGATATGAACGCGGCCCTGTTGACGGTCGGCGACGAACTCCTCGATGGCGATACGGCCAACACGAACGCGACGTGGCTCGCCGCGGAGCTCGCCGACCGCGGCGTAACTACGAAGCGCGTGCTAACCGTCCCCGACGAGACGGATGTGATCGCGGAGGCGACCCGACGCTACAGCGAGCGCTTCGACGCTGTCGTCGTGACCGGCGGCCTCGGGGGAACCCCCGACGACGTGACGATGGACGGCGTGGCGGCGGCGTTCGGGTGCGACCTCGTTGAGAACGATCTCGCCCGGGCGGACATCGAGCGCCACCTCGAGGCGATCACCGACGAATACCCCGATCTGAACGTCGATATTTCCGAAGAGGCGTCGATTCCGGCCGGGGCACGGCCGCTGATCAACCAGGTCGGGCTGTCGCCGGGGTGCGTTCTCGAGAACGTCTACGTGCTGCCGGGGATCCCCTCGGAAATGAAGGGAATGTTCGAGGAGGTCGCCGACGAGTTCGACGGTGACGTCGATTCACGATACCTCTACACCGAGGAGCCGGAGGCCAGCCTCATCGACCGCCTCAACGAGGTCCGCGAGTGTTTTGGGGTCCGGGTCGGCTGTTACCCCGACCGGGAGGCGGGACACAACCGCCTCAAGATCAGCGATAGCGACGGCGAATCGCTGGCGGCGGCGGAGGCGTGGCTCCGCGAGCGGGTCGTTCTCTCGGAGTGACCGGCGAATCATATATAAGCGGGATGGATACCTCCAAGTCGGCGCGGCCCATACCCAACGGTATGTCAGAGCCAGCCGATCCGGAAGCGAGCGCGGAGCCGATGATCAAGCGCGCGGCGTCGATCGAACAACACGCTGTCGACGCCGGTGAGGGGCTCTCGAAGAGCGTCCTCGTCGGCCCGGACGACGGAGCGCCGAACCTCGCGATCCGCCGTTTCGAATTGGAACCGGGGGGATCGGTTCCGAAACACACCAACGAGGTCGAACATGAACAGTACGTGCTTGAGGGCCAGTACATCGTCGGAATCGACGGCGAGGAACACACCGTCGTCGCCGGCGATTCACTGTTTATACCCGCCGGGACAGTCCACTGGTACCGAAACGACGGCGACGACCCTGGGGCGTTCATCTGTGCGGTCCCCAACGGCGACGACACGATTGAACTGCTTGAGTGACGGTGGAAGCGAGAGTCGTGAGGGGACGCGAGAAGCCGTGAGCCGTGGAGCGGACAATCGCGATCGACGGCGCTAGGCCGCTGGTCGCCACGGGACGGATAGGCCCGCTCGAGGCGTCGACACCAGCGTTTGTGTGGCGTTGCGCCATGTGGGCGAGGGATTCGAAATTCGTAATTCAGATTCGAATTCCGCACTCTTTCGCCGGGCTTATTACGATGTACGGGCTTCGATCGGGTAATGCCAGACGAGGACCGCACTATTTTGCTTATCGGCAGCGGGCCGATCCAGATCGGACAGGCGGCGGAGTTCGACTACTCGGGCGCACAGGCGTGCCGGGCGCTGAAGGAGGAGGGTGCGCGGGTCGTCCTCGTCAACTCGAACCCGGCAACGATAATGACGGACCCGGAGATGGCCGACAAGGTCTACGTCGAGCCGATCACGACTGAGGCCATCGCGGAGGTCGTCCGCAAGGAGGAACCCGACGGCGTCATCGCCGGCCTCGGCGGTCAGACCGGCCTGAACGTCACCGCCGAACTCGCAGAGGAGGGTGTTTTAGAGGAGTACGGCGTCGACATAATGGGGACGCCGCTGGACACCATCTACGCCACCGAAGACCGGGACCTCTTCCGTCAACGGATGCGGAAGGTCGGCGAACCGGTCTGTCGCTCCGAAACCATCTCGAAGATGGACGAGCTTGAGGACGCCGTCGAAGCGGTCGGCGGCCTGCCGGTCATCGCCCGCACCGCCTACACGCTTGGCGGCTCCGGGTCGGGCGTCGTCGACGACATGGACGAACTCCGCGAGATCGCGCGCAAGGGGTTCCAGCTCTCCCGAAACCACGAGGTTCAGATCACCGAGTCGATCGCCGGCTGGGTGGAGCTGGAGTACGAGGTGATGCGGGACGCCGACGACTCCTGTATCATCATCTGCAACATGGAGAACATCGACCCGATGGGGATCCACACCGGGGAGTCGACGGTCGTCACCCCCTCACAGGTCATCCCCGACGAGGCGCACCAGGAGATGCGCAACTCGGCACTGAAGGTCATCCGCGAGTTGGGCATCGAAGGCGGCTGTAACATCCAACACGCCTGGCGCGACGACGGCACGCCCTCCGGGGAGTACCGCGTCGTCGAGGTCAACCCCCGCGTCTCCCGGTCGTCGGCGCTGGCCTCAAAGGCGACGGGCTATCCGATCGCCCGCGTCACCGCGAAGGTCGCGCTGGGCAAGCGCCTCCACGAGATCGACAACGAGATCACGGGCGAGACGACCGCCGCGTTCGAGCCGGCGATCGACTACATCGTCACGAAGGTCCCCCGATGGCCAAAGGACAAGTTCTCCGACGTGGAGTTCGAGCTCGGGCCGGCGATGAAATCCACCGGTGAGGCGATGTCGATCGGCCGGACATTCGAGGAATCACTCCTGAAAGCGCTTCGCTCCTCTGAGTACGAACCCGCCGTCGATTGGCCCGACGTGGACGACGACGAACTCGAAACCGAGTATCTCGAACGCCCCACCCCCGACCGGCCCTACGCGATCTTCGAGGCGTTCGACCGCGGCTACACCCTTGAGAAAATCCAAGATCTTACCGGAATTTACGAGTGGTATCTCGAGCGGTTCGGCCGGATCGTCGACGCCGCTGAGGCCGCACGGAACGGCGACTACCAGGCCGCCGCCGATGTGGGCTTCACAAATCAAGAAATCGCCGCCATGACGGGCGACGAATTCACCGACACTCACGCCTCCTGGATACCCGCGGAGGCCGCAAGCCTAGATGCCGAGACCGAGAAACCGGTCGAAACGGACGGAGCGGGCGCGGCTGTCGGCGACGTTGAGGCCGACACCTCTCGGCGGACGTACAAGCAGGTCGACACGTGTGCCGGCGAGTTCCGCGCGTCGACGCCGTACTACTACTCGGCGCGCGAGCCACCGACGGGACGCGGGAACAGCGAAGTCCAGATCGATCGCGACATCGAAAGCGTCGTCGTGGTCGGCGGCGGCCCAATCCGGATCGGCCAGGGCGTCGAGTTCGACTACTGTGCGGTCCACGCCGTTCGCGCGCTCCGGGAGACCGGCGTCGAGGCCCACGTAATCAACAACAACCCCGAGACGGTCTCGACGGACTACGACACCTCCGACGGGCTCTTTTTCGAGCCGATCACCGCCGAGGAGGTCGCCGACGTCGTCGAGGAAACACAAGCCGACGGCGTGATGGTCCAGTTCGGCGGCCAGACGTCCGTCAACGTCGGCGAACCGCTGGAGACCGAACTCGAACGGCGCGGTCTCGACTGTGAGATCCTCGGGACGTCCGTGGAAGCGATGGATCTCGCCGAGGATCGCGACCGGTTCAACGTTCTCATGGACGAGTTGGGGATCAGCCAACCCGAGGGCGGCACCGCCACGAGCGAGGCGGAGGCACTCGAACTCGCCCACGAGATCGGTTATCCCGTCCTCGTACGACCCTCGTACGTCCTCGGCGGGCGCGCGATGGACGTCGTCTACTCCGACGAGGAACTCACCGGGTACATCGAGGAGGCGGTTCGGGTGGCCCCCGACAAACCGATCCTTGTCGACGACTTCCTCGCCGACGCGGTCGAACTCGACGTGGATGCGGTCGCCGACGGCGAGGATGTCCTCATCGGCGGCATCATGGAGCACGTCGAAGCCGCCGGCGTCCACTCGGGCGACTCGGCGTGCATGATCCCGCCGCGTTCGCTGTCGCAGGATGTCCTTGAGCGCGTCCGCAAGGTCACGCTAGATATCGCCCGTGCACTCGAGACGGAGGGGCTCTTGAACGTCCAGTTGGCCGTTCGCGACGGTGAGGTGTACGTTCTGGAGGCTAACCCCCGATCGTCGCGGACTGTCCCCTTCGTGTCGAAGGCGACGGGTGTTCCGATCGCGAAACTGGCCGCGAAGGTCATGGCCGGCCAGTCGCTTGACGAACTCCGAACCCACGAGCAGGTCCCCGAACACGTCTCGGTGAAGGAGGTCGTCCTCCCGTTCGACCGACTACCGGGGTCAGATCCCCGACTCGGCCCGGAGATGAAGTCCACCGGCGAGGTGATGGGGACGGCCCGCTCCTTCGGCAAAGCGTACCTGAAGGCACAGTCGGCCACCGACAAAGCGATCCCGACAGCGGGGACGGCGATCGTCGACCTCGAGACGCTGCGAGGGATGTCCCAAAAGAACGAGGATATCACCGATGTCCGGGAGCACGCCGAACGTCACTTCGACGTCCGAACGAAGGACGACTTCGAGGATGTCACGGCCGCGTTACGCGACAGCGAGGTCGACGTGATATTCTCGCGGGACCGTGATGTCCTCGAAATCGCCGTCGAGGAAGGGATTACCTACTTCTCGACGGTGCCGAGCGCGCGGGCGACGATGGAGGCCATCGAGACGCGAGAGGAACCGCTGGACGTGATGGCGCTTTCCGAGCGCCCCACCGAGCGGCGAAACTGGGGCGAGTAAGGCACCGACAAACTGTTTGCGCGCTTTACTCCGTCTTCTCGGTCGGCCGGTCACTGGTCCCGAATAAAGGAGCCAAGATCCTCAGGGGAGCCGGTTTTACCGGACCCGACGTAGTAGACGGCACAGGTGTTTCCACAGGCGAGGGCGGTGTCCCACGCCCATCCACAGGCCAGCGCGTGGGCCACCCCGGCGCTAAACCGATCGCCGCCGCCGGTGTGGCGTTCGGGATCGGCAACGTGGTGGGTTTCGACGCTCGTTCGCCCATCGCTCGTCGCAGCGGCGGCTTCGTCTCTGGCGTGCATGACAGCGGCCGAAATGCCCGTCGCGTTCCGGATCGCGGTGAGGTTGTCGCAGCCACTCTCGGCGGGGGCCGACAGGGGAGCGGCTGTCGTGCGGATCTCCTCGCGGTTCCCGCTGTAAACGACGTCGAACGTGCCCTGGAGGGCGGCGAGCGCGTCGTGTAGTGCGTCGATGTCGTCGCGAGCACTCCCGACGATGTCGCCGGGGTCGAACACGAACGGGATTCGGGGGAGGTCTGCCGCGCCCAGTCGATGGAAGGCGCTCTCCAGACCGGGCACCGAGACCCAGTTGCTACAACAGATCGCGTCGCCACCGAAGATGTCAGAGAGGCTGCCGACCCGCCGTAGCTCATCGAGTGTCCACTCCACGACCGCCGAGTTGTTGACAAACATGACGTCCCGGTCGCTAAAGCCGAACACGTACACGGTCGAGGGGTCGCCCATCGAGACGGCTTCGAACGGGAGCGAATCGAAGACGGGGTGCCCGAGGTGGCCGTAGCAGGTCACGTCTCCGCCGAGTTCGTGGAGTTGTTCGGCGGCGTTGACGGCCTGTCCCCCCGGCTCGACCGCCTCGACGCGGAACTCGATCGCCGCCCGGTTGCCGAGCAGTTCGCGGGCCAGCGCCTCTCGGGTTTCGAGTGCGTCGGAACCGTCGCCGGAAACCGTACCGTAGCGATCGATACTCCCGTCCGGGAGTGTAGTAACTGTCGGCGAATCGGATTCGGCGAGACGTCGCGCGAGCCGATCGTACGGTGTCTGCTGCTCGGTGTTCATACGGGGTCTCTTTGTTTCAGCGGTGTCACGGCTATCGATCGGGAGAGGCCGTCATACACTCGGTACACAGGCCAGTTTCGGTGTCGTAGTGTGTGTTACACACGAGCGCCCCACACCGTGAGCACTGGTGTTCAGCGGGCGCTGCCTCGCATATCTGACAGAGCGTTTCGACACTCATGATTCCATTCGTGTGGAGTGATGGACGCCCCGGTTCCGGCTCCAATTCGAGACGGGATCAATCCTGGATCTATGCCACTCGTTCAGGGACCGAATGCGGGCTGTAAGCCGGCGACTGGCCTGCCCCGACAGCGGTTGTGGGATGGACAGAGGCTGCTGTCGGTGCTCACAGGGTCGCCGAGAGGCGTGAGCAGGGCGAGTCCCGGCCCAAGTCCGGTCAGACGCTGGAAGGAGTATCAATGTCGACGAAGGACCCCTCGTCGTAATCGTCTGCGTGCACAGAGACGAGCCGACCGAACTCTCAGCGTTCCGACCGGGAGGCGTGGTCGTACGTCTCGAACCGGCGATCGTACCGATCGGTGGGTTTCTCAAACGGCTCAATGGTGGGGATCATCCGCGTGCCGGCGGGTGTTCCCTCCGGGCGGGTTGTGTTTCGATCCGTCGCTCCGAGCGCACATTGTTCGTTTACTCGGCTCCGCCGTTATTTATCTTTGTTGTCGATCCCGGAGCCGTTCTCAGGCGTCGAACGGAGACGCGCTATCGCTCGTGGGCAGTCTGTCCTCGCCCCGGCCTCAAGCAGTCTCTGATACGGGTTTGGATGGTTACTTCGGAGACTGCGATCCCAGCGACAGTGAGATAGTTTCAAGAGCCGTGACGGTAAAGTTCTTCAATAGAGATGAATATAGCAGATATCGCCACCGAAGAGTTCATTCAGGTGGGTAGCGACGAGCGGCTCGGAAAGATCCGATCCGTCTTCGAGCGGGAGAACCCGAAGGGCATCATTGTGACCGACGACGACGGGTACACGGGCGTGATCACGGAACGACAACTGCTCCAGTCGCATATCGAGGACGACGCGAAGGTGAATGTCCTCGTTCGGAGCAACGTCCCGCGAATCGGGCGCGACGAGGACGTTCGTGATGTCGCCCGGATGCTTGTCGAAGGCGGCACAAAGGTCGCACCCGTCTTCGAGGGCGATACGCTCTGGGGCATCGTCACCGAGGACGCGATCCTCCAGGCCGTTCTCGACAACCTCAGTGTACTCACCGTCGATCAGATCTACACCGACGACGTCGTCACCCTCCGTGAAGACGACCACCTCGGCAAGGCGATCAACTACCTGCGCGAGAACGACGTCTCCCGGCTCCCCGTCGTCAACGAGAACGGGCGGCTGGCCGGGATGGTGACGACCCACGACATCGCGGACTTCGCGGTCCGGACGATGGAGCGCCAACAGGCGGGCGACCGCTCCGGCGACACCGACCGGATGTTGGACCTGCCCGTCTACGACATGATGAACAGCCCCGTCGAGACGATCACCGCCGACGAGACGGTCAAGGCCGCCGTTGAGCAGATGTTCGAGACCGACTACGCCGGCTTGGTCGTCACGCCCGAGAGCGACGACACGCTGGTCGCCGGCATCCTCACGAAGACCGACGTGCTCCGCGCGCTGACGTTCACCGAGGAACGGAGTATGGACGTCCAGATCACGAACATCGACCTCCTCGACACCATCTCCCGGGGAGACATCCAGGAGGCCATCGGCGAGGTCGCCGGCAAGTACAATGACATGCAGGTCCACCACGCCCACGTCCGGCTCAGCGAGCACAAAGAACGGCTCCGTGGGACGCCGCTGATCCACGCCCAGATCCGACTCCGGACGAACCGCGGGCAGATCGCCGGCACCGGTGAGGGGTACGGCTCGGACACGGCTTTCCGGGTCGCACTCGACAAACTCGAGCGGAACGTGCTCGAATTGAAGGGGATCAGAGCCGACGAGGAGTACGAGGGGCAGCTGCTGCGGAAACTCGACGAACTGTAGCGGGCAAACGGCGTTTTTTGAGTCAGTTTCGGCCACGGCGGTGGGGTCTGACGATTTTTCACGACTGCGATCGGGGCCTTCAAACGGGGGATCGGGCGATCCACGGAGAGCGGTTCTCAACTCGTTCGTAGCAGGGCCGTGTGCCATGCCGGTTCGACCCCCGACCGAGGGCGTCAGCTCAACACGACAGGGTGCTGAGCGTATTATCAGCGCTCGGCGCGTTCGAGGCCAGTAATTTCGAATCGGGCGCCACCTGCCTCACTCTCGGTAGCCCGGATGGTCCACCCGTGAGCGTCAGCGACCTGGTCGACGATACTCAATCCGAGCCCAGTCCCCGCATCCGCCGTCGAATACCCGGCCTCAAAGATCGAATCCCGTTCCTCACCCGGAATTCCATCTCCACTGTCCTCGAAATAAAAACCGTCATCCAGTTCGCCGACCGTCACTGTGATGTCCGATCCTCCGTGTTCGATCGCGTTTCGCATCAAGTTCTCGAACACCTGTTTCAGCTGGGTTACATCCGCTCGAATCGAATTCTCAGGGTCAATCTCGACCGCGAGTGAGGCGGTCATCGTCTTGACAGTAGTCCAGCAATCTTCGACCAGTGCCGCGAGTTTGACCGGCTCGATATCGGTGAAAGACTCACCCTGACGAGCCAGCGCCAGCAGATCGTCGATCAGCGCCCCCATCCGATCAAGGGCAGCATCGACGTGCGCCAACTCTTCGCTCTCACACTCCTGTTTAGCGAGTTGGAGCCGTCCTGTAGCCACGCTCAGTGGATTTCGAAGATCGTGGGACACGACGCTTACGAACTCGTCGAGCCGATCGTTCTGGCGTTTCAATTGCTGGGTGCGTTCTTTCCGGCCGGTGATGTTTCTGGCGAGCACTACCGCCTCGTCGCGTCCATCGCCGGGCATAGGCGCAATCCGTCCTTCGAACCACGTCTGCTTACCCGCCAAATCAAGCGCATATTTGACGGTCTGAACGGTTTCAGTATCCAGTGACCGTTGAATACCTTCGATGAGAGTCTCCGCAACGTCGAGCTCTAGTATATCCGTCACGTTCGAACCGACAAGTTCCGACACGTCGTCGGCAAGAAGGCTCTCCTGTCCAGTAAGCACCTCTCGATAGTTCCCCTTGCGATCGTAGACGATCGTCACGTCCGGGATGGCATTCGTAATTGCCCGGATACGATTTCGTTCGGCAACCAGTTGCTGGGTGCGTTTTTTCTGGTCGGTGATGTCTCGCTGTGTACCGAGATACCGGACGAGGTCCCCATCAGCATCGTACACCGGCGCGACCGTCAACTCGTTCCAGAGCGGTGTCCCATCCTTGCGGTAATTCCGAATTTCGACGGTGATTGGCTCTTCGTTGTCAATCGCTTTCCGGAGTTGAGCGACGGTCTCAGGATCGGTTTTCTCGCCCTGCAGAAACCGACAGTTCCGCCCGATGGCTTCCGCTTCCGTATACCCGGTGAGGTCTTTAAATGCCTTGTTGACATACACCATGGGGTTGTCCTCTTGATGCGGATCGGTCAGAGTCAGTGGTGAGTGAGCGTTGTCGATCGCCGTCCGGAGGATTCCCAACTCGCGCTCGGTGTCCCGTTGCTCGGTAATATCGGTGCTGACGGCGACGAAATGCGTGATCTTTCCGGACTCATCGGTCACCGGCGCGATTGTCTGATCAATAATGAACGGTTCGCCATTTTTTCGTTGGTTGATCACTTCGCCCCGCCAAACCTCGCCTTTGAGGATGGTCTCCCACAAGTCTTCATAAAACGCCTGCTCGTGTTCCCCCGACTGGAGTATCTGTGAGGTCTGTCCGATCGCTTCCTCGGCTGTGTATCCGGTCATCCTCTCGAAAGCCGGGTTGACGTGTTCGATGACGCCGTCTTGATCGGTGAAATGAATCGCGTGACCCGAGGACTCAACGACACGCTGAAACTGTCGAAGCTGCTGTTCGCGTTCCTTGCGTTCGGTGGTCTCCGTAATGAAGCCGACGACCCGGGTGACGTCGCCGTCATCATTGCAGATCGGTTTTCCTTGGACGTACACCCAGCGTTGGTAGTCATCGTCCTCGTTGACTCGGTGTTCGATTTCAACGGTCCGTCCGTCTCGAAGCTGTTCGATGGCTTGTGCTACCCGTGGTCGATCTTCGGGGCGAGTCGCCTCCAAAAAACACAGTGGATCATTGCGGAGTTGGTCTATAGGGATGCCGTAGAGTTCTTCGAAAGCGGAGTTAATGAAGATCACGTCGTCCATATCCGCGGTGAAAATCCAGAGTATGTTGTGGGTCTCCTCAGCGAGTTCTACGAGCCAGCGCTCGATCTGGTTGGCGCGTTGTTCCGACCGGCGCTGAGAAACGGCGTTGTCGATCCGGTTGGCTAGAAGTTCGTACCGCTCTGTGCCCGACCCCTTCTGTAGATAGTCAGTCACCCCCTTCGAAATCGCCTTGCTTGCGACATCCTCGGATCCTTTTCCGGTGAAGAGAATAAACGGAAGTTCTGGATGCATCTCACGCACCTGTTCGAGAAGTT
>NZ_JBKEGK010000050.1:0-13759 GCF_046710025.1 Natronomonas sp. | reverse complement strand
TCGTCCGTTTCGGTTTGATGCGTGATACACGGAACAACGAACTCTTGAGAGATATCGTATGCAAAGTCGTTGTTCGCAGTAAAGATAATTGTCCGGTCGTCGTAATGCCGTTTCAGAAGGTTATCCAGCGTGTCCAGTTTCTTCGTGGCAGTGCGCGCAATCTCTTCGGCGCGCTGTTTGGCGATGAGCGCTCGTCGCCCCTGCGGGTCGTACGATGTTCGTTTGAGAAACTCCTGATATCCACGTTCTTTCCAGAGGTCAAACTCGTGGCTATCCACGTAGTCCCGGTAAATCTGATACTCTTCATCGTACTCTTCTCGCTCGTTTGGTGTGAGTTCAACCTGGAGATGAATCGTCTCATACTCGCTGAGATAGTCGCCAGCCAACTCGTCAACCTCTTCTCTGTAGACGACCGTCCCGAGTAGATCTTCCAGCTCTTCGTGCTGCCCATCGGCACGCTCGTAGGTAGCGGTCAGGCCGAGTCGATACGGCGCAATCGTCATCTCGGGGATCTGCTGGTAAGTCGGTGCAGGCAGATGATGCACCTCGTCGACGACAAGAAGTCCGAATTGATCGCCGTATTCGTTGATGTAGCGGTAGGCAGAATCGTAGGTTGTCACCGTGATATTGGTCACGTTGTGGCTTCCTCCGCCGAGAACGCCGATTCCATCTGGAAGCTGGTCATCGAAAGCGTTGGTGAGCGTCGCATGCCACTGGTTCATCAGATCGATCGCCGGAACAACGACGAGCGTACTGACGCCCGCATCAGCAATAGCTTGGACAGCGAGAAACGTCTTTCCGCTTCCCGTTGGGAGAATGACGCTCCCGCGCCGGTCGTTGGCTCGCCACGCTGAGAGGGCTTTCTGCTGATAGTCACGCGGTTCAATCGCGACGGACGGCGTAAGAGCAAATTCAGAATAGGCACGAGCATCGTCCTCAATGCTCTCTACAGTCGCGACGGATTCGTGGAGCGTTGCTTGTCCGTCAGCTCCGCTTGCCCACTCTTTGATCTCACGATAGTGTTGGGCCCGCGAGCGATATTCATCAACACGGTCGTCCCATTCAGCATATGGGATAGAGTCTGGCGCATCTTTGAGAAGAAGCGTTCCATCATCAAACGCAATACGCATTCAGATTGCTCTAAGTCTTGGGAGATACTTGGCCTTGCTGGGGTTACTGATAGGGCTTAGCGTAGACCCTCCTACTTTCCAGAAGGGCAGACAACGGATATGTTGAAATCGCCGTGCAAGATATAGAGGATCTACTGTCCACTCTGTTGGTTATCAGCAATCCGCTGTAAGGCGTCAGCACATGCCTCGATAGCCCTGAGCAACCGCCATGCGAGGTACATTACCAATATAAAAAGAGCTGGGAGTAATCCGAGCAGCAGCTGCTGCATAATAATTGTTGAATAGCCCATGATCGCAACTACCCCAAGCACGATTGCAGCGATCTGTCCATGGGAAGGCTTCGGCGGTGACCAACCAGACATGCGTGTTTTAGGTTTCTTCGTTCGTCTATTTAGTATGGGGAATGCTCAGTATTCTCTTTGAGAGTATCAGAACGATACATAAGCGCGTTCCATCTTGCACGATATTTTTGACAAAAAGTTGGATAAACCTACCGTGCGAAGGTTTCTATGCCACGCTCTTTCATAGGAAAAGATAGCCCAGGAATGGAGTACCCGACTCGATCGGATATTCGTTCGCTCTGTACGGAACAGTCCTTCGAACGGGGAGTCAAGTACTACGAGGAGGATAGGATTCAGAAACTGGAGGTCGAGGGCGGAGACATTACTGCAATCGTTCGTGGATCCCGCGATTACGATATCTCAATCGACATCGACGACGACACGATTCGGACCGTCTGTAGTTGCCCCTACGACTATGCTGGAGATTGCAAGCACATCGTCGCTGTACTCTTGGCCGTCGAAGATCGCTCATCCGAGTCAACGTCCGAGACAACCACTTCATCAGACAGCTCCGAGACGGTCGATGTTGAAGCCCTGATCGATCGGACGCCTGACGACGAGCTTCGGACGTTTCTCCTCGACATCATCGCGGACGACCGTGATATCCGTGATCGCTTCGTCGCATTTGCTGGTGAAGAGCCAGGCAAGACGGTCTACGATTACAAACAAGAAATCGACTGTCTGTTCGAGGATGCAGCCGGTCGTGGTGGCATGATCGAATACGATACTCGTATCGACTTCTCCCAGTATCACGACCTGGCGGAAATGCACCGAGGCCGTGGAAACATTGGCACAGCGACCGATATCTACCGTGCGCTGGCGGAGACAATCCGTGAGAATATGAATCGGATCGACGACAGTAGCGGGCACTACGGTCGCGAATTGAACCGTGCTATTGAGGAGTACGCTGAGACGATCACCAAACAAGGGTATGAACACGGAAAAAAGCGACCGCACGTCGAATATCTCTTCGAGGAATTCATTGAGGCAGACTACGGCTTTGTCAGCGAGGACTACGACGAGGCATTACGGACAATCTGTACGACGAGGGCGGACCTCGAATACTGGCTCGAGCTGTTGGATGCACACGTTTCGGGTGTCGACCTCGAGCCAGAGGCCCTCGAAGCATCGGTTAGTTCTTCGGCAGAGACGATTGAGGACGATGTTCAGGGAGATATCTCATCGGGCGAATCGCCAGACAATGCGAACGCACAGTCGGAAGACGAGACAGACGCAACTGTCGAAAACGGGCGGACTGACGATGTCCTCTATACTTCGGATTTCACGACCGGGCCGCTCTCTACGGATGATTTTACTGGCGAAACACTTGATGTCGAACATTTAGCGATCGGGCCGCTAGAGATCGGGTACTTCGTCGGCGATGCGTTTGAAGAGCTTCGCGTGGATGCTCCAACAACCGTCGAACGACATACTGCAGAGATCGAATCGCCCGAATCCAGCGCTTCCGAGTTAGATCTT
Source organism: Natronomonas sp. (assembly GCF_046710025.1). Classification (GTDB taxonomy): domain Archaea; phylum Halobacteriota; class Halobacteria; order Halobacteriales; family Haloarculaceae; genus Natronomonas. Next base: position 10,809 of record NZ_JBKEGK010000050.1, on the reverse strand, counting down.
GCCTCGAAGTTCCAGAAGCGACGTGTCCTCTCGACGTACGTGTACGTGCTGGAGGAACTCGGCGAGGAGGATGTTCTGGATACGCTGTACGAAGAGATCTACCTCGAAGACAAGCGGTTCTGTAAGGCATATGCCGAGCGGCTGATCGAACAAGACGACGAAGAACGTGCACTTGAGGTCGTCGAACACGGAATTGACACATTCCGTTCAACGACTGACCTGCGCTGGCTCGCCGTCGACCTTTACCGTGATCGGGAGGCAGACAAATACAAGACGCTGTTGAAGCAACTATTTCTCGATCACTCCGAGTGGGACGCCTACGACGAGCTAAAGGAGGCCTGTACCGGTCGCGAATGGGCGTCGATATACGGGGAGTTCGAGCGTAAACTCGACCAGCGTGACCGACAACGGTTGATCTCTATGTACGTCCACGAGATGGATCTCGAGAAGGCATTCTTCGAACTGAAGGAAGCCGAGAATCTATCGTGGATTCGTCGCTATCAGGATCCGGTCGCAACGGTCGATCCGATCGAGTATTTCGAGATGTACCGCGAACAGTTGATTCCGTTTGCAGCTGGTGATACTGGGCGTCGTCATTATCGGGAAATTGCAGATCACTTGGAGTCGATGCAGGAATTGGTTTCTGACGCCCAGTTCGAAGAGTTCGTCGAGTTCCTGAAGGAGAAACATTCGAATCGGCCAGCATTCCTCGACGAACTCGAGAAGGCAGGGTTTTGACTCACTCGGTAACCTCTTTGAACTCCCCATCACGACCGGCAAACACTCGAACGTCTGGTCCGTCTGATATCGCGGTCAACTGATCTACAGTCGCCGGAACAGCGTCGATATCCAGTTCCCAGGGAACCGTATTGAATACGATCGCGAGAGTCGTGTCTGTATTCGTGCCTGTATCGAGACGGTAGAGTCGGTCGCGAACGAGGACTTGGCCGAGAGCGGTGTCGAACGCTGATGCCTCGAACGTTTTCGCCGTTTGAACGATCCAGTCACTCTCGTCCGTCTCGATGATGGCATCGACCGTCCGGGTAACTATCTCGCCGACTGAACTGTCCACTCCATGCGCGGGCGAGTCGGGGAGTTGTGATGTCCCGACAACAACATCGCGATGAACAGTGCCGTCAACCACATCTGCTGTGAGGAACTGCTCGATGACGGTTCGCTCACGTTCGTCTTCATTCATGTACTTCTCCTCAATCGCTTCCAGCCCGTGATTGGCGGCCTGATCGAGAAATCCGAGTGTGGTATCCGTAGGGTCGACGTCCGGCCCATAGCCGATTTGATCACCGCGGTGGGTTGTCGCCCAGACGAGTCCGTCGTCGATGATGCCAACGTATCCATCGATGTCGACGTGTCGGCCACTGGCTTTGAACGCCTGTGACGGCGATTCGTCGATATTCGAGCCGAGCGTCCGGTTGTAGTGGAAATCCCGGTCGTAGACGTCTTCCGGCGAATTCTCGCGTATATCCCCCGGAAAGACCTGGATCGATCCATACCGATTGTTCACCCGCTCGATCTCGACTGTGATGCCGTACTTGTCGGAAATCGTGTACAGGAGGTCGATGATCTGCTCGTGATCGTCGTAGTTTGGTGCGTCAGCATAGTATCGAAGCTTCATGGCTTTTCACCTCCCCGTTCGTCGGACGCCCTCGCGTCAGTCAGTCGGTTTTCGACGTCCTCGAGACAGTCGGCTACCATCGACGCTCCTTCGAGAGGACCCTCAACCTCCAGCGCCGCTCGGTAGAGTTCCGCAGTACGTTCCAACTCTTCGATCGATAGCTCGTCGGGCTCATCGAGCCAGTAGATATCCGCGAGTTTCTTGTATGCCCAGGGATCCTCGGGATACTCCTCGATGAGCGCCTCGAACTCAGCTCTGCTGTCAGTGGTTCTACCCAGTTCCGCAAGCGAGTCGGCGACGAAGTGGCGAAAGTCGAGCAGAAACTCGTCGTCTGCATCCGGGAACTGCTCGCAGACCTCTCGACAGAACTCGAGTCGGTGCTCATGATACGCCGGATCGTCCTCAGCGACGGTGGCAAGATCGTTGTCGAGCGTTCGAATGTACGCCTCGAGCGAGAGAAACGTCGGTAATGTTCGGTCTGCTTCTTCGATGGTCGTACTGTCGTCGGGTATGACGGCGAGGATGTACTCCCAGGCAGTTAGCCACTGCTCGCAGGCCTCAGCGCGGTTTCCTTTCTCCCGGAGGTCGCGACCCTCCTGTACGATGTCGTATATCCGTTCTTTATTCGGAACCTCGGGTATCCAGCGCTCCCAGAGTTCCTGTGCTGCCATCCAGATAAAGTCCTGATCGTAGCCCGTGGCATCGACCTCGTATTCGGCTTCCCACTGCTCAGAGAGTGTCGTCGCCGAATCGAGGTCTTCTGCCCGGTTCCGAAACGCCGTCTCGTTTGTTTCGATACCGTGGTCCGCGAGTTTCTCAACGATTTCGTCCGTCGAGAGTGCTTCGACATCACTGAGTTCCCACGCATCAGCAGGATAGGTGCCGTCTGATGTATTGACTGTTCGTTGTTCACGCTGGATGGATTGGTTGCCGTCCGTGTCTGCGTCGTTACTGCTCTCATCTACGCCGTGTTCGTCGACGTATTGCTCGACACGCTTTCGGTCGATTCGGCTCAGTTCGTCACGTTCGTGGGACTCGTAGAGATGCTCTCGGAGCGCAGTCTCCTCCTCGAAAGTGTGCTCGCAGTAGCGACAGTCGCTCATTAGCTGGGGCTACGCATGCGGGTAAAAAAAGCAACAGGTGTCAACAGGAAATCGGTGACGAAGCGACCGCGGAATCTGCGATCTCGGCCTCCAAAGCGCCTACCTTACCAAGTAATTCGAAGAAGCATGCCAACCGCTTGGTAAGGTGGGATCGCTAATCCGGATCAGTAAAGCAGCACTCATCACGTATCTCGAAGCGTCAGCATAGCGTGTCAGTCCTAAATAAGGCACCACTCAGAAGCCCAGGCTGACCGCCCATAGTATGCCTACTCCTCAAGATACTGGAGTAACTGTCCAACGTAGGGACTGTTCTTCCAGCTTCGATGTGGGCTAATCATCGTGATCAACGCTTTCGCTTCCTCGTGAGTCATGTGACCGTTCCGGGCGTAGTCACAGATGAGCCGCGGTGTCGGCACGATACGGGGTCCTTGGAGAACCGCATGGATGAGCGGGAAGTTCGTCCCACCGAACTCATCGGTGAGAAACCCATCCGCAGAGAGGACGTTCGCGAGGACGATGCCGTCGGTTTCGCCGTCGTCAAGCCCGAACGTTGGCCGCGAATCCGGCGTGGCGTCATACTCGTACGGATCCTCGACCGTATAGTGGGTGCGAGCTGCGAGGACATTGCTTGCGGCGGCGGCGTGGATGTCCTGATACTGTGTGATTTCGCGGAGTTCCGCCAGAACTTCCGGTGGCACGAACACGTCACACGAGGTACAGAGATACTGGAGTGGATCGGGATTCGTTTCGGTATCGAAGGCTGCGTCGGCACGGGGGACGGCGAGACTGATGAGCGCACTGGTGTCGGCGACAGCTGTTCGCAGTTGGGAACCGCTCATCGCTCGTCATCTGGGTCGACTGTCGCCGCCTCGCCATCGTAGATATCGATATCGTCGGGTGCCGCAAGATCGAGTGGTTCGTCTTCGAGGTCTCTCTTGAGCAGGCGGAGACGCTGGGCGTTCTCAGCACCGACCAGTTGCTTGACGGTCTCAAAGTCGAGTTGGTCGTCGTAGTATTTCGTTGCGACGAGTTCCTGAAACGTCTCGCTGTCGGCAGTATCTTCGATGTATTCACGGATCGCCTCGACAAGCAGATCCGTCCGATCTTTATCGAAGAGATCAGCGATCGCGTCGAGGCGGTCGACGAGGTACTCCGGGGACTGAAAGTGGACTCGCCGCGGATCATCGCTTGCACCCATTCTATGTGCATATTTTGCACATAGGTGCATAACGGTTTCGCTGACTGTACACAGCTTGCACATCGAGCTACTCAATTAGATCCACATTACCCTACAGATGACGCCACCAGATTATACGAAAATAGATACGAGAAAGATTGGGAAACCAATAGCGGGGAAACCACTAAGTGAATGTCGTTTTGAGCTTTAGGGAAAAGGGCTGAAGCCTAGGCCGGGATTTGAACCCGGGCTCTCGTCCTTACCAAGGACGCGCTTTACCGCTAAGCTACCCAGGCAGGCACTAATCGATAGCCGGGTTTTACTGTTAGTCGTTTCGATCCATGGCCGCCGTGAGACGGTTTCGCCCCCGAGAGTGAGACACGCTATGTGCTCGAAGAGCGGGAACCGGCAGCCGTCCGGTCGGGACTCGCGACCGCCGTCGAGATTCGCTCGGCAACGCCGCCGAGGGCCGTCTCGGTCTCGGGTAAGGGATCGATTCCCAGTTCCTCGGCGAGTTCGTCGGCGACGGTATCGATCGGCTCCGGAACCGACTCAAGAGCGACGTCCGCACCTGCCCTGACCGCGATTCGGACAAAATCTGCCTCGAGGCGTCGGTCGAGTTCGGCCGGGGCGTCGTGGGTCTCCCGGATCGTCTGGTCGCGGCCGAAATGCCGGACCGCGTCGACGACGTCCATCGCGACGCCGGTGTGGGCGAGGTACTCGAACCCACGGGCGACGAGCACCTCGGCGGCGATCGCGTTCATATCGCCTTCGTTCCGGTCGCCACCGGACCACGGGTTGGAGTGAATGAGATCCCGCGACAGCCGGAGCCCCTCGTAACTCATTTGGACCCCGGCACCGCGGCGCGCCGCAGTGTCGAGTTCGACCGACCCATCGAGCGTCGTCGCCGTCACGACGGTGAGCGCACCGGGGGTCATCGACGCCGACTTGAGCACTCCCTCGAGGCGTTCCCGGAGGGCCTCGGGGGCGATGTCGCCGATCCCCTCGCTGAACGCGGCTCGGGCGTGCGCGGTTTCGTCCATCTGTCATTAATTAAGGGCGGGAGGGGCAAATCAGTTTGGAAAGCGTGAACCCGCCGTTGGCGATTCTGAGCCGTCGAACGTCGCGTGATCACAGCACTTACTGCCCGCACCGCCTCCCGTCCGGTAATGATCGATATCGACGATCAAGGGACGATTCGAGTGGTCACGCTCGATCGCCCGGACAGACGCAATGCGCTCACTCCATCGGGACTTGAGGCGCTCGAAGCGGCAGTCGACGACCCCCCCGCATCGGTGATCTATCTGAGGGGGGCCGGGGAGGCTTTCAGCGCCGGCGCCGACTTAGAGGCGGTCGCAACGCTCGCCGACGACGCCGACGAGGGCGAGGTCGAAGCGTTTGTCCGGCGGGGCCAGCGGACCGCCGACGCCATCGAGGCCAGTTCCGCAGTCGTGGTGGCCGGCGTCGATGGGGCGGCCCGAGGCGGCGGCGTCGAGTTGGCTGCGGCCTGCGACCTGCGGATCGCGACCCCTCAGGCGACGTTCGCTGAACCCGGTGTGACGTTTGGGCTGTTCGGCGCTTGGGGTGGGACTGTCCGGCTCCCCGAGATCATCGGTCTCGGGGATGCGCTCGACCTCTCGCTTTCCGGGCGGGTCATCGACAGCCAGGAGGCCCAACGCATCGGGCTCGTTTCGAGGATCGTCGAGGAACCCCGGACGGTCGCCGAGGCCATCGCCGGAAATGATCCGGCTGCCCTCGAACACATAAAAACGTGTCTTCGAAGCCGAGAGAACAAAAGGGAGCGCGAAGACGGGGAAGTGGCTGCGTTTGAGGCACTCGTCGATGCACACGCCGACACGCTACAGGAACTCGGCGGATCGCCGTAGCGTCGTGAGACCGACGAGATGCTGGCCCCAACGCAACGCTGTGGCCCGGATGTGCCTACAGCGACCCCGGCGCGGGCGGCATCGATCGCTTGTGTGCGCTGGTCTCATACAGTTCGACGACGCGGTCAATCGCGTCTTCGGGTACGTTGATCGTCTCGACGGTCGCGTGTTTCGAGAGCGGGCCGTGGACGTGCAACGCTAGGATGGCATCGAGATCGTCGTAACCGAGTCCCATCTCCTCCTCGTCGGTCTGTCCCTCCCACATCGCCGCCGTCGGCGTGCGGGTGACCAGATCCTCCGGCACCCCGAGCTTACGGGCGAGTTGGCGCACCTGGCACTTATAGAGGGCTCCGATCGGGTTGCAGTCGACCGCTTGGTCGCCGTACTTGGTGAAATACCCGGTAGCGGCCTCAGAACGGTTACCGGTCCCGAGGACGACGCGGCTTTCGGCGTTGGCAACGAAGTAATTCAATACCGCCCGGGTTCGGACCCGGACGTTGCCGAGCGCCATCCGGTCCTCGGCGGCGTGATCGGGTGCGGCGTCGACGAACGCGTCAACGATCGGGTTGATATCGATTGTGTCGTACTCGATGTCGAGCGCCTCGGCGACCCGTTCGGCGTCCGTCTCGTCGGCGTCGGGGTTGACCGAACTCGGCATCAGGAGGCCGTGAACCGAGTCGGCGCCGAGCGCCTCCACGGCCAGATAGGCCGTCGCCGTCGAGTCAATCCCGCCCGAGAGCCCGATGACAGCCCCATCTGCCCCGGCGTCGTCGACGATATCGGCGATAAATTCGACGATGTGGTCGCGCTGTTCCTCGAGTTCGTCTTCCGAGAACAGTAGTTCGACGCCCGTCTCCTTCTGTAGCGTCTCTACATCTGTCATTACTATATGTTAGGTCTCTCAGCACTAATACCCTCCCGTCGTCTACGGGTTTCTGGACGATCGTTTTATTCGGCTGTGGAGGCACGAATGCGCCGGTTCGAGGCGCTACGTTCAAGTACGATGGGGCGGAACAACTGATTGCGCGCCGTTGGTCCAGTGGTAGGACATTAGCTTCCCAAGCTAATAGCCCGGGTTCAATTCCCGGACGGCGCATTTCTGTCCTGAGCGAAGCGCCCCGTGAGCAGGTTTTCTTCGGTCGCTTGCCCTCCGAGTTCTCAGCAATCCTACACGACTCAGATACTCACCGACGCGGCTGCAGGTTTCGTCCAGTCCGTCTTCACAGAGTCGTTCAACTGTGCGGCACGCCCGATTAGTTCCGTCCGAACACTCCTCGTAGAGTAGTTCGATGTAGTGTTCGTCTATGTGTGGTGCGCCGTATCAATTCATGCATACGTGTCATATATAAATGATTTCGCAAACGCGAGTGGTCAGGCGATGGCTTCAGCGACCGTCGTGGAGATCGACCGTTCCCGGGGACCGTCACACTCGATGAGCAAAACCGACTGCCAAGTGCCAAGAGCGAGTTCCCCCTCGCGAACCGGGATGGAGACGCTCCGGCCGAGAAGTGACGACCGGAGGTGGGCATCGGCGTTGCCGTCAAGCGCGTCGTGGCGCCAGTCCTCGGGGGCCGACAGTTCGGCGACGAACGCCTCGACATCCTGTAGGAGTCGCGGTTCGGCCTCGTTGATCGATACCGCCGCCGTGGTGTGTTCGACGAAGACGGTACAGACACCCCGTTCGACTGCCGGGAGTCCGGCCTCGATGCGTTCGGTTACGTCCACGACATCGATCCGGTCCTCAGTACTGACACGTAGGTTCATCGGATCACTTGGTTGGGCCGCTCGAAGTATATATCCGAGGGCTCGCACTCATCCCCTCGAATCGAGGAACGCTGCGGCCCGTTCGCGGCCGCGCTCGATCAGTTCCGATACGAACGCCGGATCGCGGTCGAGTTTCGTTGCGGAACTGTAGCCGCCGTCGAGTGTTAGCCGGTGTATCTCGGGCGTCGTGAACCGATCGGCCGGGAGCATGCCCGCCTCAACCCACTCCGTTACCTGCTCGACGAACGCTAGTTCCTGGTTCAGCGAGATGTTTCCCGATAGTTCGTTTCGCCGGTCGGCGATCGTATCGAGCCGTCGTGGCTCCTCGGCCATCGACTGGTCATTGATCTGGACGATCCACACCTCCTCGGGTTTCCGCGCCGGGGGCTGATGAAGAAGGTCTCTCACCGGCGGGTTCTGGCTGAACAGCCCATCCCAGTGGTAGTGCCCATCGATCTCGACCGCCCGGTAGAAGTCGGGCACGGCGGCGGAAGCGAGGACTGCCTTGACAGTGACCGCCTCGTTGACGAACGTCTCGAACTCGCCTGAATTGACGTTGACCGTCCCGACGACGAGTTCGGGGGCGGTTCGCTCGCAATAGTCGGGGATTTCCTCGAAGTCGATGTAGCGCTCGAGTACGGCGCGAATGCGCTCCTTACCGAGTTCCGGGGCCGGGAGGTGATAGGGGCTGACTCTCGGCAGCGGGGCGCCACCGCTCTGGAGCCGGGAAACGGTGCGCAACCAACCGTTTATCGCTCGGTCAACCCCGTCGTCCGCCGCGAGATCGTGCCAGACGTCGGTCACCGTCTCCGCAGCGGCCCTGCGGCCATCCGTAACCAGACTGTACCACACCGCGGTCGCGTTGAACGCGCCTCCGGAGGTGCCGCTGATGCCGACGATCCGGCATCGGTCGGGCCAGTTCGCGAGCAAGTGCTCGAGGACACCCGCAGTGAAAGCCGTATGACTACCCCCGCCCTGGCAGGCGATAGCGACGTTGGTACGATCGGTTGTCATACGACTCTTGAGGGAGCGGCGTTACTCGTAGGTGTTGGTGGTCCCCACGGTCGCGGCGGCGACGCCGGATTCTCCGTTGCGTTTCGCTGGCATTCGGGGAACGCCCGGCCGAACGCCACACGAGGACTGGTGTCTGTCGTTTGTATATCCGCCAACAGCTGACATTACTCCTCGTCGGTCAGTTCCGCCTGATTGGTCGGTTCCGATGTAGCGCCCCCCTCAGCCGCTTCCGTCGGTTCGACCTTCTTACCGGTCGCCATCGGAACCACCCGGTGGGTCGCGTCGGCCCACTCACGTTCGAGTTCCCGGCCCTCGAAGAGCCGATCGAGAAAGACGGCCAGCCCAGCGACCTCCGAGTGGGGCTGGTTCGTTACGCCGACGTTGTAGTCGGCCCGCTCGTAGACGTCGAAAGGGACCTTTTCCGCTCCGACGACGATCAAGACCGGTCCCTCGCCGTGTTCGCCTTTGATCTCCGATTCGACCTCTTGGACCGGCAACCCGTACATCGTGAGATGGACGACAGTGCCCGGAAACGCCCGGAGGACCGCCCGAGGTTCCTCCGTCAACTCGGCGTCGAACGGGCCGCCGAACCGGTCCGTGATGTCCTCGATCGTCTCCTTCGACCCCGAGGCGGCCCCCGAGATGATCACCCGGTCGGCGCCGAGTGCCCGGGCGGTCAGGCCCACGTGGGTCGTCATCCGGTTGTCTCGCCCTGGCCGGTGGCCGAGCCGGAGGACGACGACCTCGTGATCTGCGTGCATGCGCTTGCTTTCTCCCCGGGGCGTTAGGCGGTTTCGATCATCTGGCCGAGCACCTGCTTTCCCCCGCGGCAGTGGCACGCGCTCGCGTCGAAACCGATTTATTACGCCCGATCCCATCGCTTTCAATGGATCTTTCGGGACTGCGGATCTGTGTCACCGGCGGCGGCGGATTCGTCGGATCACACCTTGCCGACCGACTCGTCGATGACAATGAACTCCTCGCCGTCGATCACTTCGGGAACGGCCGGCGGGAGTGGGTACCCGACGGCGCGACGGTGATCGAGGGCGACCTCCACGACCCAGCCGTCCGCCGCGAGGCGATCCCCGAGGGGACGGATATCGTCTTTCACTTCGCCGCGGACAAGGCCGTCGACAGCGACGACCCGGACGCGCAGTTCCGGGAGAACATCGGTCTGACGGCGTCGATCCTCGAACGCATGGACGCCGTTGGCTGTCACCGGATCGCGTTCACCTCGTCGTCGACGGTGTACGGGGAGGCCCCGCGGCCGACACCGGAGGACTACGCCCCGCTGGAGCCGATAAGCGCCTATGGGGCCGCAAAACTCGCCGAGGAGGCGCTGTTGTCGGTGTACGCCCACAGCAACGGGTTCGACGTCTGGTGTTTCCGCTTTGCGAACATCGTCGGCACGCGGCTCCAACTGGGGGCCGTGATACCGGACTTCATCCACAAACTCCGCGAAGATCCGACCGAACTCGAAATCCTCGGCGACGGCCGCCAAGAGAAGTCCTACATGCACATTGAGTCGTGTCTGGACGCGATGGAACACGTCGTCGAACACGCCGACGCGCCGATGAACACCTACAACCTCGGCACGCGGACCACGACGTCCGTCCGGCGAATCGCTGACATCGTCGCCGATGAGATGGGGCTCGACCCCGAGTACAGCTTCACCGGCGGGGACCGCGGCTGGGTCGGCGACGTGCCCCGGATGCGGCTCTCGATCGAGAAACTGGCTGCAACGGGGTGGACACCCGAGTCGTCGTCGGACGACGCCGTCCGGCGGGCCGTTCGGGAACTCCTCGCTGAATCGCCCTAACCGACGGTACCTGTCGTGCGCTACACCGAAAACGGTGTCCGGGCCGAGACGTCCCGCTCGCGAACGCGGAGCGTCGCCTCGGCGGTGTAGTCGCCAGGCTCTGGGCTTGGCCAGGCCTCCCCGAACGTCGCCGCCTCGCCGGGCTGGAGGTTCGCCTCGGTGAGCGACTGATCGAAGGCCCGGCCGTCGCTATAGCACCACACCTCGCGATCGGTCCCATACACCGCGAAGTCGGCCCTGCAGGCGTCCCGGAACGTCAATTCGATTGGCGTGTCCCCGGCGTTGACGACGGAGAACTCGAACGCAACGCCGTCGCCGACGGTCACCTCCAGAGCCGTTTCGAGCATACTGTCTGTTTGGGTTGCTTCATAAAAGAACTGTCCCGCGTTCGAAGCCGCGGTCCCAACCGCTAA
>NZ_JBKEGK010000049.1:0-14197 GCF_046710025.1 Natronomonas sp. | reverse complement strand
GCCGTCATCGAGCGGGTCGGCGAGCGCGGCGGCCGGATGCACACCGCCCGGTCCCGCAACGACGAGGTCGCGACCTGCATCCGACACCGGCTGCGCACCGACACTCTTGACGCCGCCGCGGCGACGATCGAGGCCCGCGAAGCCATCGCTGACATCGCCGAGCGCCACGCCGAGACCATCATGCCGGGCTTTACGCACCTCCAACCAGCCCAGCCGACGACTGTTGGACACTATCTTGCGTCCTACGGGTCGGCGCTCGCCCGCGACACCGAACGGCTGCTCGACGCCTACGACCGGATCAACCGCTCGCCGCTTGGCGCGGCGGCCTTCGCGGGTACACCGTTCGACGTCGACCGCGAGCGGACCGCCCAACTGCTCGGCTTCGAGGGGCTCGTCGAGAACTCGATGGACGCCGTCTCCGCGCGGGACTTCCTCGTCGAGACGACCGCCGCCGTCGCCGCGCTGTCGACGACGCTGTCGGGGCTCGCCGAGGACCTCGTGGTCTTCTCGAACCGCGGGTACGTCGAGTTGGCCGACGCCTACGCCTCGACGTCGTCGATCATGCCGCAAAAAAAGAACCCCGACACGATGGAATTGGTCCGGGGGACGTCCGGCGACGCTGCAGCCGGCCTGAACGCGCTGTTGTCGATGCTAAAGGGACTCCCGCGGGCGTACAACCGTGATCTCCAGCGCGCCCACCCACACGCCTTTGAGGCGGTCGACGCGGTGCGCGAGGCGACGACGGTCGCCGCGGGCGCGGTCGCGACCGCCGAGTGGGACGAAACGTCGTTATCGGCCGCCGCGTCGACGGGCTTTTCGACGGCGACGGGCGTCGCGGACCTACTCGCGATGTCTGGAATCCCGTTCCGGACTGCCCACGAGACCGTCGCGCTCGCGGCCGAACGGATCGACGACGGAAGCGACGTTGCGGCGACGTACGCGGCTCTTGATGCCGCGGCGGCGGAGACACTCGACGAACCGCTCGAAGTTCGCGTCGACCGCGAGACCGTCGAGGCCGCGCTCGATCCCGCGGAGAGTGTCGCCTCGCGCGACTCGGTCGGCGGCCCGGCCCCCTCAGCCGTCGGGGCGGCCCGATCTCGGTCTAACGAGGCGCTTGCCGAGCACCGCGAGGCGCTCGACTCGCGCCGCGAGGCGCTCAAACGCGCCGAGCGCAGACTCGACGAGGAGGTGGCTCGTCGTGCGTAACCGACGACCGCTGTCGCTTCTCGCTATATGTACTAAAATCTGACAATAAATCTGGATGACGGGTTTTCAACCGCATTTGAACCGTTAGATGCTCGTATTCGTTATTGTATCCTTTTGATAAGTTCGAAGCTTTTAAGTGGGTCGGTGGCCGACTAGACGGCACGATGACGGAAGACACGATCACCACGGAAGATCCCATCACGGGCGAAGAGATCGAGATCCCCGCCGACGTCGAGGTCGGCGAGATTATCGACAGTCCGATTACGGGCGCCGAACTTGAGGTCGTCTCTGTCGACCCGATCTCCCTCGAGGAGGCTCCCGAACTGGAAGAGGACTGGGGGGAGTAAGGCGATGGATGTCGGCGCGGATCGCCGCCCGGCCGGAACGCCCGCGAGGGGTGATGGCTCGTGAACGTCGGCGTGCTCTACTCGCGGATCCGCCGCGACGAGAAGCTTCTTCTGAGCGAGCTCCGCGACCGGGGCCACGAGGTCACGAAGATCGACGTCAGAAAGGAACGTTTCGGCGTCCACGAGCCGCCAGCGGTTTTCGAAGAGCTCGATATCGTCGTCGACCGGTGTCTTGCGACCAGCCGGTCGCGGTATATCACCCGGTTCGTCGACGCCTACGACGTGCCCGTCGTGAACGAACCGGAGACGGCGGCGGTCTGCGCCGACAAAGCCAGAAACAGCCTCGTACTCGCGAACGCGGACGTGCCGACGCCAGCGACTGAGGTCACGTTCACCAAGGAAGCAGCCATGGAGTCGATCGAGGAGTTCGGCTACCCCTGCGTGCTGAAGCCCGTCATCGGGTCGTGGGGGCGGCTGATGGCGAAGATCGACTCTAGGGACGCTGCCGAGGCTATTCTCGAACACAAAGAGACGCTCGGCCACTACGAGCACAAGGTGTTCTACATCCAGGAGTTTGTTGAGAAGCCGGGTCGTGACATCCGCGTCGTCGCCACCGACGGCGACCCGATCGCGGCGATGGCCCGCTCCTCGGAGCACTGGCTGACGAACGCCGCTCGCGGGGCCGAGACCGAACCAATCGAGATCACCCCCGAGATGGCCGACCTCGTCGAGCGCGCCTCGGATGCGGTTGGAGGCGGCCTGCTCGGCGTCGACCTCATGGAGACGGGCGACTCCTTCACCGTCCACGAGGTGAACCATACCGTCGAATTCAAGGCGCTAAACGAGGTCACCCAAACCGATGTCCCCGCCGCGGTCGTCGATTGGCTTGAGGCTCGCGTGCGAAACGTCGAGGTGACGGCATGAGCGACCGAACGACCGACGACAGCGCGGGCGGGACGCAAGCGACCGATTACACGGCGAGCGTCGTCGGCGGCAGCGGCTTCACGGGCGGTGAACTGCTCCGACTCCTCTCCGGGCACCCGAACTTCGAGGTCGCCCAGGCGACGAGCCGGAGCTACGGAAACAAGACGATCGGCTCCGTCCACCCGAACCTGCGGGAAACGGACCTGCGCTTTTCGGACCCCGACGACCTCGAATCGGTCGATGTCCTCTTCGCCTGTACGCCTCACGGCGTCTCGATGGAGCACATCGACGCGTTCCGCGAGGCGGCCGACACGGTCGTTGATTTGAGCGCTGATTTCAGACTTGACACCGAGGCGGCATATGACGAGTGGTACGACGGCCACGACCGACCCGAACTGCTCACCGAATCCGAATATGCTCTGCCGGAACTCAACCGGGAGAACCTCCACGGCGCGGAGTTGATCGCCTCCGGCGGCTGCAACGCCACCGCGGCGATCCTCGGACTGAAGCCGCTTTTCGACGCCAACGTCCTCTCCGGCGAGGAGCGGATTGTCGTCGATGTCAAGGTCGGCTCCTCCGAGGGTGGCGCGGGCGGCGGCGATGCCTCCGCACACCCCGAGCGCTCGGGTGTCGTCAGGCCTTATGCACCCACGGGCCACCGCCACGAGGCCGAGATCGAAGCCTTCCTGGGCACGCAGGTCTCCTTTAGCGCCCACGCGGTCGACATGACCCGTGGCGCGTCGGCGACCTGCCACGTCTACCCCGACGACCCCGTCTCAACGGGCGACCTCTGGAAGGCGTACCGCGGCAGTTACGCGGAGGAGCCGTTCGTCCGGATCGTCTCAGGAGGCTCCGGCGTCTACCGGTATCCGGAGCCGAAGGCGGTCGCAGGTTCGAACCACGCCGAAGTCGGCTTCGAACTTGACCCCCGAAACGGTCGTATCGTCGTCTTCTCGGCGATCGACAACATGATGAAAGGCTCGGCGGGCCAAGCCGTCCACGCGGCCAACATCGCCTTGGGCCTCGAGGAAACCGCCGGGCTTGAGTTCGCCGGGTTACACCCGGTGGGAGCGCCATGAGGGACCCCGACACCGTCGTCGTCAAGATCGGAGGCGCCCGCGCGGTCGACCCCGAGGGCGCGCTCGCCGATATCGCCTCGGTCCGCGAAGACGGCACCGATATCGTCGTCGTCCACGGCGGCTCGACGGCGGTCGACGACGCCTTAGAACGGATGGGCATCGAACCGGAGTACGTCGAAACGCCCTCCGGAGTCGTCGGCCGCTTTACCGACGCGGAGACGATGGACGTGTTCAAGATGGCGCTGGCCGGGCAGGTCAACACTGACCTCGTGGTCGGCCTCCGAAACCAGGGTGTCGACGCGGTCGGGCTCTCGGGCGTCGACGGTGGCCTGTTCACCGGCCCGCGAAAGTCGGCGGTTCGGGTCGTCGAGGACGGCACGAAGAAGATCAGACGCGGCGATCACTCCGGGACGATCGGGTCGGTCAACGGCGACCTGCTCTCGACGTTGCTTTCGGACGGCTACACGCCGGTCGCGTCGCCGCCGATGCTGGCCGACGACGGCGTCGCCGTCAACACCGACGCCGACCGCGCCGCGGCGGCCGTCGCGGCCGAACTCGAGGGCACGCTCGTCTCCTTGACCGATGTCGCCGGCGTCTACCGCGACCCCGACGACCCATCGACGGCCATCGGCCGTGTCGACACCCCCGACGCCTACGAGGAACTACGGACGGCCGCGGAGGGGTTCATGGGGCGGAAGGTGATGGCGGCGACGGAGGCTCTTGAGGGCGGTGCGGAACGAGTTGTCGTCGCCGACGCGAACGCCAACGCCCCGGTTCGGTCGGCGATAGACGGCGGCGGCACGGACGTGCTGCCTAGCGCGCTCGAATGACACTACACCAACCATGAGCGGCTTCATTTTTTCGGAGAAACCGATCCGCATCGACCGTGGCGAGGGAGCCTATCTCTACGACACGAACGGTAACGAGTACCTCGATTTCGGCGCGAGCTACGCCTGCACGCCGGTCGGCCACTGCCATCCGGAGGTCGTCGACGCGGCCACCACGCAACTCGAGGAACTGTTCTACGTACAGGCGTCGTACCCCCACGCCGCCCGGACGGCGCTGTACGAGCAGTTGGCCGACGTGGCGCCGGTCGACGTCGACAACGTCTGGCTCTGTAACTCCGGAACGGAGGCCAACGAGGCGGCGCTGAAGTTCGCCCGCCACGCGACGGGGCGCTCGAAGATCATCGCCACGAAACGGGGCTTTCACGGGCGGACGATGGGTTCGCTCGCGGCCACCTGGAAGGACAAGTACAAGAAGGGTTTCGGCCCGCTTGCACAGGACTTCGAGTTCGTCGAGTACGGCGACAGTGAGGCGATGGCCGAGGCGGTCGACGACGACACCGCCGCGGTCATCATCGAACCGCTACAGGGCGAGGGCGGCATTAACCCCGTCTCGACGGAGTACCTTCAGTCGGTCCGCGTTCAGACGGCGACCTCAGGTGCCGCGCTGATCCTCGATGAGATCCAGACCGGCCTCGGCCGCACCGGCGAACTGTGGGCTGCCGATAAGTACGACGTGGTCCCCGACGTACTGACGACGGCGAAGGGGCTTGCCAGCGGCCTCCCGATGGGCGCGACGCTGTGTCGTGACTGGATCGCGGAGGATTCGGGCAACCACGGCTCGACGTTCTCCGGCGGCCCGGTCGTCTCGGCGGCAGCGGGGGCGACGCTGGACGTTCTTGAGCGCGAGTCGCTGCCCACCCACGCCGCCGAGATGGGCGAGTACATCCGTGAGGAGGTCGAATCCCGCCTCGGCGACGACGTCCGAGAAGTCCGCGGCCACGGCCTTATGATCGGCATCGAAGTCAGGCGCGGCTCGAACCGCTTGCTGCGCGATCTGGCGATCGACCACGGCGTGTTGGCGCTGCCGGCCGGCCGGACCGTGTTGCGGCTCCTGCCGCCGCTCACAATCGAGCGCGAGCACGCCGACGAACTCCTCGACGCACTGGAGGCGGTCATCGCGTGAGCGAAACGGCGCGCGGATCCGCTCTCGCCCCCGACACCGAGGCCCGCGACCTGCTTGAGGAACTCGTCTCGACCGCCTCACCGACACCCGAGGAAGACGAGTGCGCGGCGGTGCTCGTGGACTTCTTCGAATCGCACGGCCGGGACGTGTTCGTCGACGCCATCGGGAACGTCCGCGCGCCGGCCGACGACAGCGTCCTCTACACGTCCCACATCGACACGGTCCCAGGTGACATTCCGGTTCGGATCGAGGACGGCGACCACGGCCCCGAACTGTGGGGTCGTGGCTCGGTCGACGCGAAGGGACCGCTCGCCGCGCTCGCGGTCGCGGCCGTCCGGACCGGCGTTTCCTTCGTCGGCGTCGTCGGCGAGGAGGTCGACTCACGCGGCGCGCGCCATCTCGTCGAGGAGCGCGCACCCCCCGACGCCGTGGTCAACGGCGAACCCTCCGGCACGAACGGGATCACGCTCGGCTATCGGGGGATACTGAGCGGGACGTACCTCTGTACGTCGGAGTCCGGCCACACATCCCGCCCGGAGAACAACGCGATCCAGAACGCGATCGGGTGGTGGTCGGCCGTCGAGGCGTGCTTCGCGGGCGGCGAGTATGGCCTTGCTCCGAAGGAGCAACGAGGCGAAGCCGACAGCGACGGCGAAGTGCCGATCTTCGAGCAGGTAACGCCCAAACCGACCTCGATCGAGGGCGGCATCACCGAGGACGGCCTTGCCGTCGAGACGACGCTCGATGTCCAGTTGCGGGTGCCACCACGGTACTCGACGGAGGACATAAAAGAACTGGCCGCCGGCGAACTCGAAGCCGGCACCGTCACCTGGACGGATTCGGTCGAGCCGACCATGCAGAGCCCGCGTACCCCGGTCGCGCGGGCGTTCCGCGTCGCGATCCGGGCGGCTGGCGGCGATCCCCGGCTCCTCAGAAAGACCGGCACCGCCGACATGAACATCTACGCCGGGGCGTGGGACTGCCCGATGGTCACGTACGGCCCCGGTGACTCCGATCTCGATCACGCACCGAACGAGCACCTCGAACTGCACGAACTGGACCGCGCGGTCGCCGTCCTAGAGGCCGTCGCGGCGGATCTCACCTGACCTCCACCACACGGATCATGAATTTCCTGAACATTGACGACCTGACGCGCGAGGAACTCGACGACGTACTGACGAGCGCGACCGACCTCAAGGAGCGAACCGCCCGCGGTAAGACGGCCGACGCGCTCGACGGCGGAACGCTCGCGATGATCTTCGAGAAGCCCTCAACCCGGACGCGGGTTTCCTTCGAGACCGGTGCGACACAACTCGGCGGGCACGCGATCTTCCTCGGCCCCGACGACATCCACCTGGGCCACGGCGAACCCGTCAAGGACACCGCACGGGCGCTGAGCCGCTACGTCGACGTCATCATGGCGCGCGTCTTCGACCACGCCGACGTAGTCGAGTTGGGCGAGTACGCGACCGTCCCCGTGGTCAACGGACTGACCGACGACGCCCACCCTTGCCAGACGCTCGCTGACCTGTTGACCATCCGGGAGCGCTTCGACGGCTTCGACGCCCGTGTCGCGTGGGTCGGTGACGGCAACAACGTCTGTCAGTCGTTCGTCCTCGGGGCGGCGATGGTCGGTCTTGATCTTGTCGTCGCGACGCCCGATGGGTACGGCGTCGACGACGCGGTGCTCGACCGGGCGGCCGAACTCGGGAGCCCCCCCGAAATCGCCGCCGACCCCGAGACGGCCGTCGCGGACGCGGACGTCGTCTATACCGACGTGTGGGTGAGCATGGGCGAGGAATCCGAGCGGGCTGAGAAACTCGACGCGTTCTCGAAGGCGGGCTTTCAGGTGACGGAGGATCTGCTCGGCGACCGACTGCTGATGCACTGCTTGCCCGCCCACCGCGGCGAGGAAGTCACCGATTCGGCCGTCGAGAGCGACAACTCGATCGTGTGGGATCAGGCCGAGAACCGCCTGCACGCGCAGAAGGGACTGTTGACATCGTTGTTGTAATACGGCTGCTGACAGCGCCACTGTATCAGAGGTGTCGAACTCGTTGGTTTCGTCGACGCCTCTGTACGACGGTATATAAGTAAGAAGGTAGCTTCCGCCGCCGGTTTCGGTACGCTGCCGATTGCCGGGAGTCAGGCCCCGGCTTCGCCGAGAGCGGACTCGAGGTCGCCCCGCTGTGTGACGCCGACGAACCGCTCGACGACGCCCTCCTCGTTCTCGATGATGAGCGTCGGGAGCGAGCGGACCTGGTACTCGTTGGCGACGTCTTGTTCCGAATCGACGTCGACCTTCTCGAAATCGACGTCAGGGTAGTCCTCAGCGAGTTCCTCGAGGATCGGATCTTGGGTCTTACACGGACCGCACCAGTCCGCGTAAAAGTCCTTGAGCGTGACGGACATAGCTACTGATACCCGAGCCGCCCGCATAAGGGTTTTCCAAACGGCACCGGTCGGTGTCGAAACGCTTAGGAGTCCTGCGACGAATCGTCGTATATGAGCAGTGGAGAAAACTCCGGCGGGCTAATGTCCAGTGCCGGGCTTGTCCGGTATTTCGACTCCGAGGACAGCAACACGCCGACGATGGACCCACGAACGGTCGTCGCCTTCGGGGTCCTCCTCGGCGTGTTCGTGTTGATGTTGAACGCGCTCGCCTGATCTAAACCGCGGTAATCCGCAACTGCTGAGCGATGGTGAAGCTCGCTTATATACTGATTTGAGCCGCTACACATCCGTTTATACAGTATCTGGTGTACTTATATTCCCTGCCCCTACTCGGGAGCTTTTTAGATACTCCCGGTCCAGATTCGCCCGTGCGCGTCGTTCACGATACGTCCAATGGGGCGCGAACGCTCGCCGAAAACGCCGACCGGGCCGAGGGGCTTTTCGCCCAAGGCATCGGGCTGATGTTTCGGCGGTCGATTCCCGACGAGTACGCGCTCGTGTTCCCGTTCTCGGGCGTCTCGACGCGGGGGCTGCACATGCTGTTCGTCCCCTTCGACATCGATGCAATCTGGCTCGTCGACGGTGAGGTCCGGGCGAAGGCACGGCTGTCGGCGTGGACCGGCCGCGGCCGCGCCGAAGCCGACACCGTGATCGAACTCCCGGCCGGAGCGGCGGACGGCGTCTCGGAGGGTGACACTGTCCGGGTCCAAGTTGAGTCGCCGTAATACCGACGATGCGTCGAGTGGCAACCAGCAACTTAATGAAGGTCCGTGACGATTGTCCGCGTACAATCATGCCGAACTCCGACCCGGCAGAGGATAGAGTAAGTCGCCGCGAGGCGGCTGGTCGAGAAATTCGACCGCTTGGCATATAACGAGGCTTCTACCGTGACCACACTGTTCGGGGATCACCCAGCGACTGCTCCCCTTGACGACCGTGACGTACAGTTCCTCGATACCACCTTGCGAGACGGCGAACAGGCCCCGGGCATCTCGCTAACGCCCGACGAGAAGGCCGAAATCGCCCTGGCGCTCGACGAGGCGAATGTCGCCGTCGTCGAGGCCGGAAGCGCCTGTACCGGGGCGGGCGAGCGCGAGACGATCGCCCGCGTTACCGAACTTGGCCTCGACGCCCGGGTGACGAGTTTCGCCCGCGGCGTCAAGAACGACATCGATCTCGCCTTGGACTGTGGCGTCGATGGGATCAACCTCGTTGTGCCGGCCAGCGATCGACACGTCGAAGACAAGGTCGACACCACCCGTGAGGCGGTCGTCGCGGAGACCATCGAATTGGTCGAGTACGCAAAGGAGCACGGCCTGTGGGTCGAGGTCCTCGGGGAAGACGGCTCCCGCGGCGATCTGGAGTTCCTGACGGAGCTCATGGGCGCATCGATAGACGCCGGCGCGGACCGCATCTGTGCGCCCGACACCGTCGGCCACGCTACGCCGGACCGAATGCTCGAGATCTACGCCGAACTCTCAGAACTCGGGCCGACCTCGATGCACACCCACGACGACCTCGGCCTTGCGGTCACGAACGCGCTGGTCGGTGTCGCCGCCGGCGCGGACCTCGTTCACGGCACAGTAAACGGCCTCGGCGAGCGCGCCGGTAACGCTGCTTTGGAGGAGGTCGCAATCGCGCTCGATCACGGCTACGGCGTCGAGACGACCGACACGGAGATGCTCTACGAACTCGGCCAGCTCGTCTCCTCGAAGACGGGGATCCCGCTCGCGCCGAACAAGGCCGTCGTCGGCGAGAACGCCTTTACGCACGAGTCGGGCATCCACACCGACGGGACGCTGAAGGACGACGCGATGTACGAACCCTACCCGCCCGAGAAAGTCGGCCGGACCCGTCGGCTCGTGCTCGGCAAGCACGCCGGCCGCGCCGGTGTTCGGGCAGCACTTGCCGAACACGGGATCGAGGTCGCCCCCGATAATCTCGGCGAGATCGTCCAACGGGTCAAGCGCCTCGGTGATCGCGGCAAGCGCGTCACGGACGCCGATCTGCTCACCATCGCCGAGGAGGTCCAAGGCCGCGAGCGCGAGCGCCGCGTCGAGTTACTCGACCTGACCGCGGCCTCCGGCAGCGGGACGCCCACCGCCTCCGTCCGCCTCGAGGTCGACGGCGAGGAGCGCGTCGCCTCCGGCACCGGCAGCGGCCCGGTCGACGCCGCAATCGCCGCGGTCAAGTCGGCGCTCGGGTCGGCCTCGAACGCCCAACTGGACTCGTACCACGTCGACGCCATCACGGGCGGCACCGACGCCGTCGTTACCGTCGAAGTGGAAATGTCCCGCGGCGACCGCTCCGTTACCGTTGCAGCCTCGGACTCGGACATCACGACCGCCTCCGTTCGGGCGATGGTCGACTCGCTCGATCGCCTTCTGGCCGACGCCGACACGCCGGTTTTGGCCGACGACTGACGCACCCGGGTCGGCGATCCGCTCGTCCGGGTCCCTGTGGTGACCGTTTCGGTTTCTCACTGTGTCTGTCCCGACGGCCCTCCCACCCGTTTCGACTCGAATTTGAGCCACCGCAACCGATATATCCTCACTCGAACACCGTCTCGGTATGGCCCTCCACGCGATCGACGATGTCAGCGACGCTTTCAGCGCCACCACGGCGTTTCTCCTCCCGTTTGAGCTCCGCCGATGGGCGAAACTCGCAGTCGTTGCGCTGTTTCTGGGCGGCGGCTTGAGCCTCCCGACACTCCAGGCCAACGCCCCCGCGAATGTCGACGAGTCGGCCGGTGTCGGGGCCCCCAGCCTCCCGCCGGATGCCGTACCGATCGTCGTTGCGGTCGTCGCCGCGGTCGTCCTTGTGGGCGTTGCCTACAGCGTCGTCGGCGCGATCATGGAGTTTGTTTTCGTCGAGTCGCTCCGGACCGAAGCGGTCACGCTCCGCCGACACTGGAGCCGACGGTGGCGACAGGGGCTCCGACTGTTCGGCTTCCGGCTCGCGATCGGACTCCCGGTGCTCGCGCTCGTCGCTGGGTGGATCGGGTTGTTGGCTGCCCCGGCCCTGTTCGAGAGCGTCGATCCGCTTGTCCCCGCGGTAACCCTGTTTTTGATTGGAATCCCGCTCGTTCTCCTCGTGGGCCTGCTGTACGCGCTCGTGGCGTCGCTCACGACCGTCTTCGTCGTTCCGATCATGATCGAAACGGATGGCGGCGTCCTCGCCTCGTGGCGCAGGCTTTGGGCGTCGATCAGAGCCCATCCCAAGCAGTATCTCGCCTACGTCGCCGTCGGCCTCGTGTTGACGATCGCAGCGGGGTTCCTCGCCTCTCTTGTCGTCGGCATTGTTGCGGCGATACTTTTTATTCCATTCGCGATTCTCGGTGTGGTAGTGTACCTGACGCTCTCGCTATCGTCGACGGTCGGCCTCGTGATCCTCGGCGCGGCGGGGGCGCTGTTCGTCGTGTCGGTTGTCACCCTCTGGCTGTTCGTTCAGGTGCCCGTGGTGACGTACCTTCGGTACTACGCGCTGTTAGTGCTCGGGGACGTTGAGGCACCCCTCGATCTCGTCTCGGACCGTCGCACCGCGGTTCGGGAGTGAACCCCTCGCCCGTCCAGCACCCCGGAACCCGCGTCCCTGGCCGTATCAGACCCTTTTTACTGCCAGATCCGATACATACACCTAATGACTCGAATCGTCGTGGTGGACAACCACGGGCAGTTCACGCACCTCGAAGGCCGTGCGTTGCGGGATCTCGGCGTCGACACCGATATTATCGACAACGACGCGCCGCCGGAATCGATCGACGCCGACGGGATTGTCCTTTCGGGGGGACCGGACATGGATCGAATCGGCCGTTCCGCGGACTACCTCGACCTCGATATCCCCGTGCTCGGTATCTGTCTCGGTATGCAACTCGTCGCCGCGGAACTCGGCGGCGAGGTCGGGTCCGGCGACTACGGCGGCTACGCCGACGTGACGGTCGACATTCTCGACGAGACCGACCCGCTCGTCGGGTCGCTCACCCCCGAGACGCGCGTGTGGGCCAGCCACGCCGATGAGGTCAAGACGGTTCCTGAGGGGTTCGTCCGAACCGCCGACAGCGATGTCTGCTCGACCGAGGCGATGAGCGACGCCGATCGCGACCTCTACGGCGTCCAGTGGCACCCCGAAGTCGCTCACACCGAGGAGGGTGAGGCGGTCTTCGAGAACTTCATCGACATCTGTGAGCGCGCCGACTGAGACGGCTCGCGGTCGTGCGCCTGTCTCCCATGCCACAAAGGGTTAAATGGGCCTCGTCTGAAAATCCCGGTTGAATCGAATGAACACCCCACCTACGCGGCGGGAACTGCTCGGTACCGCTGGCGTTGCGGCTGTCTCGTTCGTGGCCGGCTGTTCCGGTACCGGCGATGCAGGGGCCGAGACGGACGGTGACGACACCGGCACCGACACACCCGACCCCGATCTCCGGATCGGCGACCGGTATCTCAGCTCCGCGTTTCCGATCGAGTTTGTGGATCCGAGCTTCGAGGAGCGGACGGGCTTCGCTGATGACGCCCGTATCGCCTACGTCCACTGGCACGGCGTGGATGTCTCTCACTGGCATCAATCGCCTCTGGAACTCGCCGTCGGCGAACGACAGGCTGGACGGACCCGATTTTTGCTTGAGGGGGCCAACGCCATCCCGCTCGGCTCCGACGAGCGGTTCTCGCAGGCCGTCCGGCCGGTTGGCGGCGAGGACACCCTAGTACGAACGACGGTTGACGGCGCGCGCGTCGATATACTCGCCGAGGCGGCCGGCGACGTTGAGTTGCTGTTCGAACTTCGGGCCGACAGCGAGCTACGGTGGGAGTCCCCTCCGCTTCCGGTGGAGATCGGCTGAACGCCGTTCCCGGTGGCGGTATCGGGACCTGATTCAATCCCGTGAGCGATGGCATGTGTTTATAAGTTATCTGCGCGCAGTATCCAGCGTGTTCATGTCGCCGCCGCTCGGGGTCGCGTCGGGTCCCGACCTGTTGCGCCTGCTCGTTGTCCCCGTCTTCGCGTGGGCCGCGTACCGCGACATCCGGACGCGACGGGTACCCAACCGGACCTGGCTCCCCCTCGTCGCTGTCGGGATGCTCGCGCTGACGTGGGACCTCCTCGCGCTCGGTATGCCCGGGGCTGAACGCCGCCTGTTCCTCGTGCAGGCGGCCGTCTCGCTCGGGTTTGTCGCCCCGCTCGGGTACGTCTTCTGGCGGATCGGCGGGTTCGGCGGGGCGGATGCGAAGGCCATTATTACGCTTGCGGTCGTGTTTCCCGTTTATCCGGCCTACGAGGTCTTCGGGAGCCCGTATCCGGTCTACCACGCTCCTCTCGGCGTGTTTTCGTTTACCATCCTCTCGAACGCTGTCTTGGCCGGGCTGTTATATCCTCTCGTACTCGCGGTTCGGAACCTTCCGCGAGGCGAGTTCACACCGGCGATGTTCGTCGGTCGTCCGGTTCGACTTGCGGATGTCCCGCGAGAGCACGGCCGTCTGCTCGAGACGCTCGAGGGGTTCACGCGCCGTGGGCTGGACATCGATGCGCTACGGATGTATCTCCGCTGGCGCGGGATCACCTTCTCAGATCTTCGGGACGATCCCGAGCGGTATCGTGGCTCGGTCCCCTCGGACCCGAACGACCCTGGCGATGGATCCATCGATATCACGGACTCCGGCGCCTCCGTGGGTGACCACCCGCCCGTCACCCCGGCCGAAGACGACCCCTGGGGTGTGGACGCGTTCCTCGCAGAGCACGCCGCTTACCGGACTACACCGGCAGAGCTTCGCGAGGGCCTGTCGACACTTTCGGATCCCGACCGGGAGTCGGTCTGGATCACGCCTGGCATCCCATTTATCCTCCCGATACTCGCCGGGCTTCTCGCGGCGCTGACCTTCGGCGATCTGCTGTTTTGGGTTCTCTCTGTGGTCGGGCTCTGAGCCGAGCGGAACCGGTGGCGGGCCGCTGAACGCTCGAATGCGGTCTCTCGGCGTCTCAGGCCTCGGCGGCGAGCTCCTCGTCAGCCTCCGCTTCGAGGTCCTCCAGCGCCGAGACGACCCCATCGCGGTACGTCGACAGCTCCGGGTCGTACTGCGTGTCGGCCATCGCGGCGTACTCGCCGGCCTCGTCGAACGCTTCGATCCGGTCGAGCGTCCGATCGGCCGTCTCGACGACCCAGCGGTTCCGGGTCGCGCCATCGACGACCGAAATCGATTCGGGCCGCAGCGAGACGTTCACGCC
>NZ_JBKEGK010000048.1:0-14299 GCF_046710025.1 Natronomonas sp. | reverse complement strand
GCCCTGTCGCGAGCCCGGATTTGTGTGCCTCCCTCGCCAACTGCCGGGCCGCCCGCTCAACGTCGCTCGGAACGTCAAGTTTCGATGCGAACCGGGCGAGGTACTCGGCGGGATCGATCGGCCCCGTAGGGAGATCGAGTGTCCGGTTCAACGCTCCGTAGGCAACTTTGAGTTCGTCCGCAGCCGCGCTCGCGACGGCGACGATCTCCTCAAGCGTCCGCGAGACCGACGCCGTCCGGCAGGTCGCATACACCGACGCAGCGGCGAACCCCTCGATACAGCGTCCCTGAAGTAGATCGGATTCCTGTGCCGACTCGAAAAGGACACACGAGCGGTCACGCAGGTCGTCCGGTAGCTCTAACTGGCCGGTTAGCCGCCGGATCTCGGTGAATCCGTGAATACGGTTCCGGGCACGCTTTGAGGGGATCTGCGCTCGCTTGTGCTGTCTCCGCATTCGGGCCACCTGTCGTCGTTTTCGGCCCTTGAGTCGTGTCGATCGTCCGATCTCAGTTGAGAGCCCGCGATCGTGCCGTGAGCGAGTCAGCGGCGCCCCACAGCGCTCGGGATTCGTCTGGTCGTCGGCGAAGGAACGCCACTCAGGGCCACGGTCCAACTCGTCCTCCGAAACGACGAGGCCGCACTCCTCACAGACCGTCTCCGTTCCCGCACTCCGGAGCGTGCCGTCGCATTCGGGGCATCCTTGTCGTGTCGTCGTGCTCATCACGTGTGGACCTTCGGCGGAATCATATATTAAAAAGGCATCGCGAGCACCCCCGACGGCCGGTGACAGCGATCAATAGCATACCGGTAACCGGTATGTTCTATCAAGGCTTTGCCGGCCGTCCGGAACCGGTCGCTGCTCAGTCGACGCGCTCTCTCGCCGCTGGCGCGCGCTACCGGCCGGCAACGCGAGTCAGCCCTAGGGGCACGGCGACATACATAAACTGATTAGTCGTGGGGCGGTGCTACCAGAAGCAATGAGCGACCGGGAGCCGGAGGAGGGAACCTCCGTGCGGGATGCGATGGAACGGTCGAGAAGCGGCGCGCCCGCCGTCGGGGGAGTCATCCGAGACCGCTTTGAGACCGACGAGGTGTTTCAACGCATCATCGCCGCCGCCGACGAGGAGGTCACCACGAAGAGCCGGGAGCTGTTTTTCAGCGCGCTAGCGGGCGGGTTTGCGATCACACTCACCTTCCTGATTTACTCATCGATGACCGCCAAAACCGGCGGTGCGCCCGTGCGGAGCGCGCTCCTGTACCCGATCGGGTTTATATACATCATCTTGGGCGGCTACCAACTCTACACGGAGAACACGGTCCCGCCCGTCGCGCTCGCGCTTGAGCGGTTGGCGAGCCTCCCCGCGATGTTGCGGCAGTGGGGGATCGTCCTCGTTGGGAACTTCGCGGGCGGGCTGTTCGGGGCGTTGATACTCGCCTACACCGGTGTCTTTTCGCCGGAAGCGGCGGCGGCTGCGATCGACATCTCACAGAAGGGCGTCGAAACGGGCTTTTGGGATCTGTTCTTCAAGGCCGGCTTCGCCGGACTAATAGTTGCCGGCGTCGTTTGGCTGGATTTCGCCGCTCGTGATACGATCTCGCGGTTCTTCCTCGTTTATATCGCCTTTCTTTTGATCCCGCTTGCTGATCTCTTCCACGTCGTCGTCTCCTTTACCGAACTCATGTACCTCGTCTTCCTCGGCGAAGCGGCGCTTTTGCCGGGCCTCGTCGGCTTTGTTCTCCCCGTCCTCCTCGGCAACACCATCGGCGGCGTCGTCCTCGTTACCGTCGTCAACTACTTCCAAACAACCGAAGAACGCCTTGAGGAGGCTCGCTTCGGCGGGGTCGAACGCCGACTGTCGGTGCGGGAGTCTGCGTTCGGCGGCCTCGTGGGACGCTCCTACGTGCCGCTTTTAGACACCGGGGGGCGACCCGGCGACACCGAAGGGGACGCCTACCGGGTGATGGTTCCGATCGCGAACCCCCGAACCGAAGCTCCGCTCGTCGAGTTCGCCTGCACGCTCGCCGAACAGCGCGAAGACGCGAACGTCCACGTCGTCCACCTGATTGAGACGTCCGACGAGATGGTGCGGCGATACGGTCCCGGGCAGGTCGACCGGATCGCGGGCGAGTCGAAGGCGCTCCTGCGCGATATCGAGGCGACGGCGGACGCCTACGACGTTCGATACAGCTCCTCGACGGTCGTGTCCCACCGATCGTTCGTCGAGATGTTCGACGAGGCTAGATCGATGGCGGCCGACCTCGTGGTGCTTGGATGGGACGATGATCGCCCGTGGGCGAGAGACAAACCCCAGCGCTCGCTCGATCAGCTCAAACACGAGCCGCCGTGTGATTTCCTCGTGCTCAAGGACCGCGAACTAGACCTGTCTCGCGTGCTCGTTCCGACGGCGGGCGGTCCTGATTCGATCTTGAGCGCCGAGGTCGCGACCGCACTCGGGGCAAGCATCGGCACCGAGGTGTCGTTGCTTCACGTCGTCGACTCGCCGGCGGAGCGGGCTGCCGGAACGGAGTTCCTCCGCTCGTGGGCAGCGGATCACGATCTTGCGGAGGCCGAGTTGCTCATCGACGACTCCGGCGACGTTGAGGGAGCCATCGCGCGCGAGGCCACCGACGAGTCGCTCGTGCTGCTCGGCGCGAGCGAGCGGGGCGTGCTCTCGCGGTTCGTCACTAATTCGCTGCACCTCAGCGTCGTCAACGATCTCGACTGTTCGGTCGCGATCGCCGAGCGGCCCGCGGGACGGAACCTCCTCCGGCGACTGTTCGGCCGGTAGCGGCTGGGCGGTGCGTCGGCTTTCTCGTCTCGACTTCCTCGATTCGCCTGTGAGCGGCCCGTCCGATCACGACCGCCAGAAGGAGGGGGTAAAGAGCACCAATACGGGGATGATCTCGATCCGGCCGATCCACATCAGGATGATCATCGCCACCTTCGTTACCATTGAGAAGCCGTCGTAGGTGCCGTAGGGGCCGGCATCGCCGAATGCGGGGCCGATGTTGAGAAACGTCGAAGCGGCCGCGCCCATCGCCTCGAACTCCGAGACGTTCGTCCCGACGCGCACCGAGTCGACGATAACGAAGCCCGTGAACAGAACGAAGAGTACGATACTCAAGAGGAGATACGCGTAGATGTCTCGAATCGTCTCCTCGTCGACGGGGCGACCGGAGAGTCTGACCAAGCGGACGGCCTCGGGGTGGATGCTAGTGAAAAGATCCCGACGGAACGTCTTCAGCGCGACCAACCACCGCAACGACTTGATCGAGCAGCTCGTCGACCCGACCATCCCGCCGAGAAACATACAGACAAAGAGCATGTGCTTTGCGGCCGCGGACCAAAGCTCGAAATCCGCGCTTGCGTACCCGGTCGTCGTAACCATCGAGGCGACGTTGAACACCGCGTGCCTGAGGGTCGCCTCAGTCCCGAACGTCACTGTGGGGTCGATGGCGAGCGTCGCGGCGACGACCGCGGTGAAGACGGCGATCGTTCCGATGTAAAAGTGGAACTCCTCGTTGCCCAACAGACGCATCGGTTCGCCGTTGATGGCGACGTACAGCAGGACGAAACTCGTCGATCCGGCGATCATGAACGGGACGACGGCCCACTGGATGATCGGCGCGAACGCCCCGACGCTCAGCGGCTCCGGCGAGAATCCGGCGGTCGCAACTGAGGTTAACGCGTGGGCAACGGCGTTGTAGAGGTCCATCTCCGGCGCGAGGCCGGCGACCCCGAGCCCGTAGTACACCGCGATGGCGAGGCCGGTCAGCCCGAGGTACAGCCCCCAGATGAGCCGCGCCGTCTCCACGATCCGCGGGGTCAGCTTGTCGACGTTTCGCGTCTGTGATTCGGTTTCCATCAGCTGTGCGCCGCCGACCCCGAGTTCCGAGAGGATCGCTGTCGCGAGAATAAGGATGCCGAGCCCACCCAGCCACTGGATGAGTTGTCGCCACATCAAGATCGCGCGGCCATGGATCGAAAACGACTGCAGCGTCGTCGCTCCCGTCGTCGTCAGCCCACTCATCGACTCGAACAATGCGTTGATGGGGTGTGCGAACACCCCGACACCCGTGACGGCGAAGGGGATCGCCCCGACGGCGGCGACGAGAAACCAGATCGCCGCCACCGCGAGAAACGCCTCCCGTGGCCCGAGCTGTCCCGGGTCGCCGGGGAGTCTCCAGAGTGCGCCGCCGACAGCCAGCGTGACCAAGATGGCCGCAAAAAACGGGACGACCGACTCGCCGTACCACACGGCGAGCAAGAGCGGGAACGCGAGCGGGATGGCGAGATACCACAGCACCCGTCCGGTCAGATCGAGACTCGCCCGCCAGTCGACTCGCGGTCGGAACATCTACGCCATCGCCGTCATCTCCTCGACGAACGATGTCTCTACGAAGACGACAATGTGGTCACCAGCATACAGCTCCGTGTCGCCGCGCGGGGTGATCAGCTCCCGGTCTCTGGTGATCGCGCCGAAAACGATGTCCGCCTCCAGTTCGGTCGCGACCTCCTCGATCGGGCGGTTGGTGAGTTTGCTCGCGTCAGTCAATTTTAGTTCCAACACCTCGGCTTGATCGCCTTCCAGCACCGCGATGTTTTCCGCGATTCCGCTGTGGGTAAAGCGGGTGATCTCCTCGGCGGTCACCTGCCGGGGGTTGACCGCCACGTCGATGCCGATCTCCTCGAACAGCGTCACGTACTCGTCGTTGTCGACGATGGCGACGACACGGTCGGTCCCGAGTCGCTTTGCGAGCACCGACACGAGAAGGTTCCGCTCGTCGCTGTCCAGCGCCGCCACGACGATGTCGGCCTCGTCGACGTGCTCGCGGGCCAGAAACTTCGTGTCGGTCGCGTCGTGTTCCATCACGAGCGTGTTCGGCAGCATCTCGGCGAGTTCTCTTGCTCGGTCGTGGTCCTGCTCGACGATCCGCGGCGATAACGAGCGCTCCTCGAGCAGTCGGGCGGTCTGATAGCCGATCTCGCTCCCACCTATAATGACGATATCGTCTGCCTCGCCCGGCGTCACCTGCGGGGCGATGTCGCTTGCAAAGGCTTGGACGCTCTCTGGGCTCCCGATGACGACCGCTCGGTCGCCGGCCTCGATGACAGTCTTTCCGCGCGGGAGAATGAGGTCGTCGCCGCGAAAGAGCCCCGCGAACGTTAGTGACTCGAAGCGGTCGGCCTCGGCGATGGTCTGTCCGGCAACGGGGCTCGCCGCGTCGATCTCGAACTCTGCCATCTGGACGAGCCCCTCTGCGAAAGGATCGACGTCGACCGCCGACGGGAGCCCGACCACCCGGACGACGTTCTCGGCGCTCAAAAGGTCCGAACAGACCATGAAGTCGACACCGAAGGCCATCCGCGTCAGTTTCCAAGTGCGGAGGTACTCGACGCTTTTCGTGCGGGCGATCGTGAAGGGGTCGGCGATCGTCTTCGCGGTCTCGGCGGCCACGAGGTTCGCCCGGTCGTCGTCGGTGCTGGCGATGAACAGATCCGCCGAGGCGACATCGGCCGTTCGTAACACCGACAGTGACGTGCCATCGCCCGAAAGCGCCATGACATCGAGTTCGTACGTTAGCTGTTCGGTTCGGTCAGCATCGATGTCGATGACGACGACGTCGTGGGATGGCGCGAGGCTCCTCGCGATCGAGGTGCCGACCTCTCCGGCCCCGACGATGACGGTTCGCATATGTCCACGACTCGGCGAACGTTAAAGTGAATTACTATCAATTGGGGCACGGTGAAATCCGTAGAGCGTAGCGGTTCGTCCTGCCGATGCCGAATACGGTGAACATGTTCGCGTCAATCGACTCCTTCGTCGATGTGGTACTCACGTGTAAGCGCGATTTCCAACACGGGTGCCATCCCATCATGCCATACACCAAACTCACGATCACGGTCCCGGAGTCCGTCTGGATCGGGGAGGTCTCACGGACGTACCCCGACACCGAATTTCGTGTACTCGCCGCAACGACGTGCAGTCCATCGGGCGTCGTCCAACTCGAGGTTCACAGTACGGAGTGCGAAACGATCTGTGAGGAGATACGAGGGTACAATAGCGTCACGGAGCTCACCGTTTTCGAGGCGGGGTCGAAGTGCTGTCGGGTCCAAGTGGAGACGACGGTGCCGCTTCTGTTAATGGCTATCGAGGGCTCGGGCGTCCCGCTGGAGACACCCTTCGAGATACGGGATGGAGGTATGGAACTCGAGGCGATGCTGCCCCAGCACCGACTGTCGGCGCTGAGCGACCAGTTCGAACGGTTCGACATCGATTTTACCGTCGACGAAATCCGGCAAAACGACGAGGCGGACTCGTTGCTCACCGATCGACAGCACTGGTTGGTCGGGGAGGCGATCGAGCGAGGATACTACGACACACCCCGGGGCTGTACGCTCACGGGCCTCGCAGAATCGGTCGATCTCGCGAAGTCGACGTGTAGTGAAGTGCTCCACCGTGCGGAGGGGCAGGTTCTGAAGCAGCACATCTTAGACAGCCACGACCTCAGGACGCGAGCGGTCGCAAGCGGCGATTGAACGGTTTTTCGAACGAAGCCCAAGGGGTCAGGACGCTATGGTCAGGTACACCTGTCCGAGTCCTGCCGCAACGAGGACGCCCCCGGCGATCCGTGTCAGTGTCTCGACGTGGTTGCTCGCCCGGCCGACGAGAGCATCGTGCCCGACAGCGGTGGCGACCGTCGCGACCATCATCAGGGTACCGAACCCGCCAGCATAGGCCCCCAACACGACGGCGGTCCCCGACGCCGAGAACGTCACGGACTGGAGGGTGACCGCCAAGAACAGCGGCAAGACGCAGGCCATCGCAGCGAGGGCGTAGAGCGCTCCGAACAGCGCGAATCCGAGAATGCTCGCCCGGCGCTTCGGAAGCGAAACGTGTAGCGAGCCGGTGTGGCCGGTCAACACTGCAGCCCCAAGAGCAATCAATAACACCCCGACGGACAGTTCCACCGCCGGGAGCACACGCTCGACGAGGTCACTGGCGACGACAGCGATCGCGGAGAGAACGGCAAACGTGCCGAACACGCCGACTGCGGCGGCGCTACCCCGGGCGAAGACGCCGGATAATGGCGGCGTCTCCTCCTCAACGCTCGCGGCGTAGTAGCCGACGTAGCCGGGCAACAGTGCGTATGAGCACGGCGAAAAAAACGTCGCGATACCGGCCCCCATCGCGAACACTGCGCTTCCATAGAGTCCGACGGCCATCTGATTACTCCTCCGCGGCCCGGATCTGTGTGCGGATCTCCTCGGCGTCCGTCCGGCCGCGGTGTCGCCAGCGGACCCGGTTTTGAGCGTCAAGAACGAACGCATAGGGGACACCCGAGGCCTCGAATTCCCTGGTAAGCGTGAGATCGCGATCAGCCGCGACCGTCCACGCCCCGCTGTGCTCGCGCCACCACGTCGCAACGTCCTCGCGCGTGACCGTCTCGCCCAGCGGCTCGTTGGTCACCGAAAGAAACTGGACATCTTCGCCGACCGCGTCGTGCGCCGCGACGAGTTCGGGCATCATGGATTCACAGACGTTACACCACGTCGCGAACAACTCAAGGAAGGTCACACGTCCCCGTTCGGGGGTCATCACGGTGTCGGCGTTGCTCTCGGGGGCGGCGATAACATCAAGGGAGACGGCCTCAACCGCCGCTGAGTCGGTCGTTTCCACGACATCGAAGGCGACCGCCGCGCCGCCGCCGAGGGCGGCAAGACTGCCAGCGCCCACGAGGAGATCGCGGCGGCGCATCGGCTACCACCCCTCGACGAGCGCACGGGCGTCGTCGACGCCCGCTCCAGCCTCGGGCGGGCCGCCGTTGTAGGCCCGCTCGACGATTCCCTCTTTGTTGACGAGCAAGATCAACGAAGAGTGCTCGTAGTGGCCGCCGCTCCCGGAGTAGGCGACGCCGAACGTCTCGTCGACGACCGCTCGGGCTTTCTCGGGCGAGTCGGGGCGGAGGAAAAACCAGTTGTCCGCGTCGCGGTTAACGCCCATCCGGTCGCAGTACTCGTCGATCATCTCCGCGGTGTCCGTCTCGGGGTCGAACGTCGTCGGCATGAACGCGAACTCCTCGGCGTAGTCCTCGGCGACCGAGTCGGCCTGCACGCGCCGCAGGGAACTTACGAGCCCCGGACAGACCGTCCCGCACGTCGTGTAGACGAACGTCAACATGGCGTGTCGGTCGCCGACGAACTCGGTGGTCGTCACCTCGCGGTCGTGCAGCGGCGCCGGGATCGTCGCCTCCGGGATCGCCTCGCCGTAATCGGGGAACGGGAGGTCGATCTCCTTGCGGCGCTCGTAGTTCTCCGGGGGACCGAGCACCGTCCGCTCGGCCGTCTCGCTCGAACCGCCGAGACAACCCGCGGTGGATGCGCCGAGAGCGACTGCCCCGGCCGTTTTCAAGACTGTTCGTCTGTCGTAGGTGTAGTTGTGTTGTCGTGTAGTCATGGTCGGCTCCCCGCGAGCTGTCGGTCGGTCGGTCGGTACGTCCCGTGCCCGTCGGCGTCCGCCGCCACGTCGGCCCCGGCCTCGAGGACGGGCCGTGTCCGTTCGTTGAACAGCTCGAGCGCGCGCACCACCCGAACGGGCAACTCCCCGGGTGGCGGGTCCATCGCCGGTTGGGTGTCGGGATCGGGCCAGCCGACGATGACGCGGCCGACGTTGCCCGCGACCTCGTGGGAGACACAGACTTCCTGTTTGTCGACGTAGTCGTAGACGCCCTCGATGTCGAACGTCCGCGCGTAGCTCGCACCCGGGCCGTCAAGCAGGTCGCTACGCCAGGCGTCGACGCCCTCGGGCGTCCGGTCCGGCGGTTGATGCATGAACGACCGGACGTCCTCGTGGTAGGCCGTCACGTCGTGTCGGCCCGTCTCGACGAGCCACTCGACGGTCGCACCGACCTCAACGTGGACGATCTGGGGATCGAACTCCGGGGCCGGCTCCGAGCGGATCGCCACAGTGACCCCCTCGGCCGGCGAGCCCAACGCCGCGGCCGGCGGTTCCGGCGTCGCCGATCCGGACTGTCCGCCGATGCCAAGACAACCGCTACCGGACGCGACAGCGGCTGTCGCACCCGCGGCGGCGATCATCTCCCGCCGGCTGTATGTCACTACTCGGTTCCCCCCGGCCCAGCCTCAAGGACGGGCCGCGTCTCATCGTCGAACATCTCAAAGGCGTTGCGAACCTGCGATGGGGCGTCCGCCGCCTCCTCGTCGGTGAGTGGTTGCATCGCGGGCTCGGTGGCCGGATCGGGCCAGCCGACAACGACGCGGCCGACGTTGCCCGCGACCTCGTGGGAGATGCAGACGGTCTGTCTGTCGACGTAGTCGTAGACGCCCTCAACATCGAACGTCCGCTCGTACGTCGACCCGGGGCCGGTGAGGTACTCGCTCTCCCAAGCGTCGACGCCCTCGGGCGTCCGGTGGGGCGGGTGGTTGTCCTCGTGGTAGCCGGTCACGTCGTGCCGGCCCGTCTCGACGAGCCACTCGATGGTCGCACCGGGGCTGACGTGGAGGATCTGCGGGGTGAACTCCGGCCAGGGGTTAGAGGTGATCGTGATAGTAGGTGACTCCGCTGGTGTGCCCAACTCGCCCGCGTCCTCCGGGGGCGCAACCGGCGTCGCATCGTCGGCGGCGTCCCTCGGTTCGTCTTCGGAGCCGCCACCAACGCCGAGACAGCCCGAAAGCGCTGCTGCAGCCGTACCTGCCGCGACCGTGAGTGTGCGCCGCCGCGTCGGAGGTTGTGTCATGATCGTTCACTCCGTGGATAGTGGGAGCGGCCGTCCGCTCCCGTCAGTTTTCGGTGTTCGATTCCGCCGCTTCGCCCGCCGATCCGGGGTCGGGATCGAAGATCCCTGGCTCCGGCGAGCCCTCGACTTGAATGATGCCGAGGGTGCCCTTGCGAACGACTCGCGTGAGCGCGTGGTCGACGAGTTTGATCGGACCAGGAACCGGGGTGTCGATCTCCGCGATCGCGACCGACCCGGGGACGACCGGGGCCGTCTCGACGTAGCGATCCGGGTCCGAAACGACATCACCGTCGCGGTAGAACGTCTCCCAGACGTTCCCGATGCCGTGCCAGGAACTCATCAGGTTCGGCCCGCCCTGCGAGTGGAAGATACGGATCCGCTCTCCTTTTTGAACCGTGACCGGACCGTATCCGTTACCGGTAAAGGCGTACGCCTCGCCGTTGAGACAGACGTAGGTCGGGTCCTCCCGTCGCATCGCGTCGAAGGAGAACGAATGGTGACCCTCTTCGCCCGGTTGGCCGTCGGTGTACAGTTCGTTCTGTCCGAAGTACAGTTCGCGGTCGACCTCCGGCAGGCCCGCTTCGGGTTCGACGAGGATCGCGCCGAACATCCCGGCGCTGATGTGGTGATCCATGTTCGGGACCGCACAATGGTACACGTGGACACCGGGGTACATCGCCGTGAACTCGATCGTGGCCGACTCGCCTGGAGCGATCGTCGTGTCGTTAGCTCCACCACCGGGTCCGTAGACGGCGTGGAAGTCGATGTTATGCGGCATCGTGTTGCTCGAATCGTTCGTGAGGGTGAGGTTGACCCTGTCCCCGCGTCGGACTCGAACCATCGGGCCCGGAACTCGGCCGCCGAAGGTCATATAGTCGAAGGTCACACCGGGTTCAATCTCGGCCGTCTCCTCGGTGGTGGCTATCTCGATCTCGTGGCGTTTCGGTTCGTTCCGGTCGATCGGATCCGGCAGCTCTCTCGGATCGGCTGCGATCCGATCGGTGTCTAAGGACTTTGCCGCGTCCAACCCTTCATCCTGCGGCTGCGGTTCCGGCTGTGTATCCGCCGCTTCCTCCGGTTCGTCGTTGCCGACACACCCTGCGACAGCGAGCGCGCTGCCGGCACCGGCAACTTTCATGAACGTCCGTCGGTCCGAGTTGGTTTCTTCAGTCATCGTGCTTCTACGTGTGAATCTATAGGCAACCGTACAGAGTATTTCTCCGAACATGTTCGAAAGTCCCGTACTGCATCGACAGTCCGAAGCAAAACAGTGCGTACAGCGATCCAGCGTGATAAGGCGACACATAATTACGTCCCTCCGTTCGCATACGGGGTATGCCGCAAGCTAGGCTTCGCGTCGACCTCCCGGAGGGGCCGTGGATAGCCGACGTCTCCAGACAGCACCCCGAGACGATCTTCGAGGTCCTAACGGCGCTACCTGAGGAGGGACAGGGTTTCGGCCTCCTTCGGTTCCGGTCGGACACGGTCGAGTCGGTTCTCGAGGGGATTCGGGCGCACGAGACCATCGAGGAGGTTTCGATGATCCAACAGACGGAGCGGACGGCCACCATCCAGATCGTGACCTCCCGGCCGATGATCCTGTTGGCGGCCAAGCGCTCGGGTATCCCCATCGAAATGCCTGTGGAGATTCAGAACGGGACGGCTATTGTCGACGTGTCGGCCGGACACGACCGCCTCTCGACGCTGGGCGAGCAGTTCGACGCGATGGGCATCAGCTTCCAGATCGAGTACATCCAACAGCGCCTTCACCCCAACCAGCTCCTGACTGACCGCCAACAGGAGTTACTTTCGCTTGCGGCCTCGATGGGCTACTACGACACCCCGCGGGAGTGTACGCTCACCGAACTCGCCGAAGAGATCGGGCTCGCAAAGTCGACCTGCAGCGAAACGCTTCACCGCGCCGAGGAAGTCGTCATGAAAAAGTTCGTCGAGGAGCTGTTACCCCACAGCGACCTCGACTTCGAGTCGGCACAGTGACACTCACCGCGCTCCGCCCTCTTTTTTGTCATCTCTCTCCGCTCCCCGCCTCGTTTTGTCTCATCACCCATTCCCTCGCCTTCTTTTCGCTTGCCTCCCCGTCTTTCACTCGCCGCTCGGCGTCGCGTCGGCCGATTAGCGGAGATCTGTCGTGGGCTGCCGCGCCTCCCGAACACGTTCGGGAGAAGATACCGGTAGTGGGAGCCGCAGGTGGCGTATATGCAGAGGTTCACCACGACATTGATTATTGCGACGCTGTCCGCGTACCTGCTCGTCGTGCTCGGGGCGATGACTGCAGCGACCGACGCACAGTCCGTCGCAACAGGACATTACGGCGCTGCGGGGTTGGTCTGGGCACTCGTGTTCGCCGTCGCGTTCCGCGCTTGGACGGGCCACCACAACCGCCGTGTTCGCCTCGGATCGACGCTTGCGTTCGTCGCGTTCCCGGGACAGGCACTACTGGGGGCAGCAACGCTTCACGACCTCGCTGTCTTAGGTGAACAGGCACATCTCCTCGGTGGAATGTTCGTCTTCGGCTCGTTGCTCGTCGCGCTTGTGTGGCATCTCGACGGAGAGATCGAAGCCGATGTAGACCCGACTCAATACGGGACCGACTCGACAGACACCAGCGACCCCCGATCGGCGACAGGCGCTGTCGAAACGACTGAAACGGGCGGGACAGCAGATTCGTCGGCTGCGACGGCTGGCTCCATGCCCACGCCGCCGGCCGACCCATCTATCAGAGACCGCGCTCGCGCGTATGTGGCGCTAACGAAGCCCCGGCTGATGTGGCTCCTGAGCCTGCTCGCACTGGCCGGTATGGCGCTTTCGACGATCACCGGCGCGACGCTTGATGGCATAACTGTCGTCGCGACGCTCGCCGGAGGAACACTGGCGATCGGCGCGTCAGGGACGTTCAATCACGTCTACGAGCGCGACCGCGATCAGCAGATGGACCGGACCTCCGACCGCCCGTTGGTCATCGAAACCGTCGGCCCGATCCGCGCGGTAGCGTTCGGTGCCACGCTGTTCGCGGCCTCGATGGCGCTGTTGTTGATGTTTGTGAACCCCCTTGCGGCAGGTCTGACCGCGTTCGCGGCGATTTACTACGCTATCGTGTACACCGTCGTGCTCAAACCGTCGACGACCTGGAACACCGTGTTGGGTGGCGGTGCGGGCGCGCTCCCGGCCGTCATCGGCTGGGCGGCGATCACCGGACACGTCGGCCTCCCGGCGTTGCTCTTGTCGGCGGTCGTCTTCTGTTGGACACCCGCCCATTTTTACAATCTCGCTATCGCGTGTCGGGCGGACTACGACGCGGCCGGCTACCCGATGCTCCCGGTCGAGCGCGGGGTTGCGGTCGCACGCCGGCGGATTCTCTACTGGCTCGGCGCAACGCTTCTGCTCGTGGGAGCGCTCGGCGTCGTCGCGGAGTTCACGCTGGTGTACGCGGTCGTCTCCGCTGTTGCCGGCCTCGGATTCGTCTGGGCGGTCGCCCAACAGTACTACCGGGGAACTGACCAGTCCGCCTACCGCAGTTTCTACGCCTCGAACGCCTACCTCGGTGCCGTTCTGCTGGCGGTTCTATTCGAGACGATCGTCGCCTGAGTCCGGCTGTTGGGGCCGCAACCCGCCCGTTTCAAGAACACCACAACGGAGGCGAACATGTACGGCACAATCACCACGGGCAGGTGGTGACTACGGCTCAACGTACTAGACCAATGAGCACACCCCCATCAGAAGAAATCCCCGTGATGCAACGGCTGTACAACCGCATCTGGCTCCTCGCAGCCGCCGCGATCATCTTTTTCGCGGTCGTCTACCTCGGCTGGGGCCTGCTAGATATCCTCTCGGTGCCCGCGAGGTAACAATGTCGGGACCATTCGACGAACCCGAGGGTAACTGGTGGGACGAGCCGGTGAACCGACGCGAGAGTATGTGGCTCGGAATCGCCGGCTTCTGGTCGTTGGCCATCTTCGGCTGGATGAGCGGCTTCACCCGCTTCGGCGACCAGAACCCGATCGGGCAGACCTACGATGTCGAGCCCGAGGAGTATCAGGCGGTAGTCGGCGAGTACAAGGACGCGGCCGACGAGACCGAAGAGGGGCACCTGATCCCGCCGGGGGACTCGGTGTACATCGGCGGGCGGCGGTTCGGTTGGGACGGCCTCCCGGTCGTCCTCGAGGCGGGCCGTGAGTACGACATCCACCTGGGCTCGTACGATGTCCAGCACGGCTTCTCGGTCCGACCGGAGGAGAACCTGAGCAAGCAGATCAACCTCCAGGTGTTTCCGGGCAGCGAGTGGGTCATTCCGATGACGTTCGACGAACCGGGGAGGTATCACGTCATCTGCAACGAGTTCTGCGGGCGCGGTCACAACACCATGCACGGCGAGTTCCTCGTCGAGGAGGCCTGAGATGTCTGTCTTAGCTAACGTCTTGGGGCTGTTCGACGGCGAGTACGATGACGACGGATTCCGGGAGTGTTCCGTCACCGGGCTGTCGATTCACCGCTCGGCGGAGACGTACGTCAAACTGTTCGG
>NZ_JBKEGK010000047.1:0-14302 GCF_046710025.1 Natronomonas sp. | reverse complement strand
CTCATCCGCTCAGGTCTGAGCATGCACCGCCTCCTTGAACAACTCGACCGTGTATTCGACCACCTCGCCGTGTTTTTCCTGCGCACGTTCTTCGAGCGCCTCGCGTTCCTCTTGACCCTTCGCGAGAATCTCGTCCCGTTCAGCCTCTATTTCCTCCCGTGCTTCCTCTAAACGGGCCTCTTTCAGCTCCTGTGCTTCGGTGCGGGCTTTTTGATGGATTTGGTCGGCATCCTCTCGCGCCTCCGCGATCAGAGCCTCGCGTTCTTCTTCGGCGTCAGCGATCATCTCGTCAGCCTCGCTTTCGGCCCCTTTGATTCGATCCAGAACCTCTGGCCTGGCCATAATTATATCATCTACGGGTTCGGAAAGCGGCTATTTGATATTTGCGGAACGGAGCCATCAACGTAGAGGGACTATGATTCGGTGGAAACCGACCGACAGGCCGTCTCCGTTCCGTCCTCGCACATCGTCGAAAGTGTTTGACACGCCTGTTTGTTACCCTGTGAGCAGAGCCGCTCCAGCACTGCAACCGTTCCACGCTTGTCGGTATCTGATTCCTGCATGGAAACGACACTCAAGGACTGTGATTTAAAAAAAGCGGGTCGGATGTCCGTTGCGAACGCACACCCTTTGCGGGGGACTGTAGGACACACGACTCCCGAACAGAATGCGCGTCCCAGAGCAGCATGACCTGCGACACAAACTGGGCTACCGTTAGGCGCGCTTCACTAGTCGATGTAGCCGAGCGCGTCCTCGATGCGCCCCAACTCCGGTCCGGTCGTTTCATCGCCAGCGATGTAACCGTTAGTGTTCGCGATCAACCCGGAGCCGACGAGCGGGCCGCCGTAGTTGATCGTCCCGATGTCGGCGTAGACGCCGAAGAGATCCTCGAGGAAATCGAGCGTCTCGTCGGTCGTTTTGGGGTGACAGAGAACGCCGTTTTCAGTTACCACGGCGGCGGTTCCGACGGTCCGGACGCCGGCGACCTCCGCGCGCTCGACGGGGACATCGAGCGTATCGCCCACCGCTCGCACGGCGTCCCGGGAGAGGTCGGGATGGACAAGCGCGCCCCGGTCGTTCGCGAGGACGACGTTGCCGGCGGCGTTGATTCGACCGGGCAACTCCCCGATCAAAAGATCGGTGGCATCCTCGATGCGGTTGCGCTCACGGTCGGTGACGCGTTCGCTGACGAGCAGTCCGTTCTCGTTGCCAACTGCGAGCGCGCCGACAGTACCGGATCCGGCAACGGTCGTCGGCACGGCCGGCACGTCGAGTTCGGCTTCGAACTCATCGCGAAGAGAGTCCTCTATGTCCGGACGGACGAGCAGGCAGTCGTCGGTCGCCCGGCCGAAAACACCGACGTAGGCGGACCCGGAGAGCGCCGCGCGGAGCACGTTATGCGGTCTCTGCTTCGACGACGGCCTCGCCCTCTTCCTCGAAGCGAGCCGCCCGGACGCGAAGCTTTCGCGGCGGGTTCGACCGGCCGCGCTCCCAAACCGACTCGTTGATCGAGGGGTCCAGTCGGACCGCATCTTCCTCGACGTTAAAATGCTGTGCAAGGTGCGATCGGACGAGGCTCATTGCCTTGTCCGCGCGGTCGGTGTTCGAGCCGGCGAGGACGTCCCGAAGCGGGACGGTCATGACGCGCTCGTCGAATTCGGCGCTCATTCGTCCGTGTCGCTCCGGCGCCAGTTGCGGCGCTTGTGATTGCGCAACGTGTCGCGGTCGGTCTTCATGATGACCCACGCGGGGACGCGGTTGTTCTGCTGTTCCAGCTTCCCAAGCCGCTTCTTTTTTGCCTTCGACTTCTTGCCCATAGTAGAGGACTGTT
This sequence comes from Natronomonas sp., assembly GCF_046710025.1. Taxonomy (GTDB): domain Archaea; phylum Halobacteriota; class Halobacteria; order Halobacteriales; family Haloarculaceae; genus Natronomonas. The sequence continues at coordinate 12,471 of NZ_JBKEGK010000047.1, read as the reverse complement.
CCGTCGCTGTGTTTAAATCATTGTTCCTTTGGAAGCGAGATTTTGAGTGACAGTGGAAGGTCTTGAAAGCCCGAACGGCGAACGGAGTGAGCCGCGAGGAGAGCGATACTCCAAACAGTAGCGAGGAATATCGGAAACGCGAACGGTGGGGGAGCAACGCGACGAACCGTGGAGTGCGAGACCGTGAACGCCGAGAGGCAGACCTCATGGTTGGGGGATCAAGGTATCGGTGAATTACATATATCATCGTATAATATTTATATAATAAATAATCGCGGGTTCGATTGTGTGCAAATTACAATACTGTTAACATTGGGACCCGCCCCAAGGACGATCCGATGGTCAGCGTATAATCAACGTCACGATCGTACGAGCCATCGTGGCAAGCCGTGTAGGAAAGAGCTTGCAGCAGGCCGTGTACGGGAAATATAATTGATTCGCAAGAGGAGCGCGACAGGCAGCGAGCAAATCCACGGGAGGGGCGGACGCTCTGTCCGGCGGGCCGAGGGGGTCAGTTCTCGGCGGGCGCGGCAGGGGGCTCTTCGATGGCCCTGCCGTACTTATCGCGGAACTCCCCGATCATCTGGCCCATCTTCGCGTACCAATCGTTGAGCATCCGCTGCATATCGTCCGCGATCTCGTCGGGGTCGGTGGGCCGGAAGACGTGGTAGTAACCGCCCTGATCGTAGTTGATCTGATCTTTCTGTACAAACCCGCTCTGGAGGAGCCGCTGAACCGACCGGTACGCCGTTGAGCGCTCGCGGTCGACCTCGGCGGCGATTTCATCGACGGTGAGCGGCTCCGAGCGATCCGTCAACACTTGGAAGATCTCCCTGTCAAGGCCCTTCAGGCCGTGGATACACTCGAGGAGCCCTTCGCACTGCATGTCCTGTTTGAGATACTCGCTCATTGCGTCCGCCATATCTATCTGTAGTATCCACCGGACACTGATAAGTGTTTGTACAGTCTACACAATATTGCCGCCGTCTGTGACGCGTCCCGATTCGGCGGGTAGGTTCGGGGACTCAGGCTAGGGGCGTCACTCCCCGCCCATCGCGCCGAACACCGCGTCGGCGTCGGCCGGCACGTCGAAATCGTGGAAGTGCTCGCCCTTCTCCTTCGAGAGGATATTCAGCGCGGCTGCCGCGCCGTCACCCGCCGAAATGATCGCTTGCCACTCTTCCGTCCGAACCATCGCGCCCGTCGCGTAGGCGTCCTCAATGCTCGTCTCCATCGTGACCCCAACGTCGACGACATCGCCGTCGAACGCACAACCGAGCGACTCGGCGAGGTCGCGGGCCGCCCCCGTTGCCAACACGACGTAGCGCCCGGCGTACGAGTCCCCGTCAGTTTTGGCCGCGAACCCCTCATCCGTCTCGTTCAGGTCGTTTACCTCTGCCTCAATGCGGTCGACGCCGAAGCTATCGACCTGCGAGCGGGCGGTCTCCATGAACGCCGAGCCATCGACTGACCCGATCCCGAGGTAATTGAACAGATGCGCTTTTTGCATCCACGTTTCGTCGGTGTCGAGACAGACCGTTTCCAGCCCGTTCTTTTGTACAAAGAGGGCCGCGCTCAGTCCGGCCGGGCCGCCCCCGACGACGAGTACGTCCGTGTCAGTTTCACTCATACCACCGGCAGTTTGTACCCGTCCGGCAAAAGTATCCGGTTACACCGGTGTCACTTCGTTACCTCTCTGGATCGTTCGATAGCGCCTCCGATCGGAGGCGCTCACACCGCTCAGACCCGATTTCTAGGTCCGGAACCGGCGTCGGGGTTCCCTCCGAGTCGACCGCGACGAAGACGAAGTACGAGTCGGTGGTTCGCTCGCACTCGCCGGTTCGTGGGTTCTCTCGAAACGCGCGCAGGCGGATCCGGACGCTCGTTTGACCGGCCTCGTAGGCGTACGCTTCAATGACGCAGGTGTCGCCCTGGGGGACCGGCCGCTCGAAGTCCAACCCATTGATCCGGGCGGTAACGCAGGTCTCGCCGGCGTGTCGCATCGCGGACATCGCGCCGACCTCGTCCATCCACTTGACGACGTTGCCACCATGGGCGGACGTGTAGTTGTTCGTGTCCGTCGGCTGGACCCGCTGGCGGTTCTCTATGTACGTCTCGCTGACTGTCGCCATACCGACCGTCGGGCCCGTAGGAACATAAGTTCGGGACGACCCGTACGATCGGTGTGACCGACGCTACCGGCTCCGCGAGAGCGCAGCCGGAATCGCCGCCGTGATCGTCACCGGTCCGTAGCTTGCAGCCCTCCATTCCGGGGGAAGCTGGTGGCTCTCGGTTATGCTGTTCGGCTACGCCGTGATCATGCCGGCCGTGGCGATCCGTCTGGGGGATCACAAGAGCACCGCCGAGTGATAGAGCGGTGATATCGCGTTGACAATCGAAGATGACGATCCGAGGACCCGCTGGAGACGCTTCGGGCCTGGTACGATCGGGGCGGCTCAGTCGGCTGGCTCCGGGGTGTCGGGAGCCCGTCTGCCGCCGAGCGTGTACAGCCAGAGCGAACCGAGCCCGATGCCGTAGGCGGCGATGATCGGCACCCCGAGCAGGAACATTGTGAAGATTCCCCGCGGCGAGAGGAACGCCCCGGCCGCGAGGACGGCGATAGCGAACTCCCGCCACCGCGTCCGGAAGATGCCGTAGGGGACGATCCCGCCCTGGTGGAACAGAAGCATCGTGACCGGGACCATCACGAGGATGCCGATCCCGACGGTGAAAAAGAAGATCATCCAGCCGTAGTTGCTGATCCGATAGGCGATCACCATCCCGGCGTCCAGCACGTCGGAGGCGAGCCACGAGATGGCTGCCGGCGCGATGTAGAGAAAGCCAAGCAGGCTGCCGAGCAGCATCGCCGTCAACAGGCTTCCGCCCCACACGAGGAGGACACGCCGGTCGCCGCGGGCGAGACCGCGGTCTTTCAGCGCCGGCCACGCGTAATACAACAACAGCGGCAGTGTCGAGGCGACCCCGAATATCACCGAGACCTTGATCATGAAGATGAGCGCCTCGACCGGATGCAGCGTGACGATCGAGACCTGCTCGGCGGCGAACTCCGATGGCATCCCGCTGACAAAACGCTCGTGGAGGATGCCGATCCCGCCCTGATACAGTATAAAGAACGTACCGGCCATGACGGCCGCGAACACGCCGACGAGGCGGAACGACTTCGAGGTGATGCTGTCGAGGATGAACTTTATATCGTACGCGTACCCGCCGATGTCGTCCTCGTCGACATCGTCGTCGCTGAACACGTCGAGCGCGCCGGCGCTCCGCTCCGCGAGGCTCCGGCCGCCTGTCTCCGCTTCGGCTCCGGCGGTCTCGCCCCCGCTCGTGTCCGCTTGCCGCGGGAGATCCTCACGGTGTTCCCGCTGGTTTCTCGCGGCGGTCCCGGCCCCGGCAACCTCTTCGGTATGCTGGCCTTGGCCGCGCTCCGCTCGCGGCGGGATGTTTTCGTCTCCGGTCGTCCCCTCGTCCTCAGATGCCTCCTCAGCGGCCGCCTCGGCCTCGTCGAACCGATCGAGGATCGCTTGGGCGCGATCGGGGTCGTCTTGCTCCATCGCGGCCCCGGCGAGGCCGACTGCCTCGTCCTCGTCCATTTCGGTGAAGACCGCGGCCGGGACCGATCGGATGCCCGCAAGATCAAGATCGGCCACATCGATCTCCTCGGGATCGAGCCGCGAGAAATCCGGTTCAGGCTCCTCTAAGCCGTCGTAGACGGAGTACGCGAGCCCGAACGCCGCGAAGACGAGCCCGTAGATCGACCCGACAACGGCGAGATACATCGTTTCGGCGATGCCGTACCCCGCTCCGGGGGGGAGAATCCGGTACTGCGATCCGGCTGCGGCGAGCAGATCGTTGACAGCCGTGGCCCCTCCGTAGGTGTAGAAGGCGTAGATCGAACCAACACCGAGGACGAACAACGCGACGAGGACGTTCCAGCGTTCGGCGGCCGTCCGCCGGAGATCGATCGACTCGCGGGAGCGCTTGGTCGTGACGACGATCTTGGAGAGATACAGCGAGATGCCGTACAGCACGACAAGCGGCACCGCCCACATGATCTGGGTGAACGGGTCGGGCGGTGAGAACAGCGCGCCGAAGCCGAAGATGGCGACGACGGCGTACTTCCACTTGTCGCGAAACGTCTCGTAGGGGACGATCCCAGTGTACGAGAGCGTACTCATAAACAGCGGCAGTTGCGCCGCCAGCCCAAACGACAGCGAGAGCAAGAACACGAACTGCGCCCACATCGAGATTGAGTACGTCGGCTCAAAACCCGCGCCGACGGCGTTGTCGGCGAGGAAGGCAAACATGATCGGGAAGAAGAGATGATACGCGTAGGCGACGCCACCCACGAACAGCCCCGCGCTGACGAGGCCGAAGCCAACCCCCTTCCAGCGGGGAAGGTTCTCCGGCCACCGACCGCGGTTCTTCAGCGAGTCCCGGCCGAAGTACGCGAGCGCCGGCAGCATGATGATGACGCCTGACACCAGCCCAATCTTCGCCTGCAGGAGGATGACCTCAAAGGGCGTGATGGCGACGACCACGATATCGGGGTGGGCGTTCAGGTCCTGTTTGAGGATGTCCCAAATGTAGAGCCGTAGCGCAGTGAACACTCCAAGAAATCCGATCAAGAAGACGATAAACACCTTCTGGAGGTGTTTCTGTGCGGCTCGAAGCAACGTGCCGAGGTGCGCGCGGCCCTCCGACACCGTCCGGGCGACATCGTCGTCTACGGCGCTGGACACATCGGGATGTACTTCGTTCGCTGTTATCAACCTTTTCCGTTCAACCGGGATCGCGGCCGTCTCCGACTGGTCGAGAGAGAAAGCTTACAAACGCCGGCGTCCGACAGTCGATAATGGCAGAGACTGCCGACGGGAGCTACGATGCCGACGATGGGTTGGTCGGCGAGGGTCCCAAGAGCGACGAGGAAATGCCGCTTGCGGACCACATCGAGGAGATGGTCTATCGGCTCGGTATCGTCCTCGTCGTGATGGCGATCATCTCGGGGGTCGTCTTTCCGTTCGGTGAGCGGATTATCAACTTCCTGTGGTACTCCGTTCTCCCCGGCGGAGATATCGCCCGCCCGCGAGTGTATCATCCCCTCGGGCTCATCCTCGCACGGCTGAAGATCGCGACGCTCGCGGGGTTCGTCGTCGGCCTTCCGGTCTTCGTCTATCAGACCTACCTCTTCATGCGCCCGGGGCTCTATCCGAAGGAGCGTCGTTACTATCTCGCCTCGGTCCCGGCAAGTCTCGTGTTGGGCGTCTTCGGCGTGCTGTTCGCGTACTTTCTCATCCTGCCGGCGATCTTTACTTACTTCCTGACGTACTCTCAAGACGCCGCTGTAATCGCCTTCGGACTGACGGACACGTTCGATCTCATCGTGTTGATGATGGGGCTTTTCGCCGCCGTCTTCCAGATCCCACTGTTCGTGATGCTCGCGATCATGATGGGGCTGACGACCCGCGCGTGGTTGGCCGCAAAGCGGCTGTACTTTTGGGGGGCATTCCTCGGGATCGCGTTCCTCTTCAGCCCAGACCCGACGGGGATGGCGCCGATACTGGTCGCTGGGACGATGATCGGGCTCTTCGAGGCGACGCTGTTCGTCCTCCGGTGGGTCAGACGGTCGGCGTAGTCAGTCCTCGGTCCAGGGGAGGGGGACTCGCCGGCGTTGCGAGCGCGGTTGAGTTCACCGATCGATCTCGACTTCGGTGTACGACAGCGCCGAGCGCTCCAGTGCGTCCTGTAGGTTTGCCATCCCGCGCTTGGCGTCGAACCCGACCCCTTCGAGATGGTCGTTGGCGCGTTCGGTGGGTTCGAGTTCCCAGTGACCGTGGAGTGCGATCCCGTCGGGCCGGTCCCACCCTCTGACGTGTGTCTGCCACCACTCGTAGGTTCGCCCCTTGGCGGTTCGCTCCTCGTGAACGACGCGAGCGAGGTTGAGCACTTCGCCGCGTTTGTAGTAGGAGAACTCCCAGTTCGGCGCGTATGACTGCCGGCCGAGAGCGGCTTCGATCTCTTCGAGGGGCGCTTCGACGAGGAGGTGCCGCCCCGAGGGCGGGTCTCCGGCAAAGAACCGCTTGCGGATCTCCCGGATGAGAAACTGGATCGTGTCGGACGGCAACTGGATCGCGTCCCGGACATTAACGGAGACGGGCATACGAATCGGCTTGATAATCTTCGCGAACCCTGTTAACTGTTAGCATTCGATCGAAGCCCGGTTCTCACTCGCCGGCGGCCGACCCCTGGACCTGCCCTAACAGGTCGAGTTGGTGGGTGAGATACAGCAACTCATCGGCCTCAAGCTGCTCGCGTCGACAGTTGAGCCACCCCTCAAGATCGGCCCGAAACGCGTCCCCGGCCACCTCGCCGACCGCTGCCTCGACAGTGTCGAGGATGCACCGAAGAAAGTACGCCTCATCAGCGGGGTATTCGCCGTCAACCGGACGAACAACCCAATCGGACCCGGCGGCGCCGAGGAGCCGTGCGCCCTCGATCCCCCGGAGCCGTTCGAGAACGTCCCCGGCCGCCCGGCTGCTGCCGCCCGGTTTCGCATCCATATGCTCGTGATAGTGCTGCTCTATCGCCCGGTCGACCGGGTGGCCCGGCCGGAACCGCGTCCCCCCGTCAAAGGTGATCGGGAAGTAGCAGAGCCCGCCCGGTTCGAGCGCGCCGAGCAGCGTTCCGAGCCCGTCTAGCTCGAGAACATCGAGCAGCGCCGCGCCGACGAGGGCGTCGAATGCGCCCGGCATTCGATCGGCGTAGGCGACGGCCTCGCCTGCGACTGTCTCGAGTTCGACGTGTCGGCCCGAATACTCGATTTCGAGCGTGTTGCCGCCGGATACCGACGCGTGACGGTCGGCGGCCCAGGACCGCAGATGCGATCCGACGGCGTCAACGTTGTTGGCGTCGACATCGAGAGCGACGTATCGGATCTCTCCTGGCGGCAGCACGTCCCACTCGAGAAGGCGGGCGGGCATCGTCCCGATGCCCGCGCCGACCTCAAGAACGCGGATCGGTCCCTCGCCGGCGTCGGCCCGCTCGGCCAGCCGATCGCGGAGTATCCCGACGAGGCGGCGATCGAGCGCGCGGTCGTCGACGGTGCGCTTCGCCCGGAGGTACCGCCGAAAGTCATCTCTCATGCTGGCACCTCGTCGGCGAGGACCGTACGAAGTAGGCGACGGACGCGGGCCGTCGTCTCCGTCCAGTCCGGGTGGCGCTCGTAGCGTCGCCTGGCGGCCCGCCCCATCGCGGCCAGTCGGTCGGGGTCAGCCGCGAACCGTGCTATCGCCGCCGCGACCGCGTCCGAGGCGTCCGGATCGACGAGTATCCCCGTCTCACCGTCGGCGACGACCTCGGCCGCCCCGCCGGCCCGCGAAGCGATCGCGGGCAGGCCAAAGCTCATCCCCTCGAGATAGACGATGCCGAACCCCTCGTACTGGGAGGGGACGGCAAGGACGTGGCTCGATCGGAGTGTGGCTGAAAGCGCCTCGTCGGACAGTTCACCGGCTATCCGAACGCGTTCGCCGAGGTCGTGGTCCCGGACGCGACGCCGGACGGTGTCAATGTACGCCTCGTCGGCCGGTCGACCAACGACGGTCAGTTCCGCCTCGGTGCTGGAATCAGCCAGCCCATCGATGAGCGTCGTCAGCCCCTTTCGAGGCGTGACGGTGCCGACGAAGACGATTTGCAGGGGCCGCTCACGCGACCGACGATCGATCGTCTCCCCGTCGATATCGGGGGCGAACCGATCCCCGGCCGGCGGCGCAACGACGGTCGATTCGGGATCGACACCGAGGCCGGTGACGACGCCTTGGGTGGCCGAGCTGTTACACACTGCCCCGTCGACGGTTTCGAGGTACCGGCGCTCGACCGCGCGATACACCGGCGAGAGCCGCCGGGATTCGCTCGCTCGCAGGTGGTGGACGACGCTGACGACCGGGTAGGAGAGATGACGGTTCGTTCGAACCAGAGAGGGGTGGGCGAGTTCGTCCTGTAGCATGACGTCGACGTCAACCTGGAGTTGCTCCCGGAGTCGTCGGGAGGCGTTGTCGAGCAGACCGCGGCCGTAGTCCCGCCAGGGAAGTTCGACGATGTCGACGGTGTCGCCGGCTCGGCGGAGCCCCTCGACAAGTTTTCGATCGTAGCGGAAGCCGCCCGAACGGCTGTCGATATCGCCGTACAGCGTCAGACCGACGTTCATACCGACGCGTCGTATGTGGCGGCAGCGGTGTCGTCCTCCCAGACCGTCACGGCGAGTTCTGTTACCGTGTCGTCGTCCACAGCGTCAGTCACGCGCTCGAAGACAACCCGCGCGAAGCGCTCGACACTCGGGTTGTACCCCTCGAACGCCGGGCAGTCGTTGAGCAACTCGTCGCGGTAGCGGTCGGCCAACTCGGAGAGCGCGGCGTCCGCGTCGTCGATATCGACGAGGTAGTCGTACTCGTTCAGTTCGGGGCCGCGGAACGTCATCTCGATCTCGAAGTGATGCGAGTGTGGCTCCCCCTCCGGCCCCGGGTTCGGGACAGTAAGGAAATGCTGTGCGACGAAGTCCGTCGATACTGTCGTCGAGTACATATGATAGACAACGGGCGGCAGGCACCTAAAGCCGGAGGCCAACAAGAGGGGGAGGCGGCGTCAGATGGCCTCAGTAGAGTTAGAGATATGTGCTCTCGATTAGTTGGAATCGAGGGAGAACGAGAGGAGTATGCACCCCTGCTCAGTCGTACTTAAATACGACCTGTACGGCCTCGTCCTGTCGCTCGTCAAGCAACCGGTAGGCCTCGGCCGCACGCTCGACGTCGAACGTGTGGGTCACGAGTGACGAGAGGTCGTTTTGCCGCACGCACGAGCAGACGACATCCAGTCGGCGGTCCTTGTCCCACCGGTCGGCGTGGTCCGGATCGATGCGACTCACCTGGCTGCTCCGGATCCGGACGTGGCTCCGGTGATAGGACTCCCCGAGATCGAGTGTCACGTCCTTCGTGCCGTACCACGACCCGACAACGACCTGTCCCGCGTAGCCCGCAACGTCGATAGCGTCGTCAAGCGCCTCCGGGTTCCCCGAGAGTTCGTACACGAGGTCGGCGTTCGCCTCCAACGCCGCGTCAAGTTCCCCCGGCGCGACCGACCGATCGGCGCCGAGCGACTCCGAAATCGCCCGCCGGGTTTGGTAGTAATCGACGGTGACGAGTTCCGCGAGCGGGAACTCCGCGAGCAGGGCGGTCGTCAACAGCCCGACGGGACCTTGGCCGAACACCACGACACGGGCGCCGATTCGCGGCCGCCCGTCCATGACGAAGTTGACCGCCGTCTCGACGTTGGGGATGAAGATCGCCTGCTCGGGCGGGAGCGTGGTTGGGATCAGCGCCTCCGGATCGGCGACAAAGTGGCTCTCGTGGGGGTTGAACGCGAACACCTGACGGTCAAGCCATTCCGCCTCGACCGCCTCGCCGACGGCCGTCACCCGGCCGACCACGGCGTAGCCGTATCGAAGCGGGTACGAGAACGTACCCGAAAGCGCCTCGATAGTCTCGTCGGCCGACAGCTCCGGAGGCGCCTCGTTGCGGTACAACAGCATCTCGGTGCCCGGGCTGACACCTGAGCGCTCGGCCCGAACCAACACCTCTTCGGGCCCCGGTTCGGGGACCGGTTCAGTTCGAACCTCGACCGACTTTGGCCCGGTGAAACATACCGCCCGGCGGGTCATCGCGTCTCACGTCGTCCGGGGAGTGTCGGCCCGAGCGTGGTCGGAGGGACATCAGATCGAGGTCGGATGTGTTGGCGCTTCCTCTGGGGATTCACGGGATATAGATGCAGGCTATCGAACTAAAAACTACGCGTACCGGTCTCATAGGTAGTAGTTATAGATACCCGAGCGCGGCGAGGCGTTCCTCGTCGGTTTCGGCCCCGTACACGCGACCCACCGGAAGCGGTTCAGGGGGATCGAGCGTCGGCGTATGTGTTCCCCGATCCTTCCCCGTCGTTTCCGCCCACGGGACCGCGAGTAGGGCGGGAACTGGGGTATGCATCGGGTGGCCGTAGAGCCCCCACTCCCCGAAGAGGTTGCCGTGGTCGGCGGTGACCGCGATCCGGCCGTCGATGTTCTCTACGAGCGTCCCGACTTCCTCGAGGACGTATCGCAGGTTCGCCCGGTAAGCCCCCCGGACGCGGTCGGGCGACATCTCGCCGCGTCGGAGGGACACCCATGGGTTCGCGTCGCTGCTGTGGCTGCTCGTGCGGGCCATGCCGTCGTCGCCCGCGAGTGGATCGGGGACAAACGGGTGGTGCGGTTGCATGTAGTGGACGACTAACCTGTCTGGATCTCGCTCGCGGGCCGTCGCGATCGCGCGGTCCGTGATCGGCGACGCCGGGACTGTGCCGAGGTCGTCGTCCCAGGCGTACTTCCAGACCTCGTCGAGGACATCGAAGGAGTCGGCATCGAGGTACCGATCCGTCCACGTGTTGCCCGTCACCATCGCTGTCCGGGCAGTCGCTTCGCGGCCATTGAACGTGTTTTCGAGCCACTCCGAGGAGGAACTGCCGACCGATCGGACGGTCCCGACGTCCGTTAAAAATCCCACATCGGGGGTCACCTCGCGTAACGCGTCGGCGCGGCAGGCATCGAGGACGACGAGGACGTCCCACTCGCGGTCGAAGGCGTTGGTGCCGTAGGGTACCTGCCGCCCGATGGCCTGAATGCACCGCAGGTAGGCGGTGCCGAGGCGGCCCATCCCCGGTTCGGTCATACCCGGTATTCGCCGTCAGTCAACTAAACGCCGTCGCCGGGACACATATGTGTCTCGACGCCGCGCATATGGCCGTGAACTGTCTGTTCGTAGGGGCGGGTGCCATCGCCCCCGAGTACGCCGCTGGCTTGGAGACAAGTTCGCTCTCGTTGGCCGGTGTCTGCGATCTTGACGCCGAACGCGCGGCGGCGCTGGCCGACAAGCACGGCTGTCCGTCCTTCACCGATCTCGACCGGGCGCTCGGAGCGATCGACGCTCCACTGGTAGTGAACCTGACGAGCCACGCCGCCCACGCGCCGGTGACGCGGACGGCGCTTGAAGCCGACCGACACGTCTACTCTCAAAAACCGCTGGCGCTCGACGCCGACGTCGCCGGGGAACTGGTGGCGACGGCGCGACGGCGCGGGTTGGCGCTCGACTGTGCGCCCGGTACCACGCGGGCCCCCGCACAGCGCCGTGCGGGGCGGCTCGTCGCGGACGGCCGGCTCGGAACTGTCCGGCTCGGGTACGCCCACGCTCACGTCGGCCGCGTCACCGACTGGCACGACACTCCGGACTCCTTTCTCGAGGTTGGCCCGCTGTACGACGGGTCGGTCTACCCGCTCGCGCTCTTGATCTCGTGGTTCGGCCCCGTTGAGCGCGTCCGCGTCGCCGACCGGCTCGACGTTTGGCCCGACCGCGAGACAAGGCGGCCCTCAACGCCGAGTCACATCGAGGCGACGCTCGCCTTCGAGTCCGGGCCGACCGTCCGGCTCACCGCCAGTCTCTATGCGCCCCACCGCAGCCGGGAGTTCTACGGGCTGGAGTTACACGGCGACGACGGGTCGCTGTACCTCCGAGGAACCGGCGCGATGGGGACTGAAGCCGACGACGTCCGATTCGGCCGAGTCGGACGGGAGTACGCGAGCGTCCCGTCGCAGTCTCCCGAACGCGAATACCGGTACGTAGATTCGATCGAACGCCTCGCCGAGCGCATCGTTACGGGAGCCCCGCCCCGGTCTGGCGGCCGCCGCGGTGCCCACGTCGTCGCTGTCTGCAACGCAATAGAAACGGCTGCCGAGGGCGGGGAACCGGTCGCCGTCCCGGACTACGGGGCCGAAGAGGATCCCGTTCCGAAGCCGGTCGTCTGTCCGCCGGCCCGCGACGCTATCCGGCCGGAAGTGGCGGGGACGGGACGGAGCGCCACGGCGACAGAGGCGCGGTCGCTCCGGCTCCCGCCGGTCGGGTTCGGCTGCTCGCGCTACCGCGACGGCGAGTACGTTAATCGAGCCGACTCGATCACGACCGCCCTCGACGCCGGCTACCGGCTCCTCGATTGTGCGGAGCTGTACGGTAACGAATACCGGATCGGCGACCTGCTCGCCGCGCCGGGCACCCCTAACCGCGAGGGCCTCTTTGTCGTCGGCAAGGTCTGGCGCACGAACCACCGCCGCGAGCACCTGCTCGAAGCGTGTGCGGGTAGCCGGTCCGAACTCGAGATCGAGGCCTTCGACTGTTACATGCTCCATTGGCCGTCGGCACTCGCCCACTGCGGCGAACTCTGCCGGCTCGCCGAGCAGCCGGTCGAGCAACAGGAAGCGCTCACATTTCCGACCGGCGACGACGGGAACCTCGAAACAGCTGACATCCCGCTGGCCACGGCCTGGCGGAATCTCGAGGCGGCGTACGATCGCGGGTGGGCGCGAACCCTCGGCGTCTGTAACGC
>NZ_JBKEGK010000046.1:0-14410 GCF_046710025.1 Natronomonas sp. | reverse complement strand
ACTGGCGGGTCCGTGGAAGCAACACGCCGACGCCGACCGCGATTTCGGCGACACCCGAGAGATACACCAGCGCGAGCGGTGCCGGGAGGATCGGCGGAACGATCTGGACGTACAGTTCGGGGACGACGAAGTGGAGAACGCCGGCGACGACGTACAGAGGGCCCATCACAAACAGTAGCGGCCGTCGCAGACGGCGGCGGATATCGGCCATTTCGTAAGTAGTAGAGTCCGCCCCCACGAATCGTTTCGGGTCGCCCCGTGGATCACGGGTCCAGCGAGCGACGGTCCCGGTGGATGCCGATAGCTATCGGCGGTTCGACGGAACGAGTGCGAGTGTACGAGCGGCTACGCTCGGGGTTGCGTTGGCCGACCTACTCGAAGTCGACGAGTCGGCCCTCTCGGTCGTATAGCGGGTACTCCGCACAGAGCGCTTCGACTTCGGCCTCGGCGTCAGCCTTGACTTTCTCGTCATCGGGGCTGTCGACGACTCGGTAGATGAGGTCGGCGACGCGTTCGCACGCCGCCTCGTCGAAGCCGCGCGTGGTGAGCGCGGGCGTCCCGGCGCGGATCCCCGAGGGATTGAACGGCGAGCGCGTCTCGCCGGGGACGGTGTTTTTGTTCAGTACGATCCCGACCTCTTCGAGGGCTTCTTCGGCCACGGTCCCGGTTGTCTCCGGATGAGATTCGCGAAGATCGACCAAGACGAGGTGGGTATCGGTGCCGTCGGAGACGAGCGAGAAGCCGTGCTCCTGCAGCCGCGCGCCGAGGGCCTCGGCGTTATCAATGATCTGCTGGGCGTAGGATTCGAAGCCGGACGAGAGCGCCTCCTCGAAGCCGACGGCTTTGCCGGCGACGTTGTGCATCAGGGGACCGCCCTGCGCGCCGGGGAAGACAGACGCGTCGATGGCGTCTGCGTACTCCTCGTCGCACATGATAATACCGCCGCGGCCGGCGCGGATCGTCTTGTGGGTCGATCCGGTGACGAAGTCGGCGACACCGACCGGCGACTGGTGGACGCCAGCCGCGACGAGGCCGGTGATGTGAGCAATGTCGGCAAGGTGGTAGGCGTCGACGGCGTCGGCGGCCTCTTGGATGCGTTTGAAATCGACCTCTCGGGGATACGCGGAGTAGCCGGAGACGATGATATCGGGGTCGAACTCCTCGGCGTGTTCGTGGAGCCCCTCGTAGTCGATGTACCCGGTTTCGGGGTCAACCTCGTACTGTTCGACCTCGTAGGTCTTGCCGGTGAAGTTCGCCGGGTGGCCGTGGCTCAGGTGCCCGCCGTGTTCGAGTTCTAGCGAGAGGATCTTGTCGCCCGGCTCTAACATCGCCAGATAGACGCCCATATTCGCCTGCGTTCCGGCGTGTGGCTGCACGTTGACGTGTTCGGCACCCCACAGCTCCTTTGCGCGCTCGATTGCGAGTTCTTCGACGGTGTCGGCGTGCTCACAGCCGGCGTAGTAGCGCTCGCCGGGGTAGCCCTCGGCGTACTTGTTTGTCAACTCCGAGCTCTGGGCCTCGAGGACGGCTTCGGAGACGTGGTTCTCGCTCGCGATCATCGCGAGCGTGTTCTCCTGGCGCTCGCGTTCGCCATCGAGGGCGTCCGCGAGCGCGGGATCGGTCCGGCGGACCTCTTCGTAGCTCATACAACTGAATGAGGGTTGACGGGACAATAAGGTATCCGTTCGTCGCGGGCGCTCGCCGCAATATCCGGTTGATCAACGGGACCGCGCACGGACGATGACCGCCAACAAAACATCGCACGGACGGCAAGGAGAGTGCTCAGCGGGCTACAAGAGTTAAATATCTCCCGGATCATATGCATACATACGCCGATGAAACAAACTGTCGTGGGGCAGTCTGTCGCGGACGTGCTCGAGCGGGTTCTCGACGCGGCTGACGACGGGGTCGTCGTCGTCGCTCCAGACCCGGAGACGGTCGAGGGGCTCGTCCGGGTTCTCGGCGAGGAATCTCCGTCGGTTCGGCTGCTCGCTGATACGGGAGCGCTGAAGGCTGCGACGGCTGATTTCCTCGTCGCGGGGCGGGCCGCAAATCACGTCGAACAGGGCATCCTCGAGATACGGCGCTACGACGAGGGGACGAACGCGCTGTTGGTCTCGGGGTCGTCGGTCACCGCCGTCGTCCGTGGTGACGACCACGCTGCCGGGCTGACAACGAACGACGAGGCGTTCGTCGCGGACGCGAACGGCCGGTTCACCGACGCGTGGGCGGACGCGGAGGCGTACGACCTCCGGACGCCGCCGCTCACTAGAGTCCGTGACACGCTCGAAGCCGAACTCGGCGAGTCGACGGCTGAGGACTTTGACGCCGTCCTCTCGGCGCTCGATACCGTCCGGGGCGACACCGGCCTTGACGAGGTCACAGTGTCGCTGCTCGTCGCGGCGCGAAACGGCGACCTCCTCTACGATATCTCGCGGTGGGGCGAGGACGTCGGCATCGCCTCGAAGGCCACGTTCTCCCGGACGAAAACGCGGATGGAGGAGTCGGACGTCATCGAGACCGAGAAGGTTCCGATCGACGTCGGACGGCCGCGCCTCCGGCTTCAACTCGGTGACGATCGCCTCAACATTGAAGATGAGGGGGAGTTCGTGCGCACCGCCCGTTCGATGCTCACGGCCTAACACCGCCCGCCCGGTGCCCGCCGGGAACTACTCCCGAGCCTCGGCCCTACGACGCGACGCTCACAGCATTTATATATCTTTTAAGCGGTGTCCGCGGCTTTTATCGCCCCTCGACGGGACGTGCGTGATATGCACACCAGAGCGCGCCCGGAGCCGACGGTCGGTGATCCGGCGTGACGACCGTCGGACTGCTCGGCGAGGGTGGCGCAATCGAGTCGGTTCGGGCCGCCCTGGCCGACACCGACGCCGAAGCGGTGGCCACCGCCTCCGACGGCATCGGTGAGTATGACGTGGCCGTCGCTGTCGGGGCGTCCAGCGATGAAAACGCCGGGGACGAGCGTGGGCTGCTCGGGCAGGCCGGAACGCGTGCCAGCGAGACCCAGACCCCGCTTTTCGCCGTCGAACTCGGTGGGATCGGCGGGCAGCCGGTTACGGGCGTGTCGGCGTCGGTGTCCGGTCACGCCCCGGGGACAGCGTGTCGGTCGTGTCTTCGCGAGCGCGTCTCGGCGGCCGACCCGGCGACCGACGACGGTGACTGCGGGCCATCGACAGCACGGTTCGCCGGGGCGCTCGCCGGCCGTGAACTCGCAATGCTCCTCGATGGCGGCGAGTCAGCGCTCGTCGGCGGCGTTATCGAGGTCCCACACGCCCAGCGCCGGGTGTTACCGGTTCCCTACTGCGAGTGCAACGCGGGCGGCGAGGCGGGCGCCGAATCCGGAACCGTCGACGACGGCGCGGATGGACTCCGAAGGTCTCACGAGGAGCGGTCGCTCGAGGAGTCCATCTCGCTGGCCGAGACCGCCTTCGACGAGCGCGTTGGGCCAATCTCGGCGATCGGGGAGGCCGAATCGTTCCCGGTCCCGTACTACCTCGCGACGCTCGCGGCGACGCCGTTTTCCGACGCCGACGCCCCCGACCACGCCGCGGGCGTCGGGGTCGACTGGGATCCGGCGTTTATGAAGGCGCTCGGGGAAGCGCTCGAACGATATAGCGCCGCAATCTATCGCGAGCGCGAGTTTGAGACCGAACCGGCGGCCCCGATCAGCCCTGATCGGTTCGTCGCTCCCGAGGGGAGCGATCTTGATGTAACTCGGTGGTGTGGGGCCGAACACCTTCGGACCGGCGACCGCGTCCAGTTGCCGGCGGAACTCGTCGTCTTCCCGCCGCCGGAGCGGACGATACGACCTCCGATCACGACCGGGCTCGGGCTCGGAAACGGCAGTGTCGGCGCGCTCCGTTCGGGTCTGTATGAGGTGCTCGAACGCGACGCGACGATGCTTTCGTGGTACTCGACGTACGAGCCGCTGGGGCTGGCCGTCGATAACGAAACGTATCGGACGCTCGAAAGCCGGGCGAAAAGCGAGGGACTCGAAGCGACAGCGCTCGTCTGCACGCAGGACGTCGATATACCGGTTGTCGCCGCTTGCGTCCACCGCGAGAGCGAATGGCCCCGATTCGCGGCCGGGTCGGCGGCCAGTCTGGATCCGGGGGCGGCGGCGAGCGACGCCCTAGCGGAGGCGCTGCAGAACTGGCTCGAACTCCGCCGTATGGGCGAGACACGGGCGGACGAGGAACACGGAGCGATCGGAACCCACGCCGCCTTTCCGGAGTCGGCACGGGCGTTCGCCGATCCCGCGACGACGGTTCCGGCGACCGAGATCGGCCCCCCTGAACCGCCAACCGGCGCGGCGGAACTGGATCGACTCCTCGGGGCAGTCGACGACGCGGGACTCGACGTCTACGCGTCGCGGCTCACCCCGCGGGACGTCGAGTCGATGGGGTTCGAAGCCGTCCGCGTCGTGGTTCCCGCTGCGCAGCCGCTTTTCACCGGCGAGCCGTACTTCGGCGAGCGGTTGCGGCGCGTCCCCGAGTCGCTCGGGTTCGAGCCGGAGTTTGACCGGACGTATCATCCGTTCCCGTGAGCGAACGACTGCCCGCCCGCCCGCGGCTCGACCGAGGCGTAGTGGGGAACGCTTTTTCCGACGCCCGCTGAGGAGTCGGTATGGATCCGGCGTTGTTGCAGACGGAGACGCCCTCCCCCTCATTTCGCGACGGGCCGGGGCTGGCTCCGCCGGAGTGGCTCCCCGGCTATGTGCCGGTGTTCGTCTATCGGCTCGTCCTCGCGATCGCGATCATCGTTTTTTCGTACTATCTCTCCCAGCTCGCCCGGGAGGCCCTCGGACGACGGATCGCTCGCCAATTCAAGCGCCCGTCGGTGAGTCGGACGATCCTGCGCAGCCTTCAGATCCTCATCATTCTCGGGGCGGTGTTAACAGCGCTGAGCTTCTTCGGAATCGGGGTCGGCAACATCGCCCTCTCGGTCGGTGTTTTCTCGGCCGTCGTCGGCATCGTGCTCGCACCCATCATCGGGAACGTCATCAGCGGCGTGTTCATCCTCTCCGAGCAACCATACGAGATCGGCGACATGATCGAACTCGCCGACACCGAGACGAAGGGGTTCGTCGAGGATGTCACGCTCGTCTACACCAAGATGTTCACCCTCGACAACACGTTCATCGTGCTCCCGAACGGGCTGATGCGGGAGCGTGATGTCGTCAACTACTCAGCCGAGGACACCCGCA
This sequence comes from Natronomonas sp., assembly GCF_046710025.1. Classification (GTDB taxonomy): domain Archaea; phylum Halobacteriota; class Halobacteria; order Halobacteriales; family Haloarculaceae; genus Natronomonas. The sequence continues at coordinate 9,186 of NZ_JBKEGK010000046.1, read as the reverse complement.
TCCGGATGACGCTGGACGTGGGCGTAACCTACGAGAGCGACATCGACATCGCCCGCGAGCAGATGGAGGCGGCGGCCCGTACCATCGACGCGGTCATCAAGGGCGGTCCGGACATCCGGGTCGGGAGCGCCAGATACCCGGCGTCACCGACCTGTTACATCCGTGAGTTCGGCGACAGCGAGATCGCGTTGCGGCTCCGGTACTGGGCGAGCGAACCGTACAAACAGACGGCGGTTCGCTCGAGGGTGTTGACGGAGGTCTGGGAGCGTTTCAAGGCCAACGATATCGAAATCCCCTACCCCCACTCACACATGGTGTTCGACGACACCAGCGGCGAACTGCAGGTCTCAATGCGGTCGGCGGAGACAGAGGTCCCCTCCCGGCCCGGGGGGGCGACGAGGCGGGAATCGGACGCCGAAGCGGGGGCGGAAGGCGGAGAACGTCCGGAAGACGAAACGAACGGAAACGCACCGGGAGACGAAAGCGCTCCGGAAGACGAGGAGACGACGGACGCCGGGTCGTCCGAGCGGGACCCGACGGATACGGACGCCGGGAGCGATGTCTGACTCTGTGGATGCCTCGGCCGCCGCGACCGTCGCCGAATCGTCCCCCGACAGCTGTCGGCTCAGTTCGACCCTTCTTGAGCCGTGTTCATCCGATATACAAAACAACGGAACCAGCCGTCACGGACTCGCGGTGATGACCTCACACTCGAGTTTGCGCCGGAGGAATCCCTCGATGTCCGGGTCGTCGATCAGCCGACGGACCATGCGCCGCCACCGTCCGGCCTGCTTTTGCCCGATGACGACGTAGTCGGCGTCTTCCGCCGCGACCTCGTCGAGGATCGTCTCCTCCACTAAGAAACCCGGGCGGACGACGTACCTAGCGCGGTCGAGGCGTCCGAACGTCGCCTCAACGGCCGACTTTAGTTCCGCCCTCGTGACCGTTTCGTCGCTCTGATAGAGATTGACGTGTAGCACGGTGAGGTCGGCGTCGTGTTCTCTCGCGACCTCGATCGCGCGCTCGAGCGTCGCCCGGGAGTGTCGAGAAAGCGGGTACCGGACGGGCACGATGACCAACGTCATTATCGGGGGAAGCACGTCCCCCGTCCTGAAGCTTCCGATCGGTCTGACGGGGATCACACGCCGGTTCGAACGATGCGCTCCTCGAGGGTCGGGTCGATCCCGACGACATCGGCGTACTCGATGAGGACCTCGTACTGGATGTCGAGTCGCTCTACGATGTGGTCCCGAGTCAGGGTCGGGAACTCGACATCGGTCGAGAGCAGGAACCCCGACGCCGCGAGCCGATATGTGTCAGTATCGTCGATCGGCGTCCCATCGACGGTCGCCCCACACAGTCGGCCGTCGGCGTGGTCGTAGCGCAGTTCGGCCCCGGAGACGTGGGCGTGCCACCAGTCGGCCTCGCCGAACCCGGGGGTGTCGGCCGCCTCCGCAAACACCGACCGCAGTTCCGACCCCGCCAGTTCGGCGACCACGAGCGGTTCGTCGAACGGGACGAGGCTGATGAGGTCGGCGGCCGTGACTGCCCCGGACAGCGGCGGGCCAGTTCTGATTCCGCCGCTGTTTTGGAGTCCGACGACGGGCGGGTCTGTCCCGAGGGCCTTCATCGCCGCCCACCGGTAGGCGTCGGAGACGAAGTTCCCAACACGGCTCTCACCCCGAAACGCCTCGGCGTCCGTTCGGGCGATCGGCTCCGAGACGTGGCCGACGACGGTATCGAGGTTGGCTTCGGCGAGTCGGTCGCGGTATCGGGCCGCCAGATCCGCATCGATAGGGCCATCGGTGACATCGTGACGCGTCACCTCGCCGGTCGGGAGGTCAATCTCCAGCAGTGTGCCGCCACCGCTGCCCGGCCGGGTAAGCACCGTCTCGCCGATGCGCTCGATCCGCTCGGAGTGGACGTGGCCGCCGAGGACGATATCAACGTCGCAGGTCGCGGCGAGGCGGTCATCACCCCGGCCGAGATGCGACAGCGCAACGACGTGGTCGACACCACGCTCACGGAGTGCCTCGATGGCCTCTCGGGCCGCCGCGACTGGGTCGGCGAAAGTGAGGTCGCCGTCGTCGCCGATCGACGGCGTGGTCGGGTCGGTCACCCCGAAGAAGCCGACCGTCCTATCGCCGACACGCTCGACGCACCATGGATCGACCCCGGCGAAGGGCTCCCCGATCCGGCGGACGTTCGCCGAGAGCCACCGCTGTGGCGATCGGTGGACGATTTCGGCCGCCCGTTCGAGGCCGAAATCAAAGTCGTGGTTGCCGAACGTCTCGACGTCAGGCGAGACAGCCTCGAAGAACTCCAGTGCGATCGCGCCCTTCGAGACGAGCGGGAGGACGCCGGGGGCGACGTCATCGCCGGTGCCGCAGACAAGCGTCCGGTCGTCGCGGAGCGACTCGATCGTCCCGGCAAGATTGGCGATCGCCACCGGGTCGTCGTGGGCGTTCTCGATGTCCGAGTAGTGCAGCAACCGCACGTACCGTCGTACGGTGCTCAGGAACAAAATCGTATCGTCGGGAGCGAGTTGGGAGTGTTTCCCCTCGGCGGCGATCGTGAGCGTTTTGCCCGCCGACTCCTCACACCGGGTATGGACGAACGAGTCGGTCCCGATGGGACGACGCTGTATCTCTCCTCAGAGGCGGAAAAAGGTAATAAAGGACCCTTCCGCGTCGTCTACGCCGACGCCGATGGCGAGCGTCGTTGGGGCTTTTTTTGTACGAACTGCGAGTCGTTTGACACCGCTGTCGACTCGATGGGGCGCATCCAGTGTAACCGCTGTTCGAACTTCCACAAGGCCGAGGAGTGGGACGCTGCCCACGAGTGACCTCGATAGACGGGAGTGGCTCGGAAAGGCCTGAACGCCCTAACGCTCGCGGTAGACGTCGGAATACATATCACACAGTCGTACAAAGGATACACAAAGAATGGCCGAAGGAGATGACCAGCCGACGGTTCTTGTCGTCGAAGACGAACGTGCCCTCATCGAGCTATACGTCCGATGGCTGGAGGATGACTACGAGGTTCTGACCGCAGACGGCGGCGAAGCGGCGCTCGAGCAGTTCGCAGGCGACGTCGATGTCGTGTTGCTCGACCGGCTGATGCCGGGGATGAGCGGCGACGAGGTGCTTGAGGAAATTCGCGCGCACGACTCGGAGTGTAAGGTCGCGATGGTGACGGCGGTCGAACCCGACTTCGACGTCATCACCATGGGATTCGACGACTACCTGACAAAGCCCGTCGAGCGTGGCGAACTCCTCGAGACGATCGATCGGCTGCTATCGCGGACGGAGTTCAACGACATCGAACAGGAGCTGTACGCCCTCTCCTCAAAACAGGCGGCGTTGCAGGGTTCAAAGCCGAAGGAGGAACTCGAAGAGAACGAGGAGTTTGCGGAGCTACAGGCCCGACTCGAGGAGCTCAGAACGGACCTCGACACGGCGATGCCCGTGATGGACGACGACGATTTCGTTGCGATGGTCCGGGACATCGAGACTGACGACTCCAGCGATGGGCCCTCGGACATAGAGGGTGGTGGGCAGTGAGCTACCGCGCGAACGACCTCGGAAGCGCGTCTGCGTTCGACGACGGCGTGAGCCTGCTGTTGACCGGCTCGTCGACGGAGACCACGGACGGGCTCCTCGATGTTATCGCGCCCGCGGAGGACGAACAAGCGGTCGTCATCACGATGAACACCGGGGCGAAGACCATCGTCAACGAGCTTGAACGGCGGGGAGCCGACCGTGATCAGGTCAGCATCATCGACTGTACGAATGCCGAAACGGACGTCGAAGGCGTGCCGATTCGGCATCTGAACTCGCCGGGCGACCTGACGGGCATCAGTCTCGAGTTCGCGAAACTGCTCGGGCAAGACGGCGAGGACGAGTCTGTCCGGGCTCGCGTCGGCGTCGCGTCTGTTTCGACCGCGTTGATGTACACCGAACTCCGGACGATGTTTCGGTTTCTCCACGTCTTCACCGCCAGAATCAGATCCGGCGATATGCTCGGCGTCTTCTCGATGGACCCGACGATGCACGACGAGAAGGCCCACAACACGATCCGCGCGGTGTTCGACTGCGAGGCCGAACTGAGAGACGGAGAGGTCTCGCTGTCCGGCACCGGGTACGAGTAACATCCGCCGAGGCGCGGAGGTGTGATCATCTCGCTGTTAGGAGTGGCTAGCCCGACGTGGCAAACGGAGTTCCCGCCCATGGCTGGGGCTACATTTCGATCCGTTCGACCAACCCGTCGTCGCGGTGGGTGTTTATCGCGACGATCCGGACGTTGTCGTCGATGCCCGAGCCTCGGAGTTTGTGCTTCAGCAGTTCGTCGACCTGATACACGCCCGCGGCGTCGACCATCTCGATCTCGACCAGAACCGGGACGTTCTCGCCCGCCCGCAACGAAACGCTAGTTATCGCCCGACTCGAGATTGTGTTGATGCCCCGGCCGCCCTCCTCGTAGGGAATGCGGGACCGGCCGCGCTCCATATCGAGCGCGTCGGCGACCCGGACGACGCCGGCCTCGACCGTCAGTGGCGTCTCTTCGGTGTGGTGACAGAGGATCGCATGAAGAACCTCTCCCTTGAGTCGGACGGCCTCACCGGCGTCGTAGCGGTCAGTCTCGGTGAGAATCCGATCGAGGATGTCGGCCGCGAGTGGGATCGAATAGTAGGGGTGGTCGTTGCGGTGGACGACGTGGCCGATGTCGTGGAGCGTCGCGGCGAGCACGACGATAACGGCCTCGTCGGCCTCCGAAAGACCCTGTCCGAGCGCACCGTTGAATTCGACACCGCCGGCTTTCAAGAGGTCATAAAGCCGCAACGCCGCGTCCCGAACGATCTCGACGTGTTTCTTGCCATGGTCGTTGTAGCCCATCCGATCGACGGGGTTGACGTTTTGAGCCGCAAGATACGCAAGGACCTCCTCGTCGGTCCGGACGGTTTCGAAGACGTCGTTGACCGGGCCGTCCGGGAACGCGTGTTCGGCGTCGGGATCGTACTGGCGGTCGCTCTTATCGGACGTGTCACTCATGTTGATACCGACAACCGGGACTGCAAAAAAGGGCGCGGCGGCCCCCGGTCGAGGGCGAATAGTGTGGCATCCCGGATACGGATGCCGGACGATCCACAGTGGAGATGGTACCGCGTTCTAAACGTCCTCAGCCGCGGCTTCGAGGTCGTCGTAATCGGGTTCGACGCCGGGGTCGTCGGAGACCCACGAGTACGTGATCGTGCCGTCATCGTCGAGGACGAACACCGAGCGCTTGGCGACGCCGGAGATACCGAGGTCCGCAAAGTCCATGACGACATCGTAGGCATCGATAACTTCCTTGTTGGTGTCAGCGACAAGCGGGAAGTTGAGTTCGTTCTGCTCGGCGAACTCACCCAGCGAGAACGGCGAGTCGATGCTGATACCGTACAGCGACACACCCGCGTCGGCCAGCGAATCGAGCCGGTCTCGGAGCGTGGTCATCTCGCCGGTGCAGACGCTCGTGAACGCGCCCGGGAAGAACGCGAGCACGACCGGGCCGTCCTCAAGCGCCTCCGAAAGCGTGAATTCGGTGATGTCGCCGTCGGGTGTCCGCATCGGTGCCGTGAACTCGGGCGCGGTGTCGCCTTCTCGTACCATACGACCGCTGATGCCCGGAAGTGTTGTGTGCGTTTCGGTTCCGGTCACGTTGCGGGACCCCCTGATAGCGTGGCAAACGGCGTCCGGGGGGAAAAGCATACAAGTACCCGCGCGAACGTCGAGATATGGTACGACCGCTGTTTATCGGTGGGTTGGGCCCGCCTGAACTACTGTTGATCGCCGGCGTCCTAATCTTGTTGTTCGGGGCCAGCAAACTCCCGAAACTCGCTCGATCGATGGGGACGGCGACCGGTGAGTTCAAAAAAGGCCGCGAGGAGGTTGAGGACGAACTCGAGGAGATGCGAGAGGGTGACGAGCCGGGCGAGCCCGCGGTCGAGGCCGACCGAGAGCTTGAGGCCGATTCCGACGCTGTCGAGGCCGATCCAGAACGGGACCCCGAACGCTCGGGCGTATAAGCTGTTCCGCGGTATGGTGTCTTCTTTTCCACCGCCGAGGAAAAAGCCTATAATCTCGACTGAAGTATCTTCACGTAGCGATGTTATCCACGCTCCCGCTCCAGTTTGGAATTCCCGGCGGCCCGGAACTGCTCGTTATCCTACTGATCGCGGTTCTGTTGTTCGGGGCAAACAAGATTCCGAAGCTCGCCCGGTCGACAGGGGAAGCGATGGGCGAGTTCCAGAAGGGTCGCGAGGAGGTCGAACAGGAACTACAGGACATGCGCGAGGGATCGGCACAGGGCGGTACCGAACTCGAATCCGGCGAGGAGCCGACGGTTGAGACAGCCGCTACCGAGGAAACGGTCGCCGAGGCAGATACGACGGCCGAGGTAGACGAAGACGAGCCGCAAGCGGACAGCCAAGACGAGGACGAGAGCGAATCCGACGAGGAATTCGAAATCGCCGACGCCGAACCGAACGAGAAGACGAACTGAATACGCGGTCGATCTCGGAGTGTGGCGCGGTGCTGAATCGGGCGGGACAGATACACTGTAACTGTGGGCGTGTGGCCTAGCGGATCAGGGCGAGAGGTTCCTAACCTCTAGAGCGCGGGTTCGAATCCCGTCACGCCCGCTTCGTGGTTCCTCACTTCGTTCGGAACACACTCGCGGGCGTGACGTAGTTCGCGAAGCCGTTGGCTTCGCTCACTCCCGTCACCCCTATTCTGCGAGGAGCGGACGCGACGAGCGAACGGGCACGGAGCTCGAACCCTGCAAATCGTAACGGCCGAGCGAAGCGAGGTCGACCGTTTTGCTCCGGTTCGAATCCCGTCACCCCCGTCGCGCCCGTCCGTCGGTGCGCGGTGAGGGGGTATAGACAGTCCTCAACGCCCGACTTTTAAGTAAACCGTGGCAGTTTATAATCGATCCCGAAGTTTGTGCCCTCTCAGATGCAGCGGCTGAGGGAAACGAAATCGATCACGACCGTTTTGTCCACGCCAACTTCGGCGCGGCCGTTTATAAATGAACGGTGATGGTTTATCATATACCTCTGGTGAGTTCAATTGGGGAGGTCGCGCACGGCGAAGCGAGTACGTCCGACCATCATCTGCGACCGTTACGCCCATTTTTAGCAAGCGCTAGCGAGCCGTGAAACCGACCCGGGAGACGAAACTGCAAAGACGCGTCCCCGGGAGGGGCAGGTATGAAAGCGACCGCGAAGGCCCACCCAATCGAGGGCCTCGTCAAGTACCACGGCATGCGAAACGAGGAGCTTCGGCTCCCGTATCACGACTCGATCTCCGTCTGTACCGCGCCGAGCCACACCAAGACAACCGTCGAGTTCGACCCCGATCTGTCGGCGGATCGCTACGTGGTTGACGGCGAGGAACTCGAGGACCGCGGCGCCGAACGCATCGAAAACGTCGTCGAACACGTCCGGGAGCTGGCGGGGATCGACCATCGCGTCCGCTTCGAATCCGAGAACGACTTCCCGACGAACATCGGGTTCGGCTCCTCCTCGTCGGGCTTTGCCGCGGCGGCCGTCGCGCTCGTGGAAGCCGCCGGGCTGGAGATGACGCTGCCGGATATTTCCGCAGTTGCGCGCCGGGGCTCGGCCTCGGCGGCGCGGGCGGTTACCGGCGCGTTCTCGCACCTCCGGACGGGGCTCGACGACGCTGACTGCCGTTCGGAGCGCATCGAGACCGGTCTCGAGGACGACCTCCGGATCGTCGCCGTCGAGATTCCGGCGTTCAAACACACCGAGGAGGCGCACAAGGAGGCCGCCGAGAGCCACATGTTCGAGGCTCGGATGGCCCACATCCACGAACAGATCGCGACGATGCGGCACGCCCTTCGGGAGGAGGACTTCCAAGGCGCTTTCGAACTCGCTGAACACGACTCGCTATCACTAGCGGCCACAACGATGACAGGGCCGGCGGGGTGGGTGTACTGGGAGCCGGAAACGCTGTCCGTTTTCGAGACCGTTCGGCAACTCCGCGAAGCGGGTGTGCCGGCGTACTTCTCGACGGACACCGGCGCCTCGGTATACGTCAACACAACCGCCGAGTACGTTGCTCGGGTCGAGAGCGAAATCGCCGACATCGGCGCCGGGACGAGGGTCTGGGAGGTCGGCGGTCCGGCTACGATCCTCGATAGGGACTCGGCCCTGTTCTGAGCGTCCCGCAACGGCGCCTCGGCCGCCCTCAACGCGGGTCGCCACGATTCCGAACGATCATCCGCAAACAATAATATAAAGAACCCGTATCTTCTTATTACTTGTAAGTGTCTGCCAGTCTGCTCCCGGTCATCGCCATTGTCCTCATCTCGGGACTCGCTGTCCAGCTGCTTGCTCACCGGCTGAAGATCCCGAGTGTCATCTTCTATCTCATAATCGGGGTTCTGTTGGGGCCGGAGGTGCTTGGCCTCCTCACGCTAGAAACGTTCGGGGAGGGTCTTGAGATCATCGTCGGTATTAGCGTGGCAATCATCGTTTTCGAGGGTGCGTTCGCCCTAAAGATTGAGCGCATCCGGGGGGCCTCAACGGTCTCGTTCCGGTTGGTGACAATCAGCGCTCTCGTGATGTTCCTCGGGACGTCCGCGGCCGTCCGGTTTTTTGAGGGGGCCAACTGGGAGATCGCGCTTCTGATCGGGGCGTTACTCGTCGCAACGGGGCCGACTGTTATTACGCCGATTCTCAGCGTCGTGCGGGTCAGAGACCACGTTGCGACCGCCTTGGAGACGGAAGGTATCGTCAACGACGTGACCGCCGCGATCGTTGCGGTCGTCATCTTCGAGACGCTGTTGCTTGACGACCTCGGCGTTCCGGCGACTGTTTTTTCTTTCTTCGAGCGCTTCGGCATCGGCGTGGCGGCGGGTGTTCTCGCGACACTCATAATTTATCTCCTGTTGAACAGTGAACTCGTCCCCGAGCGGGACATCCAAGCCTCCCAGTTCCTCGTGTTGACAGCGGCCATCGGGTCGTTCGCGGCCGCCGAGGTTGTTGCCGCCGAGGCGGGAATCGCGGCGGCGGCGACGAGCGGGGTCGCCCTCGGGAATCTCGATCTCAAGAATCGCGAAGAGATCGAGGAGTTCACCGAGAACGCGACTATGATCGTGCTCTCGTTCGTGTTTATCTCGCTG
>NZ_JBKEGK010000045.1:0-14546 GCF_046710025.1 Natronomonas sp. | reverse complement strand
AAGCCCGCGAGTATGGGTGTTCGATGATCGCGTTTGAGGATTTAACCGACATTCGTGAGCGTACCGGGGCGTCGTGGGGTCACACGTGGGCGTTCAACCGCCTCTACGAGTATGTTGCGTACAAGGCTAACGAACACGGTATTACCGTTGAGCAGGTTGACCCTGAGAACACGTCACGCCGTTGTTCTCACTGTGGGTTCACGCATCCGGACAACCGCGACAGCGAGTCGTTTGCTTGTCAGAAACGCGAGTATGAGAACCACGCCGACTACAACGCCGCGAAGAACATCGGCCTGCGGTATCTTCGTCGCAACCAAACTGGGGGCGACGAAGGCGAACCTTTAGGCGTTCGCTTGAACAGCAGGATGCTGAACGTGAACGGAGACTATTCTCCTGCCTCAACTGAGGCCAGAGCGCGAGTCCATGCTGAAGAATCCCACCCGTTTACGAGTGGGTAGCTCAAAGCCTACCGTTCGACGACGAGGAGCGCGACTCGTTCGAGAACTAGCGCTGCCAACCCAGCGTCGGTCACGTCGAGTTCGGTCGCGTCGACGTCGTAGAACGAGCGGACCCGCGCCTCGTCGTACGCCCCGAGCGTCGCAACCGGAAAGAGGAGGTCCTCGATGGCCGCGGCGGCAGCAACCTCGTTTCCGGGACCATCGACAAGGACAACAGTAGGCGTCTCACCTGAGGAGACCCCCATCTCGAAGGCTCGGTCGATCTGCCGGCGACCGGCCGCGTACAGCGCGATCTCGACGCCGCGGTCGCGAGCGATCGCCTCGCCGCGGTCGCGCTCCCTGTCCGCGAGGTTGACGGCACGCTCAAGATGGCGACGGGAGACGACGTAGCGTGCATCAAACGCCTGCACGGTCACGTCGTGTGCGGCCGCGATTTCGCCCGTCTGTTCGAGAAAGGCGTCGACGTCCGCAAACCGGTCGCCTCCGATCTCCGCGATCCCCTCGACCAGCCGCATCACCGACCACCGCCCATCAGAAATCACCGAGGTTCGACTGGTCGTCGCCAGCCCCGGCGGCCGTCTCGTTGCGTTCGGCGTCGTCGGAGGTCGTTTTGGGGGCCGCCGTTGCGTCCGGGCTGACTTCGTCCATGTCCGGGTCGCGGTGGCCGGCAGCTTCGAGGACGTTCTCGGCTGTCTTCTCGCGCCCGCGCAACGCGCCCAAGACGACCGCCTTGTCCGCTTCGCGGAGGTTCGCCCGCGTCTCGATGCCAGCGTCGTAGAGTCGTCGGGCGCGCTTGCGGCCGACGCCACGAACGCCCGCGAGGTCGATCAATTCCTCGCCGACCCCGTGTTTGACCCGCTGTTTCGCCTCGCGGATCGTCGCGACGCACGCGAGACCGAGTTCACCCGCGAGCGATTCGGCCGCCCCGAGCAGCCATTCGGCGGTATCGACCTTCCCGCGGATGTCGCCCGGGCCGACGCCGTAGCGTTCGGCGATCTCGTCCTCGTCAAGTTCGCTCGCCCAGTCCTCAAGCATCCGGGCGGTCTTCAGCGCCGACAGCCAGTCGTCGAAACGCTCCTCTTCGAACTCGCTTGGGGTCGCACCGAGGAACTCCGACTCGCGCTCGTAGGCCAACATCGTGTACTCCTCGCGGTCGCCCGAGCGGAGATACAGTTCGTACATGTCGGGCGTGCGGGAGACGAGGTGGTACAGCCCCATCGCCGTCGGGGCGGTCGCGCCCTCCAGTCCGTCCAGGATTTCCGCCGCGCTCATCGGGTCGAGATACAGCCGCGAGATGGTGTGGCCGAGGTTCGTTGCCTCGATCGTCGCCCCGCGGTCGATGAAGTCGTTCGTCTCGAGATAGGCGAGCGTCGAATCGACGATCCGCTCGAGGTTGTCCCCGGCGGCGCCCACATTCTCCGCCCCGCGGTCGTCGTCGGATCCGGCCCCGCGTCGGTACTGTGTGGCGTACAGCGTCCGGTCGAGGAACTCTAAAAGCGCCGCCCGCGAGTCCGCGAAGCCGGAGGCGATCGTCGCAAGCAGGTGGGTGCGCATCGATGGCTCGCGCGCGAGTTTCGACTCGACCGGTTCGGGATCGGCCCAGACGTAGCGATCGAGCAACTCGTCGAGTTCGTCGTGGCTCTTGGCCAACAGCAACGCCTCGCCGTAGGGGTCCCGCCCGGGACGGCCCGCCCGCCCCATCATCTGGTGTACCTCGAGCACCGAGAGGGGTTTCATCCCGCCAGCCTCCCCGGAGTAGCGCCGCCAGTCCCGGACGACAACGCGTCTGGAGGGGGTGTTCACCCCGGCGGCAAGCGTCGGCGTCGCCGAGACAACCTTTATCAATCGATCGCGGAAGGCGTCCTCAACGATCGATCGGTGGTCGCTCGAACACCCCGCATGGTGGAACGCGGCACCCTTCTCGACGCACGTGGCAAGGTCCTCGCTCGTCTCGGTGTCGGAGACGCCGCGGATCTCCTCGGCGAGGTCCGAGAGCCGTCGGCGTTCCTCGTCGTCCAGTCCGTCGCGACTCGTGTTCGCCAACCGCTTTGCCGCCCCCTCGGCGTTCCGTCGGGAATTGACGAACACCAGCGTCGAACCGTCCTCGGCGAGCGTGTCGCGGACGATCGCCTCGGTCGGTTTTTCGTTCGACCCGACGCGGAGTTCGCGCTGTGAACCGTCGCCGAAGTGCAGCGCCTGCCCGTACTGGACGCCGGTCCTGAGTTCGATCGGGCGCCACGAGGAGTCGACCAACTCGGCGTCGAGCCACTCGGCCATCTCGCCGGCGTTGCCGACGGTCGCCGACAGCGCAACGACCTGGAGGTTCGGGTTGATCCGCCGAAGTTTCGCGAGCGTCACCTCAAGGGTCGGCCCCCGGTTGGGGTCGTCGACGAGATGGACCTCGTCGCTGACGACGCAGTCGAGGTCGTCGACCCACGGCGCGCCGTTCCTGACGAGCGAGTCGACTTTCTCGCTCGTGGCGACGATGACATCCTTCCCGGCGAGCCACTCACCCGAGTCCTCGTAGTTGCCGGTCGCGACGCCGATCGAGACGCCGTAGGGTTCGAACGCCTCGAACTCCTCGCGCTTCTCGCTTGCGAGCGCCCGCAGCGGGACGATGTACAACGCCTTCCCGCCGCGCTCGATCGCCGATAGCATCGCGAGTTGGGCGATAAGGGTCTTGCCGCTCGCAGTCGGAATCGACGCGACCAGGCTGTCCCCATCGGCGACCCCGGCCTCGACGGCCTCGGCCTGCGGCGGGTACAGCGACTCGATTCCCTCCTCCCGAAGGTGCGCCGCGAACCACGGCGGCACCCCGGACACGTCGGCAACATCCATTGGAACTCGATTGTGCGTCGTCGAATGTAAAGTATCGTATCGCCGGCGAACGCTCCCTGAACCGGGCCGGGAAACGACTCATGCACACTGGCGGAGCGTATCGATGGCTGAACTCCGTTGAGCCGGTTTGTTTTTGCGGACAAACTATGGCTAATGTCTCTTTAGCTGCGTAAAAAAACGTCCGATCAGCAGGGCGTGTCTATTCTGCACGTTGACTGTGACCCGTCGGTTCTCGGTCTGACCTCAGCGTTTCTCGATAGGGAGCCTGGGGGGATATCAATCGTGACGGAGACATCACCGGAAGGCGCGCTCTCGCGACTCGAAGCCAAGGCGTTCGACTGCGTTATCAGCGATTACAACATGCCCAGGATGGACGGACTGGAGCTGTTCGAGGCGATCCGGGGGTACAACGTGACAGGTCCCCGGTGCCGTCACGCCTTTGATCCCCTCGGCCAAACACCGTGTATGAAGATGCGCTTCGATCGGGAGACCTGTATCGGGATGTTCCAGTGTACCGCCGAGTGGGACGCGTTCGAGAAAGATGAAAACGAGGGGAAGGCCGACCTCGCGGAAAGCGAGGAGGTCGAGCCGGACATCTTCGAACGAGAAATCCCGTCGGATGCCGAACTCGACGCGAAGTTCGCCGCGCGGGTCTGTCCCGTTGACGCCATCGAGGTCTACGACGACGACGGCGAGCAGATTGTATAGCGTATAAAAGCCGAATCGCAGCGATCAGCTGATCTTTTCGTACTGGTCTTCGAGTTTCTCCGCGGCCTCGTCCATCAGTTCCGCCTCGTAGTCGTCGAGGTCCCACTCGATTACCTCCTCGACGCCGTTGGAGCCGAGTTTGACCGGGACGCCGAAGCCGGTGTTTTCGTAGCCGTACTCGCCGTCGAGAACCATCGACCCGGGCAGCACCTCGCCGGTGTCGTTGAGGATAGCTTCGACCATGTGGGCGACGCCCGTTGCCGGCCCCCATTGGGTTGCACCCTTCCGCTCGATGACGTCCATCGCGGACTCTTGGAGGTCGGCAAGGATCTCCTCGCGGTCGCCCTCGAAGTTGGGGTCGGTACCGTCGACGCGCACCTTCGAGAAGGCCGGCACCTGGGCATCGCCGTGCTCGCCGAGGATCGTCGCCTCGACGTTCTTGACGGGGACCTCAAAGCGCTCCGAGAGGACGTACCGGAAGCGCGCGGAGTCGAGGCGGCCGCCGAAGCCGATAACCTTGTGGCGGTCTCGGTCGCCCGACTCGTAGAGGTGGCGGTTGAGCAGGTCGACGGGGTTCGACGTGGTGATCGAGACGTAATCGTCGTTGTGCTCGTCGATGGAGGCACCGATGTCCTCCATGATCGGGGCGTTATCACCCGCGAGGTCGATCCGGGTCTGGCCCGGTTGTCGGGGGATACCGGCGGTGATGACGACAACATCGGAGTCCGCGGTGTCCTCGTACTCGCCTTGGACGACCGTCGTGTTGGAGTCGTAGGCAACTCCGTGGTTTGTGTCGGCCGCCTGCCCGATGGTCGTCTCGCGCTGGTCCGGGATATCGACGAAGACGAGTTCGTCGGCGATATCTCGTAACGCAATATTATACCCCGCAGCGGCACCGACGGTTCCCGCGGCACCGACAATGCTAACTTTAGTCATAGTCGTTCGCAGACGGGCGTGGAAGGCGATTAACTCTTGTCTTTTGCGCCCGTGAGTTGAGGAAGCCTAAACAACTGCTTGAGCCGCTCTATGCCGATTTTTAACCGTCCGTCGAAGCCGCTCTCGTCAACACACGTACTACCGAAACGAGTCTCGTATTGGCCCGACTGGACAAGAACGGGGTCCGGTCGAGGAACGTGTCAGCGGTAGGGCACCGCAACCGACAGGATTTCACGCTGTGGACTCCTTCGACCGATAATGACTGACGACATCGTCGTCCGCGGTGCCTCCGAGCACAATCTGAAGGACATCGACGTGTCCATTCCGCGCGAGGAGTTCACCGTCGTTACCGGCCTCTCGGGGTCGGGCAAATCATCGCTCGCGTTCGAGACGGTGTACGCCGAGGGCCAGCGCCGCTACATCGAATCGCTCAGCGCCTACGCCCGGAACTTCCTCGGGCAGATGGACAAACCCCAGGTCGAAAACGTCGAGGGGCTTTCGCCGGCCATCTCGATCGATCAGAAGAACGCCGCAAACAACCCCCGGTCGACGGTCGGGACCGTCACCGAACTTCACGATTACCTCCGGCTGTTATACGCCCGCGTGGGCACGCCGCACTGTCCCGAGTGCGGTCGTGAGGTCGGCGAACAAAGCGCCCAGCGGATGGTCGAACGGCTACTCGAACTCCCCGAGGGAACCCGGGCGAAGATCTGTGCGCCCGTGATCCGCGATCAGAAGGGGGCGTTCGAGGATCGGTTCGAGGCGTTCGTGAGCGACGGGTACACGCGCGTCGAGGTCGACGGCGAGGAGTACGACCTCTCCGCCGAGATCCCGGACCTCGACGAGAACTACGACCACACCGTCGATGTCGTTGTCGACCGGGTGAAGCTGTCTACGGACGCCCGCTCACGGATCACTGACTCAGTCGAGACGGCCCTAGAGGAAGCTGACGGGGTGTTGAAGATGGTCTTTCCCGATCCGCCCGAGGATGCCAACATCGGGGCGGAAAGTCGGAACACGGGCGATTTGGCCGGTGAGGACGGTGAGCGCCTCGTCGTCGAGTTCTCCGAGGAGTTGGCCTGCACCCACTGTGGGATCGACCTGCCGGAGATCGAAACGCGCTCGTTTTCGTTCAATTCCCCGCACGGGGCCTGCCCGGACTGCGACGGGATCGGCGAGACAAAGGAAGTCGACGAGGATCTCGTCGTCACGGACCCCGACAAGCCGATCAAGAACGTGTTCGATCCCTGGAGCTACAACCGGTCGTACTACCGGACCAGACTCGACAGCGTCGCAGCACACTTCGACGTGAGTGTCGAAACGCCCTTCTCGGAGCTCTCGGAGGACGTCCGGCGGCAGTTTCTCTACGGGACCGACAGCGAAGTCGTCTTCGAGCGGCGGACGAAGAACGGCACCAGACGAAAGGAAAAACGCTTCGAGGGCGTCATTCCGAACCTCGATCGCCGTTACGTCGAAACGGACTCCGAGAGTACGCGCGAGCATATCGAGGACTACATGGCGACGACGACCTGTCCCTCGTGTGCAGGAACGCGGTTGAAAGCCGAGTCACGGGCTGTGCTGGTCGCCGGGACGTCGATCACCGAGGTCAATCAGCTGTCGATCGGGGACGCTCGCAGGCACTTCGAGGGCCTCGAGGCCGATCTTGACGACCGCGAGCGGACGATCGCCGAGGAGATACTGAAGGAGATCCGTGCGCGTCTCGGGTTCATGCAGGAGGTCGGCCTCGAATATCTGACCCTCAATCGGGAGGCAGCCACGCTGTCCGGCGGGGAGAGCCAGCGGATCAGGCTCGCCACGCAGGTCGGAAGTGGCCTCGTCGGCGTCCTCTACGTCCTCGACGAACCATCGATCGGGCTCCACCAGCGCGACAACGACCGCTTGCTGGACACCCTTGAAGGCCTGCGGGACCTCGGAAACACCCTCATTGTCGTCGAACACGACGAGGAGACGATGTGGCGCGCCGACAACGTCATCGACATGGGTCCCGGGCCGGGCAAGCGGGGCGGCGAGGTCGTCGCCAACGGAGGCGTCGAGGACCTGATAGACGCCGAAGAATCGATTACCGGCGAGTACCTTTCGGGCGAGCGCGCGATACCGGTTCCCAGGGAGCGCCGCGACCCCGGCGGCTACCTGACGATCCGGGGCGCCCGACAGCACAACCTCGATGATCTCGACGTCTCGTTGCCGCTCGGCTGTTTCACCGCGATCACCGGCGTCTCCGGATCGGGAAAGTCGACGCTCCTCCACGAGATTATTTATAAGGGACTCGTCAGGCGGATGAACGACACCGACGTGTTCCCCGGCGAACACGACGATATCGAGGGCATCGACGAGGTTGAAACCGTTCGGCTCATCGACCAGTCGCCGATCGGGCGGACGCCGCGTTCGAACCCGGCGACGTACACGAACGTCTTCGACCACATCCGCGAGTTGTTCGCGGAGACGAAGCGCTCGAAGCGTCGCGGGTACGAGAAAGGTCGGTTCTCGTTCAACGTCAAGGGCGGGCGGTGTGAGTCCTGTGGCGGGCAGGGGACCGTCAAGATCGACATGAACTTTCTTTCGGACGTATACGTCCCCTGCGAGGAGTGCGAGGGAGCCCGCTACAACGACGAGACCCTTGAGGTCACGTACAAGGGCGCGACGATCTCCGACGTTCTCGATATGGAGGTTGACGAGGCGTACGAGTTCTTCGAGAGCCACAGCGGGATCCGGCGGCGACTGGGGTTGCTGAAGGACGTGGGACTGGGGTACATGCGGCTTGGCCAGCCCTCGACGACGCTGTCCGGCGGGGAGGCCCAACGGGTCAAACTCGCGGAGGAACTCGGCAAACGGGACACCGGGGAGACGCTGTACCTGCTCGATGAGCCGACGACGGGGCTCCATAGCGAGGACGAGCGCAAGCTGATCGACGTGTTACACCGGCTCACGGACGACGGGAACACTGTCGTCGTCGTCGAGCACGAACTCGACCTCATAAAGAACGCCGACCACATCGTCGACCTCGGACCGGAGGGCGGCGAGGGCGGCGGGGAGGTCGTCGCCGAGGGGACGCCAGAGGCGGTCGCACGGGTCGACGCGTCGCACACTGGGCGGTATCTACGCGATCATCTCCCGGCGGTCGAGATTGACGGCCCGCGGGCGGGCGAACGTCGTGCCGCCGGCGATGACTAATAAGCAGGAATGGGCGGCGAACGGCGGTTGAGAACAGATCGTCGAAGTCGATAAGTGAGAGCGCGTCGATAGCAGAGAGAGCGTCGATAGCAGAGAAGGAGCGCGTATGGGCGGCGGCGGGACGACGACAGGGCGGCGGGCGGTTCGCTACGTTTTTCTCCGGCCGTGACGACGTGTGGCTGTGCCACTGGAGAAGCCGGCTCGGATCGCGCGCGAACTCGCGAGCCACGGCTATGCCGCCGACCGGGAGGCTATCACGCTGTTGGCGGGCGCGGGCGACACCGCGGCGGCGCTCGCGCTCGCGGTCGAGGCGACGCCGGACGACGTGTTGAAACTCACCGCGTCGGACGTCCAAGATGCGCTCGGAGACGAGCCTCGGAGACACCGCGACCCGATCAGCGGCGACGACGCGGCGGCCGGATCGGAGGGGACAGCTGCCGAGGAGGATTCCGAGGCGGTCGGGGCAGTCGAGGGGGACACTCTCGCGGACCCAGGCGACAGTACGGAGAGATCAGACGGCAAGACGGAGAGACCAGACGGCAAGGCGAAAAAACTGGACGACAGTACCGGGAGTCCAGGCGATAGTAGCAAAGAACCGGCCGATGGCACCGGTAGATACCCCTCCGTTTCGACTGGAACCGAAGGGCCGAGTGTGGGGGACGGTACCGGTTCATCTCCAGTCGAAACGGAGGGGTCCCCAGGGGGAGTGTCGGTGACAAAGGGAGGGGCGGCGAACAGGCGATCGACGGGCGACGACTCGACGGATTCCGAGCGGAGAGCCGAAAGCGGCCGTAGCGCTGACCCATCGCGTCGCTCCCTCTATATCGGCAACGACATGACCGGCTACTCGACGGGCACCGGCGAGTACGACGACTTCGTGGCGACGTTCCGGGACCGGTATGAGCGCCTCGCCGGAAAGCTCAGAGGTCGGGTCAACCACCGGAATGCGACGGCGTTGCAGGCCAGCCCCGGCGGTGGAGACGCCGGCATAGTTGGGATGATCTCGGACATCCGGTCGACGACATCGGGGCACTGGCTGATCGAACTGGAGGACACCACGGGCGTCTTTCCGTGCTTGGTACTGAAGGACCGAGCGATCGCCGGGCTGGTCGAGGAACTGTTGTTCGACGAGGTGATCGCCGTCGAGGGGACGCTGTCGGACGACGGCAGCATCCTGTTCGTCAACGACCTGTACTTTCCGGACATCCCGCGGACGTACGAACCGTCGACAGCCGACAGACACGTCAAGGCAGCTCTTATAAGTGATATTCACGTCGGGAGCCAGGAGTTCATGGCCGACGCTTGGAGCCGCTTCGCGTCGTGGCTTCACACCGAGGAAGCCGACCGGATCGAGTACCTGCTTATCGCCGGCGACATGGTCGAGGGCGTCGGCGTCTACCCCGATCAGGACGAGGAGTTGGACATCGTCGACATCTTCGACCAGTATCGGCAGTTCTCGGAGTATTTAAAGGAAGTGCCGGGTGATCTGGAGATCGTGATGATCCCCGGCAACCACGACGCGGTTCGGCTGGCCGAACCGCAGCCGGGGTTCGACGAGGAACTCCGGTCGATCATGACCGCCCACGACGCCCGGATCGTGTCGAACCCGGCGGTCGTCACGATCGAGGGCGTCTCAGTGCTCATGTACCACGGCGTCTCTCTAGACGAGGTCATCGCCGAGCTCCCCGAGAAGAAAGCCAACTACGACGAACCACACCGGGCGATGTACCAGTTACTTAAAAAACGCCACGTCGCCCCACAGTTCGGCGGCCACACTCGGCTCGCCCCGGAAGAAGAGGATTATCTCGTGATGGACGAGGTGCCGGACATCTTCCACACCGGCCACGTCCACAAACTCGGGTGGGGGAAGTACCGGAACGTGATGGCAGTGAACTCCGGGTGTTGGCAGGCCCAGACGGAGTTTCAAAAGAGCGTCAACATCGACCCCGACGTCGGCTTCGCACCGGTCATCGATCTGGATACGCTGGACATGACCGTCCACAAGTTCTTGTAGCGTCGAACGGACAGCATCGGGGGTACGGTATCACCGAGCGGGAACGACGCGCCAGCGGCTGTCGGTTATTTACTCCTCGATACCGAGCGTTACTTAAATGCTGTCTCAAAGCCGTCGGTCCGGTCGCCAACGGGTGGTATGAGACTGATTAACATCGCCACGTTTATATGCTCTCTGTGAATAATTAGCATGTATGTCGCAGAACCAGGCGGCTCCGATGCCGGCTTCCGACTGTGATGTTATGGCCGCGGTGGACCGAGGCGACGCGGGCGAACAGCTCGTAATCGCCGAACTCTGTCGCGAAGAGGCCTATGTCACGATGTCGACGGAGACAACGGTCACAGTGGACGAGTGGCGATAGGCGGCATCGGCGACGGGGTGAGCTGACGGGATCAAATAAACGTCCGGCCCGAGGGGTTGCGGAACAACGTGGTCGGTGATGAAACGCGATGCGGACACCTTTTTGAGCACCCGGGGCGTTGGAGCGGATATGGATTATCGGCACGTCGAAGGCGGCCGGGAGTACGTCGGGCGACTCGAACACGGCGGTGACTGGCGGGGGCAGATCGAGGCGTTCGCCGAGGAGGAAGGCATCGACGCCGCGTTCTTCTTCGGATTGGGCGCGGTTCAGGACGCGACCGTCCTCTACTACGACCAAGACGATCAGGAGTACTACCCCGAGGAGTTCGACGAACCGCTCGAGGTGACGACCGCGCTCGGAAATATCTCGCATCTCGACGACGGTCTGTTCGCCCACACTCACGCGACGTTCTCCCGGGCCGACGGGACGATGCTCGGCGGCCACCTCGATTCGGGGACGGTGTTCGCGGGCGAAGTGTACGTCCGCGAACTCGACACCCATCTCGAACGCGAGCACGACGAGGTCACAGACCTCGACCTGTGGCCGCTGTAAATGCGACCGAACGACGAACGGTACTTCGAGCGGCTGGAAGACGGCCTCGACGAGGCGCTTTCGGTCGCCCGTGAAGCGCGGCGCCGCGGCGGCGATCCGACCGATGACGTCGAGATCCCGATCGCGAAGGACATGGCCGACCGGGTCGAAAACATTCTCGGGATCGATGGTGTCGCCGAGCGCGTCCGGGAGATGGAGGACGATCCGGATCTCTCCCGGGAGGAGGCGGCACTCGAGCTCGCGGCGGACTTCGCCGAGGGGACGGTTGGCGATTACGACACCCGCGCCGGGAAGATCGAGGGGGCGGTCCGGACCGCGGTTGCGCTGTTGACAGAGGGGGTTGTCGCCGCCCCGATCGAGGGGATCGACCGCGTCGAGCTTCTCAAGAACGACGACGGAACGGAGTTCGTCAACATCTACTACGCCGGACCGATCCGGTCGGCGGGCGGGACCGCACAGGCGCTGTCTGTGCTCGTCGCCGACTACACCCGAACACTCGTTGGGATCGAGGAGTACAACGCTCGGAGCGACGAAATCGAACGGTACGCGGAGGAGCTGTCGCTGTACGATAACGAAACGGGGCTGCAGTACGCCCCGAAGGATA
Organism: Natronomonas sp.; assembly: GCF_046710025.1. Classification (GTDB taxonomy): domain Archaea; phylum Halobacteriota; class Halobacteria; order Halobacteriales; family Haloarculaceae; genus Natronomonas. Next base: position 2,883 of record NZ_JBKEGK010000045.1, on the reverse strand, counting down.
CCGAGGCGAAGTTCATCGCGAAGCACATGCCCGTCATGCTCGATGGGGAGGCGACGGGCGACGAGGAAGTCTCGGGGTTTCGGGATCTCGAACGGGTCGACACCAACAACGCCCGCGGCGGGATGTGTCTCGTGTTGGGCGAGGGGATCGCCCAGAAGGCCCCGAAGATTCAGCGTTACACGTCCCAACTCGAGGAGGTCAACTGGCCGTGGCTTCAGGACCTCATCGACGGGAACTACGGCGGGAATGCAAGCGAGGAGAAGGGGGGTAGCGACGACGCGACGGCGGACGAGGGCAATGGCGTGAACTCCGGCGGCGGGGAGGGGGTTAACTCCGGCGACGGCGAGGGGGTGACAGACGAGAGAGAGGACGAAGACGGCGTCGACGAAGCGGATGGGGCGGAGACAGGGGGGAATGACTCCGAGGGCCCGCCCAGACCCGATCCGGCGGACAAGTTCCTCAGGGATCTCATCGCCGGTCGGCCGGTGTTCGGTCACCCCTCCGAGGTCGGCGGCTTCCGGCTCCGATACGGCCGGGCGCGGAACCACGGCTTCGCGACCGCCGGGGTGCATCCGGCGACGATGCACCTCGTCGACGACTTTCTCGCGACCGGCACGCAGATCAAGACCGAGCGCCCCGGCAAAGCCGCCGGGGTGATCCCGGTCGACACGATAGAGGGGCCGACAGTCCGGCTCGCGAACGGGGATGTCCGACGGGTTGACGACCCCGAGGAGGCCCTCGAGATCCGCAACGGCGTCGAGGCAATTCTCGATCTGGGCGAGTATCTCGTCAACTACGGCGAGTTCGTCGAGAACAACCACCCGCTCTCCCCGGCGGGGTACGCCTCGGAGTGGTGGAAACGCGACTTCGAAGCGGCGGGGGCGGACGTGCAGGCGCTCTCGGACTCCCCGCGCGTCGATCTCGAACGGCCGGATGCGAAGCGGGCACTAGAGTGGGTCGAAACGTACGATGCGCCGCTTCACCCCGAATACACGTATTTGTGGCACGACCTCGACATCGATCGATTCGAGGCGCTCGTCGAGGGGGTAAGCGCGGGACACTGGGCGGAAGCCGATGGGGCAGCTATGCAGCAACCACCGGCGGATCTCGACCGGACGCTCGTCGTCGGGCACACCGATCCGATCCGGGAGGCGCTCGAGGTCCTGCTCGTCGAACACGAACAGGGCGACGAAACGCTGACGATCCCGGACGCGGTTCCACTCGTCCGATCGCTCGGGTTGAGCGACGACCTCGAACGGACGTGGGCAGAGCTCTCGGCGGAGGCCCGTCGATGGGACGGCGGCGAGAACGCGATGAAGGCTGTCAACGAGGTCGCGCCCTTCGAAGTCAGGGAGCGAGCACCGACCCGGATCGGCTGCCGGATGGGCCGCCCCGAGAAGTCCGAAAAGCGCGATCTTTCGCCGGCCGTCCACACGCTGTTTCCGATCAACGAGGCCGGCGGGCCACAGCGAAACGTCGCCGACGCCGCGAAGCACACTGACTCGATGCGGGATACGCCGGGGGAACTCGAAGCGCAGGTCGGCAGACGGCGGTGTCCCGATTGCTCGAGTTCGACGTTCCGGGCGCGGTGCCCGGACTGCAACGCCGTCACCAAGCCGCACTACGTCTGTTACAACTGCGACATCGACGTCGAGCCGGACGAATCCGGGCGGGCGATCTGCCCGAACTGCGAGAGCGAGGTCGACGCCGTCCAGCGGACGACGATCGACATCGGCGAGGAGTACCGATCAGCGCTCAAAAACGTCGGGGAGCGCGAGAACGCCTTCGACGTGCTGAAAGGCGTTCAGGGGCTCTCCTCGGAGCACAAGGTCCCCGAGCCGATCGAGAAGGGGGTCCTACGGGCCAAAAACGGCGTCTCGTCGTTCAAAGACGGGACGGTTCGCTACGACATGACCGATCTGCCGGTCACCTCGGTGCGGGCCGCGGAACTGGACATCTCGGTGGGTCAACTAAAATCGCTCGGGTACGAGGCGGACATCCACGGCCAACCGCTGACCCACGAGGAGCAACTCGTCGAATTACGCGTTCAGGACGTGGTGCTCTCCGACGGGGCGGCCGAACACATGCTCCGGACCGCCGACTTCGTTGACGACCTCCTAGAACAGTACTACGGGATGGAGCGGTACTACGAGGTTGAGACCCGCGAGGACCTGATCGGCGAGTTGGTCTTTGGGATGGCCCCTCACACCTCCGCCGCGGTTGTCGGGAGAGTGATCGGTTTTACTTCGGCCGCCGTCGGATACGCGCATCCGTACTTTCACGCCGCAAAGCGGCGGAACTGCTTCCACCCCGAGACCGAGCTCTGGTATGAGGACGACGACGGCTGGCACTACGAGGAAATCGAGACGCTTGTCGAATCTCGGCTCAATGAACCCGAGACGGATGACTTCGGAACGCTAGTGCAGGAATTGGACGGCGATGTGTGCGTGCCGTCAGTGACGGAGGAAGGACGAGAGGTAGTTCGCCCCGTCACGGCCGTCTCGAAACACGTCGCGCCGGAACACTTGATCGAAATCGAGACCGAAAGCGGGCGAACGCTTCGGGTGACACCCGACCACACCATGTTACGGCTCGACGAGATTAGTGACAAGGACCCGAAAGTCGGTATTGAGCGGATACCGGCAAAAGTCGGTATTGAGCGGATACCGGCAAGCGAACTTTCGGTAGGTGATCAGCTCCCGGCAAACACGCAGAGACGGAAGATAGCGGCATCGCCGGGATCGACGGAACGGGCGCCGAAGCCAGCTCAGACGGACGGCGGGAACGGGTTCGACGCTGTCAGTTCAGTTAAGTATAAAAAGTATACTATAGAAAATACATATTGTCTTACAGTTGAAGATACGAACACACTCTCGGTTAGTG
>NZ_JBKEGK010000044.1:0-14635 GCF_046710025.1 Natronomonas sp. | reverse complement strand
GGCGGGCGGAGTGTGACCCCCTCGGCCAGCGATTCGGCCTGAGAGACCAACTCCGAGTCAAACCCAAACGCTCCACGGTCAGTGTAGGGATCGGACGCGATCGGAACTGACCCCTCCTCGTCGGGATCGAACCGGCACTTGTCGTCCCAATCTAAGAGCCGATCGGCGACGACGACCGACCCGATCGGGAGGTCGGGCGGCCCCCCGGCGACGCCGACCGAGCACACGAGCGCCCCGTCGAGGTCGACCGCTTCGCTCGCACACACTGCGGTTGTCGTCGTCGCGGCGGCGGTTTTGCCGATTCCCGTCGGGACGAGGCCGAGGCCGCGGCTGGTGTACTGAAGCGGGGCGGACAGCCCCGGCACGTCGACCGCGTGCTCGAACTCGTATGCGCGCCGCCAGGGATCGGCCTCGCTCGGGACGCCCTCCAGGTCGTCGAACGCCGGTAACACGAGCGCACGCAACGTGACTGACATACCGTTGGGTCGTTCGAAGGGAAAAAAAGGGTGGGGTCCTCCGAAGACGGGGGACCGGGGTTCGGACGACAGCGCGGGATCGGCCCTGATTGTGGCGAACTGGCATCGATTCAGCCGTCGTCCCGATCCCGGTGCCGGCTGAGCGCCGCCCCCATCGACAGTTTCCCGAGCGCGACCTGTCGGGCGAGTTCTTCGTCTATCGCGCGCTGGTCGTCGCCCCGTTCGCGAGATCGTTCCTGTACCATCCGTATTTCGCCGACCGTGGGCTCAACGTCCCGCGATTCGACCTCCTCTCCCTCGGTTCGGGCGATGTTGACCGCCGCGAGCACGTCGCCCATGCCGCGGACGCCACGGCCTTGATACGGCGTCGTCCCAGTCTCGTCGACGAGTTCGACTGGGGCACTCTCGATCGCGTCGACGATGCGGGCGCCGCGAAGGCGCGCGCCGTCGCCGATCCGAACCAGCGGGTCGGCTGCATCCTCAAGTTCCCGTTCGATAATCTCGGGGGCGTCGGAGCCTGGAACCTGGAACGCCGCGACGACTGTCCCGCCGGACATGACGACGATCCCAGGGCGGTCGCCGGGATCGACGCCGACGACTGTGCGGCCGTCCTTGCCGCGAAGGTTCGCGAGTGCCGTCTCGACTGCCCGTCGGGGATGATCGGGTGACGCCCGAACCGTCGGTATCGGCGGATGTTCGTCCTCGGGACCGACGATAGCGACCGCCGCAGCGTCCGGGAGTTCTTCGCCCGGTTCGAGCGTATCGAACCTGACGTTTCGGTCGCGCAGCTCCTCTACCACGTCGTGGTACACCTCGAAGTCCGCCGTCGCGACGACGATCACTGCCAATCTCGTACGCGCAGGGATGTATTAAATTCGGTGGCGTGGGCGAGTTAGCCTCGGACGACGGCGACGGGTCGGAGTCGGGTGCGTGGGTTTTTAAGCGAACGCGCCGAACGTTGCGATGTGAGCGAGCTGCTTCCGACGGGGTGTGAGTCGATCGATTCGTTGCTCGGCGACGGCCTTGAGCGCGGGGTCGTCACGCAGGTGTACGGCGCGCCGGCGTCGGGAAAGACGAATCTCGCGCTGTCGGCGGCGATCCGGACCGCGGCGTCGGGGGGGACGGCGCTGTATATCGACACCGAAGGCATTTCGCTGGACCGATTTGAGGCGCTCGCCGAAGCCGCCGCCGATGGCGACGACGTCGAAGCGATCACGAGTCGGGTAATCGTTTCCGACGCCGTCGACTTCACGGAGCAGCGCGAGGCTGTCCAAGACGCCGGTGATCTTGCAGAGCAGACCGATCTGATCGTCCTCGACAGCGCGACGGGGTTCTATCGACTCGAACGCGATAGCGACGACGAGGGGGAGACACTCCGAACCGTCGCCCAACAGGTGACCCACCTCCTCGCACTAGCGCGACGACACGACATCGCGGTCCTCATCACGAACCAGGTGTATTCCGACCCCGAGACCGACAGCGGTCGCCCGCGACCGCTAGGCGGGCACACGTTGACCCACTGGTCCGGGGTCGTCCTCCGATTCGAGCGGTTTCGCGGCGGAAACCGGCGGGCGACGCTCGAGAAACACCGATCGAAACCGGCCGGCGAAACAGCCCGTTTCCGGATCACGGACGCGGGGCTTGAGGCGGTCGACGAAACCACGGCCTGAGGTTGTGAGGTCAGCGTCGCTTTCGCTCAGTCCGATGCCGGTTCGCCACCCGGTCGGTCCCGGTTGGCCCGCGACGGCGGCGGATAGACGCCCTCGTCGGGCGACCTGGCGCGTCCGTCAGCGGGCAACACACACCGTTCAGGTTCGCGGTTGACGTGTCGGTACTGGTCAGGAGCGTTCGCGAGGGGGTGTGCAGGGTTTTCGCCGCTGTCGATCCGTGCGGCACGGAGTTCGTCGAACCCCGCGACGCGGGCGCGGATCCCGCGCCAGTGGTGGCTCGTCCCCCGCGGCACGCTGAAAGGGTGTGGCGGCCTAGTATCGGGACCCCGGCCGGCGAGAATCGCCCGATTGACGTTGGCCGCCAGGTCGTCGTGGTCGACGAGGACACCGACGCGGGCCGTCCGCGGCGTACGGGCGGCAAGTACGTCGAGCCCGAGATGCAGTGCCCGGTACTCCGCGATGTTGTTATTCGGCACGGCGTCGGGCAAAGAAAGTCGGGCGACCCGTTTGCCGCCGCGCGTTTCGATGACGACGCCCAACCCGCCGTCGCCCTCGGTGCGATAGGAGCCGTCGGTCGCGATATAAAAGTCCCGACAGTGGGTGCGAGGGGGGTGTGCGATGTGCGGCGTGGGCGATTCGTCGAACAGGTTCCGCAGTGCCGGCCGGCTGTAGGCGGCCATACGATACCTTGGTCTCCGTCGTTACATAAATCCATGGCCCAGATCGGCCAGAGCAGCAAAATATGCCCCGACTCGACGCCCCCCGACCGGCCGATCAGCCGGAAACCGGGAGGGCCCCCCGATTGGGTACCAGTATGGTCGTGCCGACGCACAAACACATAAGGTATCTGCGACCGTACATGCGAATGGTAAATGGTCGACTCGACTCAGCTTGCGGAAAGCAAATCAATACATCGAGAGACCGGGAAGACCTTTTATTACGCGACTCGGCTGCTCCCCGAGCGCGTCCGCCACTCGACGTACGTCCTGTACGCGTTTTTCCGGGTCGCGGACGAGGTCGTCGACAACCCCGAGGGGTCGAGTCCGACTGAACAACACGAGCAGTTGCTCGAGATTCGCGATGCGGCACTGGGCCGCGAGCCGACCGATGACTCCGTGTTAGCGGCGTTTTCCGAGCTCAGAGAGCGTCACGACATCCCGGACGAGGAGGTCGAGACGTTCGTCGACGCCATGCGGACTGACATCGAGAAGTCGAGATACGAGACCTACGACGAGCTTGAGACGTACATGCGCGGGTCGGCTGCGGCGGTCGGCGTCATGATGACGATCATCATGAAAACAGGCGACGACGAGTCGGCGCTTCCAAAGGCGAGGCGACTCGGTGAGGCGTTCCAGTTGACGAACTTCCTTCGCGACGTTGGCGAGGACATCGTCGACCGCGATCGGATCTACCTTCCGAGGGAGACGCTCGACGCATACGGCGCCGATCCGGCAGATATCGAGAGCCGACGCTTCACCGAGGAGATCGGGGAGGCAATCGAACACGAGATGCGACGCGCCGAGCAACTCTACCGGGAGGGTGTCTCCGGCATCAAGTACCTCCCGATAGACTGTCAACTCCCCGTCCTCACCGCGGCGGTTCTGTATGCGGACCACCACCGGCTCATCCGCGACCGGGAGTACGACACGGTCACAGCGACGCCCTCTATCGGCACGCTTCGAAAGCTCTCTTTGGTCGCGAAGACGCGATGGTACTGGGTGTGGAACAAAGACCCCGAAGCGGTCTTCGCAAAGGTGAGCGAGATCCCGACCGTCGAGGAGGAACCCGCGCCGAGAACCCGCCCCGGAGATCCGGTTCCAATGGGGTAACGCCGCTTACCGCTCCGGAAAGTCAAATCGGTCTGTTCGCCACAGCCCATATCCGAACAGCGCAGCGAGCAGCGCCGCGATCCAGTTCCCGAAGTACGCGTTGATGACCCCCCACAACACGACGAAACTCACCAGATCGTCGAGCATGAACTGGCAGCGCTCAACGCGGGAGTACAGTCCCTCGCGGTCGAACGCGCGATCGAGAATGCCGACGGCGACCACTGCCGAAAGCACCCACCCTGCGTAGTTCGTCCACGGCACGCCGTAGTACCAGCCGCCGGCGGCGTAGCCCCAGAACCCGAGCGAGACGGCCGCCGGATCAAGCGCGAGATCCATTCCGACGACGGCGGCGACGACCACCGGGAGTCGGACCGCGGTCCGTCCGGCCAGGTCCCCAAGAAGCAACAGACACAGCAGATAGGCGTTCACCACGAGCGGGAGGAAAAAAAGCGGAAGCGCCGCGGGCACCTCCCCGCCGATCATCGGTCCGAGGTTGACACCGTACTCGAAGACTCCGTACGGATAGCCGGTGACTACCCCGACGGCCTCGATCGCGTAGGTGTATCCACAGAGGGCGAGAAGACTAACAGCCGTCCGTCGGGTGATGAGCGGTGCGACGCCGGCGATGAGGGGCAGCCGCATCACGGCGATACCGAAGAGCAACAGGTAGGGGTTGAAATTCAGCGGCCCCGGCAAGAGCGCCTCCGCGGAGGCCAAGAGCGTGATTGCGCCGATCGCGGGAAAGACCACGGCGATCGTGAAGCGGTTATCCTCGACGACTTCGTCGAGACGGCGTTCGAGGCGGGCCCGGGCCGGCAGTTCGACGCTAGCCATACAGCATCACCCAGAGCGCGGCGAGGGTCAACGCCGTCCCGGCGGCCGTGTTGAGCACCGGAAACCACCAGTAGGCTCGATCGACGGAGACGGGAGAAACAGCGACAAACGCGACGAAGACCGGGTAGACGCCGAGGACCGCGGCAAAAAACGGGTGGACGGTTCCGAACACTACGGCGGCGGCGAGCCAACAGAGCCCACAGTAAACGTAGGTTCGGGACTCCCCGAGTGCCGTCGCCGTCGTCTCGATACCTGCCGCCCGGTCGGGGTCGATATCGGGGATCGCCGAGAACGTGTGCATACCCATCGTCCACAGCCACCCGCCGAGAATCGCGGCCGGCGGCGGGGCTGTCCCAGCGATGGCCGCGTACGCGATGACACCGGGGAGGACGTAGAGCCCGTTTGAAATCGAATCGAGAAACGGCGTCGTCTTGAATCGTAGCGGCGGGGCACTGTACTCGACGGCGAGAAACAGAAACGCCGCCAGCGCGACGATGCCGGCGGCGGGCAACGACGGCACAAACGCCACCGCCAGGGCACCAGTGAGCGCGACAAGTCCGGGGACGAGTCGGCCGCCGCGATACTGAACCTCCCGCCCTGCCTCGTCTTTTTTCGGGTTATCGGTGTCGACGTCGGCGTCGAACACGTCGTTGACCCCGTAGAGGAACACGTTCGCAGGGAGCAGAAAGTACGCGAACAGCGCGACGGCTAGGGGGGCAAACAGCTCCGCCGGGGTTCGGGCTGCGTAGACGACACCGACCACCACGGGCCCGGCGAGGTAGAGCCAAAACCGAGGGCGCGAGAGCCGGAGCAGATAGCCCGCGGTCGTCCGCTCGCTCGGCAGGAGTCGATCCAGGACGGGTTGGGTCATACGGCGTCGTCAAGCAGGGCGTTGGCGGTGTGTTCGCCGCTTATGAGGCACATCGGGACGCCGATCCCGGGGGTGGTGTATGAACCGGTGTAGTAGAGTCCGGGAGACGCCTCCGAGCGGTGCGACGGACGGAGCAGGGCCGTCTGTTTGAGGGTGTGCGCGAGGCCGAGCGCCGTCCCCTGCATGCTGTTGTATCGGTCGGCGAACTCCGAGACCGAGAACTGTTCCTCGAAGACGATCCGGTCGCGCAACTCGACGCCGGTGTTTTCGGCGATATCGTCGAGAACGAGGTCACGATACCACGTCCGAACCTCCTCGGTGTCGTCGAGTCCCGGCGCGACGGGGACGAGTGCGAAGAGGTTCGAGTGTCCCTCGGGGGCGACGCTGTCGTCCGTCTTCGAGGGGACACAGAGGTAGTAAGCGGGGTCCTCGGGCCAGGCCGGATCGTCGAATATCTGCTCGAAGTGCGGGTCCCAGTTCGTCGGCAACACGAGCGTGTGGTGTTCGAGCGGTTCTACATCGCCCTCAACGCCAAGGTACAGTAGGAACGCCGAGGGGGAGTACGTCCGCGACTCCCAGTAGTCGTCGTCGTACTGGCGCTCGTGCTCTGGGAGGAGTTCGCGCTCGGTGTGAGCGTAGTCGGCGTTGCTGACGACGTAGTCCGAGTCGAATGTGCCGGCCTCGGATTCGACCGTGAAGCCATCGCGGCGGTTGAGAATCTCCGAGACCTCCGCGTCGGTAACGTATTCGACGCCCATTCCCTTACCCAACTCGACGCAGGCGTCGACAACCGACTGGAGGCCGTTCTCCGGGTAGTAGACGCCGAGGTTGAAGTCGACGTGGCTCATCATATTGTAGATTGCGGGCGTATTGGTCGGCGCACCGCCGAGGAACACCAGCGTGTACTGCATGATCTGGCGGAGTTTCGGGCTCTCGAAGTAATCGGCGACGTAGTCGTCCATCGTCCCGAGCAACTGGAGGCCGATCGGGGCCGCACGCATCACGTCGAGGTCGACCCAATCGCGAAGGCGGGGGCGATCCTCGTAGATGAAGTGCTCCATGGCGACGCCGTAGTGCTCTTCGGACGTGTCGAGGTACTCCGCGAGCGCATCGCCAGCCCCCGGTTCGTAGGAGTCGAACAGCTCGTACATATCCTCGCGGTCGGCGGTGATGTCGACGGTGTCGCCATCTTTGAAAAAGATCCGGTAGTGCGGGTCGAGGCGTTCGAGTTCGTAGAAGTCCTCCGGTTCGTGGCCGAAGTGGTCGAAAAACCGCTCGAAGACATCGGGCATCAGATACCACGAGGGACCCATGTCAAACTTGAAGCCCTCGGCTTCGAGCACGGACGCGCGCCCGCCGAGGCCGTCGTTCTTTTCCAGTACCGTGACGTCGAAGCCGGCATCGGCGAGATAACACGCCGTCGACAGGCCGCCGAAACCAGAGCCGACGACCACCACGGAGGGGGATCGAGACATATCACACGGTACGGTCGGGAGCCATATGAAAACGTGTGTGGTGGAAAATGCCACGGGGAAACGACCTTGCCGCCCCCGGACGAATCGGTCACATGGACACAGCAGTCGTTACGGGTGGCTCACGCGGCATCGGCCGGTCGGTTGCGGCGACGTTCGTCGAACGCGGTGCCCACGTCGTCGTCTGTGCGAGGGACGCCGAGGAACTCGAGCGCGCCGTCGCAGACATCGACCCGTCCGGCGAGGCGGTGACGGCGATGCGTGCGGACGTCCGCGACGAGTTCGATGTCGAGCGTCTCGTCGAAACCGCCGCCCGGGCAGGTGACGCCGCAGGAATCGACTGTGTCGTTGCGAACGCCGGGGTATTTTACGGAACGCCCGGTGAGACGGCGATCGAGGCGGTCCCGTACTCGGCGTTCGACGATACGCTTCGGACCAACGTCCGCGGGGTGTTCACCACCGTCCGCGAGTCGATCCCACATCTGACCGCCGACGCGCGCGTACTCGTTCCGTCGGGACGGATCGCCCGCGAGGCGACGGATGGGTACGGCGCTTACGCGGTCTCGAAGGCAGCCGCCGAGGCAGTGATCCGCCAGTTCGCGGCCGAAACGACGTGGCCGATGGGGGTCGTCGACCTCGGGATGGTCGAAACCGAACTGACGGACCACGCGAACGGTCGCGACCCCGGGGATATCGCACCGATGTTCTGGTGGGCGGCGGTGGAAGCCGACCCCGAGACGGTCGATGGCGAGATCGTCGGGCTGCGGGAGTGGAAGCGGGCTACGAGATGAGATCGACCCGCGATGTCGTTCGCTTCATTTTATTTATGAAATATTTAGTCAAAACTAACAGATTAAAAACAAAAGCGGATGGCCGGGGTGTATAGATGGTCGAGACAGCGCCCGAACCGAATCGGGAGCATAAGTAGATCGTTACCGGTGTTTCCCGGCGGGCGTTCGGCCGGGGGGTAGTCGGAGATTCGATGCGGGGGCGATCAGATATCCGATATCCGGGGATACGCGTCGGGGAGTGCAGCGGCGTCCTCCGGCAGCAAGGCGACGACGAGGCGCTCGCTGAACCCTTCGACGTATTCGACCAGCGCGGCGATCCGGGCGGAGTCGATCGCCTCCAGCGAGTCTAAAAGCATGAACGGGACCGTCTCGTACACCTCGTGGGCCAGGTAACCGGCCAGCGCGAAGACGAGACCGGTCACCTCTCGTTCGCTCTCCGAGAGGTGATCGATCGTGTCCTCGTACGTCACCCCGCTGTCGGTCTGTCGAACGATATGGAGTTCGAAAGCGCGCTTTGTGACCTTGCGCCGCCCATCGCGCACCTCCTGCTCGACGCGTTCGAGCCAGATCCGTTCGAGATTGCTGTACCCGAGCGTCTCAAGCACCGAGTCCATGTGGTCGTTGAATCCGTCGACGGCCTGCTCCTCGATGCGGTCGATCCGGGTCCGGAGATCCTCGATCTCCGCGGTTAGCTCCTCGCGCTGCCGGCGAAGCTCCGACTCGGCGTCGAGGCGACCCTCAATGCGATCGATCTCGGCCTCGGTATCCTCGAGGTTCTCCTCAAGACGGCCCAGTTCGTACTCGTATTGATTCGCCTCTTTGTGGAGTTCCAACACCGCCTCGTAGCCGTCGCCGTCCTCGAGATCCTCGATTCCAGCCTCGAGGTCTTCGATCTCCGCCTGAAGCGTCCCGCGGCGCTCCGTGAGGCGATCGATGGCCGACTCGCTCCGCTCGATATCGGATTCGAGGTCGGCCCGCTGTCGTTGTAGCTGTTCGCGCCGGCGTTGGTGCTGTTCGAGGTCGCGAACCTCCTCGGTCAGTTCGTCGAGCCGTTCCTCGATATCGTTCACCTCGCCGAGTTTACTCCGGCTGAGTTCCTGAAGCCGATCGACGGTTGCCTCGATCTGGTCGCGTGAGACCTCGCTCCCACACGTCCAACAGGTCGTCGTCGCGTCTGGAAGGAGGCCGCCCGTCACTTCGTCCTCGTTTCTGTCCGCGTTCGCGTCCGTGGACGGGGCCGGAACCTCGAGCGCCTCAAGACGGTCGCCGTCCTCGCCGTCGAGCATGTCCTGGTTGAATCCGATGACGCTTTGAACCTCGTTGAGCTCCGATTCGAGTTCGCGTTTCTCCGTCCGGAGCGTCTCGATCCGCGCCTCAAGTTCTTTGATCTTCCCAACCGGAGCCGACGGCAGGTCCCCGATCTCCGTGTCCAGTTCGCGTTTCCGGACCCGAGCCGATTCGAGGCTCTCGCGTTCGGTTTCGAGTTCATACCGGATGTCCTCGAGTTCGGACCGCTTCGTTCGGAGGTCCGCGAGTCGCTCCTCCAGTTCGGCCTTCTCTGCTCGCGTCTGCTCGACGGTCACGTCCTTGGACTCGAGCGTCGATTCGACCGACGCGAGCTTGTCCGTTGTCTCGTCGATCTCGTCCTTGAGACGAGTCCGTTCGGCCTCGAGTGACGGTAACCGGTCCTTGAGACCGTCGAGCGTGTCGATTTCTTTCTCGATTTCGTCCCGCTCGCGGACGTGCCGTTCGATCTTCGTTTGTATCTCGTCGGTGTCGATGGGCCGCATGATCAGGTCACGCAGGTCGCCACCGGTCGCGACGGCCCGTCTGGCCTCGTTGGACTCGAGCAGGAACGCGAACAGATCGGCGAGCGTCGGGTCCTCGAGATACGGCTCCCCACTGGCGGCGATCGCCGGCGCCTGTCTGGTGAACTCACGGGTGTAGGTCTCCTCGCCGATCCGCAACTCGGCGGTCGCGTTGTCGGCGTCACCTTTCATCGAGACGTCGCTGCTCCCGAGGACAGCCATGATCGCCTGCAGCAGCGACGTCCGATTCGTCGCGTTCTCGCCGGCGAGGATGGTCACCCCCGGATCGAACGTTACCGATGTCTCGTCGATCCCGCCGATGTTCCGGACGAAAAGAGTGGCCTCCCCAACGGCCTGCTCAGTACTCATAACTCATCGTATCGCGCCTCGGCGCATAAATATGATGAAACATCGACTCCGGCGAGTTGAACACAAGATACTAGTCGGCGTCGTCCCTTCCTCAGATATGGAAAACACCGACGACCAGTCCGGTTCGGGCCGGGGTCGCCGGAGCAAGGTCGTCCGCCTCATCGAGGAGTACGATCTGGACTCGGTGGGCGATGAACTGGAACGGCTCTGGACTGCCGAGGAGGACCGAAAGAGTCTCAGACAGCTAGCAACGTATTTTAATCAACGGCTACTCAGGCGCGCGCTCGAACAAGCCGATGTCCGACCGCTAGATGGTGAGGTCGAAAACACGTACCGACTCCTGACTGACGACGCCGAAAACACCGATCGAACCCGGATCCGCCGCCGTCTCGAGCGCGACGGCCTCGACGTCAAGACGCTCGAGACGGACTTTGTCACCTATCAGGCCATCCGAACGTACCTACAGAAACACCGCGGCGCCGAGTATACGCCGGATGAGACCGATCCGATCGAACGCGAGGTCGCGAACGTGGAACGGCTCCGCGGGCGGGTCGACTCCGTCACCGAGGGCAAACTCGAACAGCTCCGTTCCGGCGGGCACCTCGATATCGGGCCGTTCCGGACGTTCGTCGACGTTCGCGTCGTCTGCGAGGAGTGTAACACGCAGTTCGATGTCGTCGACCTGCTCGAACGCGGCCACTGTGAGTGTTCGGAGTAAGCCCCAACAGTCGAGGAGACCGTTTCAGTCGGCGACGGTTTCCACTATCGGCGTTTCACTAACAGCCCTAAACGTGTTAGGGGTGACACCGCAGACGCCGCTGTGGTGATTCGGATGGGGAGATGAACACGCGGCGCGCGCTTACTTACCAGATATAAACATATAATTTCTATTTATCATGTCTTCGGATACGGCCGATCCGTCGACAAAACCGAACGGATTCGATTCCCCAGTTTTATTCCTCTGCCGGGTGTTCCGGTGGCATGGAGTGTTCGGTTTCGGGGGATGTCTCGCAGTATCTAAACGTGCTCTACGATACGTACGATCACTTCGATGTCCGTCAAACGACCGTCGGCGTCGATCACGATGGGTTCGAGGCGGTCGCGGAGCGACCCGATGGCATCGCAGTTCGCGTCAAGGTCAAGGGAGATGGCGGATTGATCGCGTGCCCGGACGGTGACGACTGGGTGCTCCCCGGTGGGGTGCTTGACGATGCCCCCGCTCCCGATACCGTTGCTGACGCAGTCAAGCGCTGGACGGGAGTCCAGTGCACTATCGAGGGGCTCAATCGAGTCTCGATCGTCGGCGTCCGATGCGAGGGCTGTTCGGAACTGTGGACCGTTTCGGCGACGTTTTCGGCGACAGCGACCGGTGGGTCGCCGCACGAGAGCGCTGTCTGGCGGGAGCGGAACGCGCCGGTCGCTACGCCGCTTCCGTGAATCGGGGCTGCCGGACTCGACATACCCAAGGGCCGCCCGCTCCCTGTCGTGATATGGGCACGCCACTCGACTCGCGCGAGGCACAGGTCGTCGAAACCCTCGACCGACTCTACGAACAGTACCCCGAACCCGAGATATCCCTGGAGTTTTCAAGCCGCCTCGAACTCCTCATTTCGGTCATCCTCTCCGCGCAGTGTACTGATGAACGCGTCAACGGCGTAACGGCCGACCTCTTTGAGGCATATGACGGCCCCGAGGCATACGCCGAGGCCGACGAGTCTGAACTCGCCTCCGCCATCGATTCGATCACCTATTACAACAACAAAGCGAGCTACATCAAATCCGCCTGTCAGGATATCGCCAAGACCCACGACGGCAGGGTGCCGGATACGATGTCCGAGTTGACGGACCTCGCCGGTGTCGGGCGAAAAACTGCGAACGTCGTCCTCCAGCACGGCCACGAGGTCGTTGAGGGTATCGTCGTCGACACCCACGTCCAGCGCATCTCGCGGCGACTCGGGCTGACTGAGGAGCACTCCCCGAAACGGATCGAATCCGATCTCGTGGGAATTGTCCCGGAAGACGACTGGAAGGAGCTCACCCACCTGTTGATCAGTCACGGTCGCGACACCTGCACCGCACGTAACCCCGACTGCTCGGACTGCGTCTTGGAGGACATTTGTCCATCGTCGAAGCTGGACAGCGATATCGATCTAGCCGACGGCAGCGAGTGGTGAGCCGTCGCCGACGTTTCGCGTCACGGGGCCACCGGTGTGTCGACGCCTCGGTTTGCCGGCTGGCAGACCGATCCAGTGGCCGATCAACCTGATCTTTACTCGCGCGCGCGAGTGGCGTCAGACGCCCCGCAACGCTTTTTTCCATCGGATTCGACGAACGAACAATGAGTGAACTCGGTGATCTGCTTGACGATATTGTGTCGGACGTCGACGGGACGCTCCTGTTTTCCCCGAGCGGATCGCTGTACGAGCGCTTCGTCGAGGGGGGCACCCCGGTCGTCGTCGCGACCGAGAACGCGGTCGACGCCGGGCAATACGTCGAGCTCCCCCTCGAGTTCGACGAGGTACGTGAGCGGGTCCGATTCGGCGTCGAGGGCGCTCTAGAGAACGGGTTCGTCGAAGAGGGCGAGCAACTCGTCTGCGTACTCGCGCTGTTTTCCGAGGATATCGACACGGTCACCCGCGTTCGAGCCGGCGATTTCGAACAGTCGGGCGTCTACGATCTCTTTGTCAATAGCCGTGCGGAACCGTCCGTCATCCGGAACGTTTTGGAGGTCGCGATCGAGTTAGGAAAGAAAGGACAGAAGGGCAAACGCGTCGGCGCGCTGTTCGTCGTCGGCGACGCCGGGAAGGTGATGAATAAGTCTCGGCCACTCAGCTACAACCCCTTCGAAAAGAGCCACGTCCACGTTGGCGATCCAATCGTCGATGTGATGCTCAAGGAGTTCTCGCGGCTCGATGGTGCGTTCGTCATCAGCGACTCCGGGAAGATTGTCTCGGCGTACCGGTATCTTGAGCCCGCCGCCGAGGGGGTCGACATTCCGAAGGGTCTTGGCGCGCGCCACATGGCGGCGGGCGCGATTACGATGGATACAAACGCGGTCGCGGTCGTCCTCTCGGAGTCCGACGGGCTCGTCCGGGCGTTCTCCGGCGGCGAGATAATCCTCGAGTTGGATCCGGAGGCGTACTGATGTACCCGACGGTCGTCCGCGCCTGGTCCGAGGGGCTTTCGACGTCCGAGCGGAACCTCTTTGTCGCCATCGTCGTCCTTTTTTTGGGGATCACCGCCGGCGCGCTCGCCGCCACGCTCGTTCGGCGTCTGCTCGTCGCCCTCGGTGTCGACGACGCTGTCGAGGGGACGTCCTTCGAGCGGACGGCAAGACAGTTCGGCGGCTCGACGATTCAGTTTCTCTCCCGCTTGGTCGGGGCGTTCGTCTTCTTTTTCGCAGCGCTGTACTCGATGCGGACTGTCGGGTTGGTTCCCGGTGAGGCGCTAATCGAGGAGACGGTCGCGTTTCTACCACGACTGTTCGTCGCCGTTTTCGTCGTGTTGGTTGGTCTCGTCGTCGGGGACAAGGCCGAAATCGTCGTCGATGAACGACTCCGAAGCGTGAAACTCCCGGAAGTGACCGTCGTCTCGACGCTTTTGAAGCTCTCGATACTCTACGTTGCCGGCCTCATCGCGCTGTCGCAACTCGGCGTCGCCACGGCGGCGCTTCTGGTGTTGCTTGCTGCCTACGCCTTCGGCGTCTTCTTCCTCGGTGGCTTGGCATTCAGAGACTTGCTCGCCTCCGCGGCCGCGGGTGTCTACCTTCTCATGTCGGAACCATACGCGATCGGCGACGAGGTCGAAATCGACGGCTGTCGGGGGATTGTCCAAGAGATCGACGTTTTCGTGACCCACGTGGAGGACGACGGCGAGGAGTACGTCGTCCCGAACCGGAAGGTGATTCGGGAGGGCGCGATGCGGGTCCGAGGCTGAGGAGTACACGGGAACCTCTGCATTGAAACGGTTGTGCTCCGAGGAGCCGGGGCAGTTGTGCCCTGAAGAGTTTAGCCTCTCCCCGACGAACCACCGGATATGCTGAACCTGAATCTTGAGTCGTTCATGATCGAACTCAAAGAGGGAAGTATCAAGAACGTCGGTCCAACAAACAAGTCAGCGACCGCGAAGCTCTTTGATCCAGAATCAGTCGAAGCACGCGCGTTCGGCGACAGCCAACTCAAGATCGTCGCGAGCGACGCCGACGGCAACGAGATTCAGGTCGCGCTGTTCCCCGAGGACGCGGCGTCGATCGCCGAGGACATTGCGGCGGTTCGCGAGGAGTTCAGAGAACAGGAGTAGGCTACTGTCAGCCGGTCGAGTGGGTCGCCTCATCGTCGGTTTCGAGGGGTTCGGCGGGAACCCCGGCCCACGTCTCGCCCGCCGGGACGTCCTCGGCGACGAGAGAGTTCGCGGCGACCTGTGCGTCCGGGCCAATCTCGACGCCGGGAAGCACGACGACCCCGGCCCCGATCATCGCCCGCTCGCCGATTCGGATCTCGCCGGTTCGGTACTCAT